>JAZROH010000131.1:0-6270 GCA_045648645.1 Clostridia bacterium | reverse complement strand
CCTTCTGTGAACATATATTGTAAGATTCCCCGTACCACTTCGCAGGTTTTATCGTGTCTTCCCGCAAACAGATATATATAGGGCGTTTCCATATCGTGTTCATTGTTTATTCCATCAAAACGATGCAAACACAAATTTTTAATATATTTCGTGTCATTGGGGTTTTGGCACTGTACAACCGGCTCTTTACCGTACCCGAAAAAGCTGTCTGCCTTTTTAATAAAGTCTTCTGTCCCGCACAGGGCTATCCGTGCTTCTATCTCCGAAAGGAGACGGAAGGAATAATTCCAGCGGTCTCCCTCATAATAACAATTTCCCTCTTTTAAAAGGCCGTCATCCCCGAAGGCATCGTTCCATCTGTCGGCGTAAGCTTTGAAAAAGTCCGCTTTCGCTTGTTCACCGGCTTCACGTGCTACATTTTCTGCCGCGCGGCATCCTTCGGAAACATCCAGAATATGCGTGAAATGTTCCTGCTGTAGCATTTCGGCAAAATGGGCATCCATATCCCCGTCCGTTTCTCCCTCTGCAACCGCCAGAACGCTTTTCGCATCTGTAGCGCCGCGATAAAAAGCATCCGCCATAACGTGCGTTGCAAGCATCTTTGCCTGTCTGTCAAACCGCGCATAATCGTTAGAACGCATGAGAGCATTGGGTACCACCCCGTGTGTCTCCCCTGCTGCCCGAATACTTTCGGCAATGCCGCGGCTTTCCTCCGGGAAAAGCGCAAACACAAGCGGCAGCTGTGTTTTATACATATCCCAAAGGGTGGAAAAATCCGAATATTCTGTTTCCCATTTTGCAGGCTTTATAAGGCTGTGGTATAAATTGGAATAAAACAGCCGCTTTGTTTTTTCATCCCCTGCGATTTCTATTTTTCCAAGATATGTATTCCATTTTTCCGAAGCCTTTTTTCGAACTTCGTCAAAAGCCTCTCCTTGCTCCGCCAGTTTCCGTGCCGCTTCCACGCTCTCCGCCGAAACTGCCACACGAAGCACACACGTGCCATCCACTGTAAAAACGGCACCGTAACGTTCCTCCGTTTTGTCCCGATGCAAAATCTTCTCGTCCGTCTCTTTGTAGTCCGAAAACAGAGACGTTTTTTTCACATTTCCCTCGCACACGGCATAAAAATACGTTTTCACACCGTGCAATGTAAGGCTTGCCGAAGCCGCCCGCTCTCCCTCCGCGCGAATTTCAGCATTCTCCGCCAGTGCATACGCATCTTTAAATTCGCGGCACAAACCGTCATTGGAAAAATCCACCACAATTTTTCCTTCACCGTCAAAATGATACCGATGGTATGCCGCCGCTTCATCCACGGATATTTCCGCCCGAATTCCGCTTTCAGAAAGCGTTACCGCATAGTAGCCCGGCTCGCCCGTCTCATCCTTGATTTCTTCGCCGATTTCCCGGATTTCGCCGTACAGGGGCGAAGCCACGGCATAATTGAAATATGTACCCATAGCCCCCGTGCCGGTCTGGTGCATGTGCGAAAATCCGCGCACCTTTGCCGGAAAAGTCGTCACCGGTCCGCAGCAGTTGGGTCTATGATTTCCGTATCCCGTGGGATACCCCCCCGTATAGAGGCCGCAGGTCATGCGCCCGAATGGCAAGGCGGCGTGCGGGTGTGTATTCCCGCACTGCGCCTTGATAAAAAGCCATGTTGCCGCAATTCCTTCGGGCTTCGGCAAATTGATAGCACCATTTCCGTAGAACACGTCTACGTATTTTGTCAAACCTTTTTCCATTTTACCACGCTTTCTAATCTCTGTATGCAATTAACATTATGGTCGATGCGATTGTATGCGTCATGGCAATCTTATCTCCGGGAATAAGATCTGCAGATAAAATCTTACGCACGGTATCTTTTCCCTTTTCATAAAGGTAGGTACATGCTACTGTGTTTGTCAAAAGTCGCTCCACATTCTCATGTCTTTCCGATGTTGAGGTGTTTATACAGTTGGATTTTACAACAACACCGTTTTCCACAGGTGCAATCACCTCACCGTACATATACTGGAAGCTGGACCATGCATAGTCGAGATGGAGGTCTCCCGTGTTTCTCTCTATCATATCCGTCAGCGGGTTAAGCCTTTTCGCACGAACGCGAACGGCAAGCGCGGAAACCACGCCGTTTACATTTGTTTCATACTGGATGATATCACCCTTTTCGAGCTGCGAGAGCGGCATAAAATTATATAATGTTCCTGCATCCGGCTCTGTTCTGTAATAAGGGTCGCTGCTGTTCATAACGCAAAGCATGGTTGCCTTGATACCGCCCTTGTTTGTTGTGACGTAACGGTTCGTTTCCACACGGGCTTCGGGAAGAACCGGTAATGTTGTCTCTGTGCCGTCAGGCAACAAAACGCGAAGCGCGGGCTGAACAACACCATCCGCATCCACCGTTTCTGTCGGATACAGCACCATAGCAACAACCTGACATTCCTTGTCCACTACAGCTTCTGCATCTATGTTCTGCACCATAACCGAAACTACATTGTTTTTGTCCACATCATAGAGGGAGACACCGGCATATCCCTCGCCGTGTACCAGATTCTTTTTCGTAAGTATCTTATACATAGAGTCCTCATTACTCGTCTTTGGCACCACCATAATAATGGTTTTATCCGCAATCTGGTAGCGTGATGCAAATTTACTTGAACTGTGACCGACAAAACGTCCACCGGTGCCGGTTACTTCATGGTCCATAGTAAAGTGATGTAATCTTTCCTCGCGGTCATATACGCCCTCCGAGTTTTCTGCAACTTCGATTGCGTTGATTTCATTTTCCCCATTAAGCTCATATGTAATGAGCTGGCGTATAATTGCACCGCCCGCGCTAAGCTTCGCATCTTCCAAAACAGCAGTCGCTGCAATAGGTGCGGCATCGTCGAGTCTCACCTTATCTGCCAGCGTGTAGACTTCCATTTTTCCTTCTTTTGTGAAGAGCTTGACCTGTGCCTTAACATCTAAACCGGGCTTTACATTCCCTTCCACTAAATAGGCGTATTTTTTTGTCAACGTATCGGTGTTAACTGCTGCTATAAGCCCAAAAGCGTCAATAGAGTAGAATGCCGTCTGCCCTACCTTAGGCTGTTCTTCCAATGCATTTTCCGAAAGACTCTTGGCAATTTTATATGTTTTTTCTCCAATTACAACCTCGTCGTCACTCTTTTCGGAAACTGTTCCTTCCACCCGTTCCTTACTGAGAATGGCGCGAAGCACCGCATCTGTGCCGCCCACCGAAACCGACAGAATATCCCACTCTGCCATATCCGAAAGCGCAGCCGCCGTGCCGTCGGCTTTAGTAATTTGTATTTTGCTCCAATCGGACGGAGATACGGATAAGCTGCCGCCATCCTT
Organism: Clostridia bacterium; assembly: GCA_045648645.1. GTDB lineage: Bacteria > Bacillota > Clostridia > UMGS1883 > UMGS1540 > SIG447. The sequence continues at coordinate 2,907 of JAZROH010000131.1, read as the reverse complement.
ATAATATACCTTTTGTAAATCTTCGGATGTGGATTTTACCACATGGTTTTCATAGCGTTCCTGAAAAATAGTATAAATGATGCCGTTTGTGTTCTGTACGAAGGTATATGTGCTCTTGGGAGAAAGCAAGTCGCTTGCCGCCCAGGGCGCTTTGTACATGCCGTTGTAGACAAAGTTTGCATCCCCTGTGATTTCTATGGTGCTCTTATTGCCGTCTGCATCCTCTAAAACAAGGCGGGTTTTCTCCGTTGTCGGGAGAATATCCTCACCGGACGCCGTAAACACGGTTGTACCCTTCTTTGCCGCAATATGGAGAATAACAAGTGTATTGTCTTCTTCTTTTGCGCGGATGGTGACTTCCTGCCCCACAAACGCTGCTGCATTTGTGTTCCCTACGGAAAACACAAGGTCGCCCATGGCAATCTCTCCTGCATCTGCCTTCGTGCCTGCGGCTACTCGTACCATTTCATTCCCGGTAACAAGTCCTTTATAGGTATCAATATTTAAATAGTAGGAAAGGAGTGTTTCTCCCGTAGCCTCCACGTACTTGCCGCTGTCTGCGCCGTAGTCCGCTTTCACAAGCGGGCTGATGTCCAGTGCATTGGCAGCGAGCAGTGCCATAATGCCGCGGTTCATCGTGCCGTCCTGCGGTACGCCCTTTAATAAATCAATGCGGTTTGCCATTGCAAGGTAACCGGAAGGGTATCCCCCCGCCGCCTCTGCCTGTACGCCGTACCCGAGCGCACCGACTAGAAGCTTTACGCTCTGGGCGAAGGTTACGGGTGCGTCGGGCGCAAAACTGCCGTCGCCCATGCCGTTTGCAATGCCCATTTTATAGGCGGTTGCCACGTTTCCGCATGCCCAGTGGTCCTCTGGCACGTCCGAGAAAATCACTTCTGCCGCGCCGCCGTCCAGACCCAGAATGCGCACAAGGTAGGTTATCATTTCCGCGCGGGTAAGCTCTGCCTCGGGCTCATAGTTACTGCCTCTGCCCTCTACGATACCAAGGTCATACAGAAGGGCTGCCGCCTCTTCATAGGGCGTTCCCTCCGTGTCCTTAAAGGCTGCGGCGCAAGGCATAAAGGTACCGAGTGCAAGGCATATTGTCAGTATAATAGTAAGTATCTTTTTCATGTTACACCTCATTATCAGTCATAAAAACGCAGGTTTCGGGCAAAAGTTGTTGCCCTTTTGCCCGAAACTACTCCTGTAGGGAATATTCTTTATTCTGTCAGGGAATATGTATCAAACCGAATGGGTTCAAGACCCTTAAGACCCCACATAAATGCTTTTACTTCTACGTCATCCTCGCCTGTAGGCACTTCGGAAAAGAATGTAACTTCCTCACCGCCTGCCTTTAAGGTTACGGGGACAGCTTCAATGCTTGTCAGCTTATCAGCTTCATAGCTACATACAAAGAAGATTGCCTGATAATCTTCTGTGCCTGCATTGGAAACTTCCAGTCCTGCACCGACGCCTTTTTCTGTTTCTGTGAAGAACATAGCGTTTGCCATGATGTTTTCCACTTCTGTTGCCGCTACATTGGCACGAAGAAGCACATTTACATCGAAGGTGTAATCAATGTCATAATTCGGGTCGGCTGTTTCCCCTGCGTCCTTTTTGTAATTAACGGTGAATACGCCGCTATAATCCCATTTCTGTCTCTGTGCCGCAATCTGCGGTCTGTAGTTTACATTTGTAATGGGGTTTACGATTGTATCGTCTGCAGGACGTGTTAATGTCTGGCCGTTGACACCGTATGCATATTTTATTTTAAAATTGGTTTTATCAACAATCTCCTGTTTATCATCCATAGTATATGTTACCGGAATATCCTTGGCATAAATGCGGCTGAAAAGAGGCAGCATAGTGGGGTTCTGATACATTCTGCCACCTTCAAAGAATGCGTTATAACCGGTTTCTACCTTTTTGCCTACAAATGCAGGTGTAACTTCCATAACGTTCACGTTATCATACAGAACGGGATAGGGATTATACGTTGTATTTCCACCTTCCGTCGCTCTTCCTGTACCGAGAAGTTGCCCTTTAGTATATGTCGTTGGTGTTGTGCCTTCAGAAACCCCGAGACAGACGCTACGAAGGCCAACAGTCTCAGGCACACCAGGACATGTCCATGCACCGTACAGAACATCCATAATCAGCAGTTTTCCGTCGAGATAGAAGTCCAGATGCTTTGCTTTTGTGTCTGCCAGAATTTCTACCTTGTGCCATACGTCCGGTGTAATATCTATGCCTGAATATGTTAAGACTTGCGCAGAAGACGGGCTGTTACACTTTGCTGTATTAAACGAAATAACGCCCGTCTTTTTGCCGCCGCGATTGCCCGTAATATTGAAACTGGTGGTCGCCGCCCCTGTGTTTGTAGATGGCGTGCCATAGTCCTCGGTAAAAGTCCATCCGAGCGCAACGGATGCTACGCCGCCTGCATAAGGATCTTCACCCTCTGCCGCAACATCGGGAAGCATAAAATCAGCTTCCAACATAACATAGTTGGAGGTGGTTGCAGACTTAAAATTGGAAACCGCTTGGTAAGTTGCGTTTTTATCGGTTGTAAAAAATGCAACCATCGCTTTAGAGCTTAACGGTGCGCCATCAAAAGTGTCTATGGCATCTGCAAAGATGTTACGAATGCGATCAGCCACCTTTCCATCGTTAAAATCATTCGATAATTGGTAGCCGAGAATCCCAGCTTCTTTTTCTGCCAGCGTAGCTTCCTTTACGTAGGGGGAAGTTTCGGCTTCACCGTCTGCCAACACGCAGGATGCCGAAAGCATCATGCAAACTACCATTGCCAAGCTTAAAATTTTTTTCAACATAAAACATCTCTCCTTCTTTTACTTTCTTCTTTATTTACCCGATACGTTTGCAAACGCAGAGACAGGCTGA
>JAZROH010000130.1:0-1876 GCA_045648645.1 Clostridia bacterium | reverse complement strand
CATGGTACGCTTCGACGATGCAAACGGCAAAGAGGTTACGCTGTCGATTGCGGGGGCAACGCTTTATTATAACGGTGCAAAGAAAGCCCCTTGGACGGCAAATGATTTACTGCCCGCTATGGGAACGGTGACGCTGATTTCAAATACGGACGGCGGCGCAGACACCATTTTGGTGGAAGCTTATGAAAATCGGATTGTGCAGTCCGCCTATGCGGATGACAATACCGTTTACTTCAAAAACGCGCCCGAACTTATTTTGGATAAGAACAATATGTCTTCCAAATTCGAGATGGATTTTGAAGTGGCAGAACTGAAAGAATGGAATGTACTTTCCGTGTTGCTTCGTGCGAACGGGACGCCCTATAAGGTAAAGCTTTCCACAGAGAGTGCCATTGGTGCTCCAAGCGAAATAAGCGCGGACGGCGTACAAATCGGCGAGACGGTGTACGAGGTGGCAGCCAATTCTCTTGGCACCCCTGTCCTTGGCGAAACGGCAAAATACTATCTGGACTTTAACGGTAAAATTGCGGCGGTGGATACTACCAATGTAACACCTGAATACGGTTACTTTACTGCTATGGCGCAGGAGAAGGGTATTGACGGTGGTGTGTCGCTCCGTATTTTCACAAAGCAAGGGGAAATGAAGATTTTCAAGGCGGCGAAGAGCGTAAAGCTGAATGGAACGCCCACAAATGCGGCAGATCTGCTGACAGCGCCGGTGCTTCTGGAAGGCGGGAAAGCAAAGGGACAACTGATCATATATGAGCTAAGCGGAAGCGAAGAGGTAATTGCGTTGGAAACCGCGCAGGATGTGTTGGGGTGTACACATCAAAATGTACCGGAAGGGCTTTCTTTGGTACTTATTACAGAAGGAAGCGGAGCACATTATGCGGGTTATGTGCAGAGTACGTTAGCTAGCGCATATCGCATAACAGATAATACGCTGACGTTTATTGTTCCCGAAGCGTATTCTGATGATGCACGTGATTATATTGTAACAAAAGGAAAAACCTCGTACGAACATGGGGAATTTTATGTTGGCAGAGAACTTTATGATTGGCATGCAGATTTCGGAGTCGGCGCGGTTGTACACAAGGTTTCCAGTTCGCTTGCGGATGTGGGAAGCGACGGCACTGTCGGGGTGGTGCTGAGCGTAGGGGATGCGCTGGATGCCGACGGAAATGTCGGAAAAGCCATTCGTGTCCTTGTTGATGGAAATGAAAAAGTACTTTTTGCCGAAGAAGATTTCCAGGTCGTTTTAAACGCAAAAACACTCACAGATGTAAATAACGGTGAAACACAGGTAACGCAATCGGGCAGCAAAAAAGTGTTGAACCCGAGCATGCCGGTAACAGCGCTTTCCCGCGGCGATGTAGTTCTTTATTCGCTCGGCGGCGTACAAGGCGACGTACTGACGGGCATGCGTGCCCTGCTTCGTGCAGATTCCCCGCGCACTGGAGAAACGGGAACCAAGACTTTATCGCAATATTATTTCTATTCAGATGTGACGATATCGTATGGTAAAGTTACTGAGGTTTTGGAAGACGGATTGTCCATGTTCACGGGTCAATATGATCGTTTGATTTTACACTATTCAAGCGGTTCGAAGATTGCACCGATTGTTATCTATGATAGAGCGACCGATACAATAAAGCCTTCCACGATTGATGCGATTCGGGTGGAAGATATGGTGTTTGCCCAAAAAACAAATCCCTATACGAGGCTGATTGTTGTTTATAGGTGATATTTAAGTAATTTATAAGGGATGAAAACCATGAATTTGGATTTCATCCCTTATAAAAAGTTATAATAAAGAAAAGAGGGACATAATGCAATACACTAAAATCAGCGGCTTTTCGGATGAAATTGCACCCGA
>JAZROH010000129.1:0-9133 GCA_045648645.1 Clostridia bacterium | reverse complement strand
ATATTGTCCGTGCGGGCATCAGCCAGGGAATTGACAAAACGGTAAACTTTAAAGTGTTTACTGAGGACGGCACAATGGAAGTGTTCAAGGTTGCCGATACGGTAGAAATCAATGACCTACGCGTAGATAATACACTTCTGTTTGAAAATGCATATTCCCTGACAGATGCACAGAAAATTGCAGTTGTACCGCTAATCAGAAGCGGTGAAATCAAAGAACAGCTTATCCGATTTGAGATGAATGGCGATGGCGAAATCTATAAGGTATTCACAGCCAAAGACGGCAGTGGTTATACCGATGAAGAAAGAGAAGCTGTGTTTACAAAAGACTGGTCTGCAGATCAGGCAATGTACCTCGGGCACACCTTGCGAAGCTTCAACAGTCGACACATGGTGACGGATGCAACCCTTATTTTCAGAATACCTGCAGCGTATAATGACGAGAATGATAAAGAATACGCCGTGCAGAAGATGGCAAGCCTTGTGCATGCAGAAATCTATAAAGGTGCATCCATCTATGACTTGACGGAATACAACGATATCGGTGTTCTTGTACTTCGTGGCGGCGGTGCGACGGACAAAAACGTAGGCAATTATGCAATGGTAGTCGGCACCGGACGCGGCCTTACGGAAGACGGAACAGTATGTGAAACGCTCAGACTGTATGATTCTATGGGCGGCGGTGAAAAACTTTTATATAATCCGGAGGATGTGAAGGTATTCTTCCGCGGTTTTGCCCTTACAAACACAGAAGGTGAAAATGCAGAAGAACATATTGTAAATGAGGATGGCATTCAGCTTAAGGAAACGATTGCGCTTTCTGATTTGCATCCCGGTGACATTATCAAGTATGCAGAAAACGGGGGCGTTCTGACTTCGGTAACTTGCATGCTTCGTGCAAAGACACCTATTGTTGGTGAAAAGGCGTACGAGGGTACTTCCATAAAGTGGCCGAGCGCAAATATGGACTATTATCCCACACTCTATCTGTATTCCGAAGCGAAAAAGGTTTCAGACAGAACCGTGAAGTTTGATGTACCCCTTACCGGTGGAGAAATTGTGGAACGTGTACACGTATTCAGTACGGCACCTGTACTCATTTTCGATACGGAAAAAGAAACATACAGAGTGGCTTCGGCTGCCGCTATGCGTGAAGGCGATATGTTCTTTGCGGCACGCTCCAATCCTTATGAAAGACTGATTGTTATTTACAGATAAAAGGAAAGTACCCATGAATATTTTTGAAAATCAAAACATTTTAGAGGAAAACAGACTTGCGCCGAGAGCGTGGTATATTCCGTATGATACAGCAGAAAAGGCCCTCGGGGGAAACCCCGAGGCTTCTGCCTTTTTTAAAAACTTAAACGGCGAATGGGATTTTCGCTATTTTGAAAGCTATGCTATGGAGTCGGAAACGCCATGGGAGAAAATCCCCGTGCCGTCAAATTGGCAGATGCATGGCTACGGCGCACCGCAGTATGTAAATTCTCGCTACCCGATTCCGTTTAATCCGCCATTTGTGCCGGACGATAATCCCATGGGTGTATATCGCCGCACCTTCACCTTGGATGAAAGCTGGACAAAGCGGGAAACAGACATTGTTTTTGAAGGTGTAGATTCCTGCCTGTTTTTGTACGTAAACGATGCCTATGTCGGGTACGGTCAGGGCAGCCGTATGCAGGCGGAGTTTGATGTTTCTCCCTTTGTGCATACGGGTGAAAACACCATAGTAGTAAAGGTGCTCAAGTGGTGCGATGGCACGTATCTTGAGGATCAGGATATGATTAGACTTTCCGGCATTTTTCGCGATGTATACCTTCTTTCAAGAGATAAAAACGGCAATAGGGATTTTAAAATCACGGCAAACACAAAAGAAATTGCCGTCGATGCGGAAGAGTATGCGATTTACTATGACGGAAAAAGAGTGGACACACCATCCCTTCTCTGGACGGCGGAAACACCGCATGTATACACGGTGGTGATTGAAAACGGTACGGAATTTATCCCGTTTAAAGTCGGCATGCGCGATGTCGGATTTTCTGAAAATGGTGCACTTCTTATAAATGGCAGTCCTGTGAAACTGAAAGGGATCAATTACCACGAGACGGATCCTAAAACGGGACATTACGTGGAGGATTTTTCGCGAGATTTGCACCTTATGAAGAAATTAAATATGAATTGCATCCGTGCGTCCCACTATCCGCCGCATCCACGCTTTCTTGACTTGTGTGACGAGATGGGGTTCTATGTCATTGACGAGGCGGATCTCGAAACCCACGGCAACTCCTATCATACGCCGCAGAAGCAAAGCTATAATACTAAAATCGATGAAGAGGGCTGGCTGTGTTGTGATAAGACATGGGAAAAAGCATTTTTGGATAGAGCCGAAAGAATGTATGAAAGAGATAAAAACCATGCATCCGTTATTTTCTGGTCTCTTGGAAATGAAAGTGGCTACGGCGAAAACCATATTGCCATGAGCCGGTGGCTAAAGGAAAAAGATGCTACCCGTCCCATTCACTATGCCGGTGCATTTATGTTTGACGATCCTATAGATGTGGTGGATATGGCGAGCCGCATGTATATTTCGGCGGATGATCTGGAACGTTTTGCAGGTAACAGACCATTTTTCCTGTGTGAATATTCCCATGCCATGGGCAACGGACCGGGTGATTTGGAAGATTACTGGGAACAGTTTTATGCGCATGAAAATTTCATCGGCGGCTGCATTTGGGAATGGTGTGACCACGCACTTTTAAAGGACGGCGTTATGCAGTACGGCGGTGATTTCGGCGAAAAGGTACACGATCTGAATTTTTGCTGTGATGGGCTTGTGTTTGCAGACAGAAGCCTTAAGACGGGAAGCTATGCCGCGAAGATTGCACACCGCGGCTTTCAGTCGGAGCTTTTTGGTACTATTTTAAAAATTACAAACCGCTATGACTTTTTGAATTTAGATGCATTTACCTTCCGTTTTTCCGTAGAAAAGGACGGCACTATCATAAAGGAATGGACGGAAAAGGTATCGGCAAAGCCGCATGAAACGGTGGAAATCCCGATGGAACTACCATGCATGACGGATTGTCGTTATGGTGCATTCCTTACGGTTTCACTTTATGACGGTGAGGAAGAGACGGCGTTTATGCAGCATAAGCTTCCGGTGCAATCTGCTCCTTCTGTCTACGAAGAAGCAAAAGTCACCATGCAAAGGGAAGGAGAGTATATTTACGTTACGGAAGGCGAGAATACATATACATTTAATGCACTTCACGGTAGCCTTGTCGGCATTGGTGACAGTCTTTGCGGCGAAACCGTATTGGACGTATGGCGTGCGCCTACGGATAATGAGCGCATTGTCAGATATGAATGGGGCATTATCTTTACGCCGCAGGGTGTTGTATCCAATCAGTATAACTGTATGCAGACGAAGGTGTATGCATGTGAGGCAGAGGAAAACAGAATAACAGTAAAGGGTACGCTTTCGGCCGTTTCCATGAAACCGATTTTCCCGTTTACCTGCACATATACTTTTGTAAAGGGCGGCGTTTTAGTGCATCTTACCGGACAACTTTCTGATGCGGTTACATATTTACCACGCCTCGGGTTTACCTTCCGTCTGCAAAAGGAAAAGAATGCATTTTCCTATTTCGGCGGGGGTCCGGGAAGCTGTTATGTGGATATGGACAGGCAAACAAAGGTCGGCGTTTTTGAAAGCACGGCGGAGAAGGAATATGAACCTTATCCCGTGCCGCAGGAACACGGTAATCATAACAGAGCGCGGTATCTTGCGTTTGATGGTATCCGCTTTGAAAGCGATAATGACTTTGAATTTAATGTATCCCGCTATTCGGCAGAAATGCTGACGGCGGCAATGCATACGGATGAACTGACAAAAGAAGATGCAACGGTTGTTCGCATTGACTATAAGGACAGCGGCATCGGTTCGGGTAGCTGCGGTGCACCATTACAGAATAAATATAAGTTACAGGCAGAAAAGGTAGACTTTAAATTCTGTATCTTAAGTCGTGACCACCGGTAAAAGGAATTGAATCGGTACGAGCAATAACAAAAAAATCCCCCTATGGTATAATGAAAATATCATAGGGGGATTTTTACTATCCGCATAAACTGGTGTAGTTCAATAAAAGAGGCAACTTATTATTTCGTATACTTGTATCCCGGCAGATACATCTTACTCTTTTCGCACTGCCCATCCTGTACACGCCGCATCGCTTCACCGAAGCTACTGATTCAAACAAATTGCCACAAACCCTTATTCTACAAGGGCACTGAAAAACCACAGTCTTTCAAAAACTGTGGTTTTTCAGTGCCCTTTAATATCGGGGGTTCGGTGCTTGCACCTGTTTCATCCCTTTGTTTCACGCAAATAAGAGGGGGCAATAAATACATTTTTATATCGCTCCGGTTCAACCCCCATTTGTTGCAGAAAGAACCGTTTGAAATAATAAATATTGGAAAAGCCTACCGCGTTGGCAATGGCGGGAAGCGGCATGTCTGTGGTACAAATCAGATGTGCCGCTTCTTTTGCGCGCATTCTTGCAAAATATTTAAGTGGTGACATACCGATTTCCTTTTTGAATTTAGCAGAAAAATACGTGGGATCATAATGCGTTTTTTTTGCAAGAACCTCAAGGGGCATGTCCTCGTTGACATGTGTACGCATGTAATCAATGATTTCCGAAAATTCCTCTTTGGCATTTTCCTTATCTACTCTGGCTTTAACATATAAGGCACATAGTTTTGTGATTTCCGAGGCCCAGACAAAATAACCGTAAAAATCCCCACTTGAGGCATTTATCATAGTATTGTGTATTTCCATAATTTCTTTCTCAGGAAAGGAAATTACATGATTATCCTTTGTGCAATTATAAAACGAGAAAATATCTTCACCGTTTATTTCTGCACGAAATCCTATATCAATCATCGTCATATTTACACCGGGAAGTAACCAAAAGGAATGACGAAGACCGGCAGGAAGCAAAGCGAGCTGGTGTTTACGAACGATATAGTTTTGTTCTTCAATATTTAAAACGATGCTTCCGTCAAGTACATAAAAAAACTTATTACTGTGGGAAACGGTGTTTCCGTGCCAACCCGGTGCGCAGTGCACAATGCGGGAATTGCTGGGGTAAATTTTAATATCCTTAACCGGAATCGAAAGATTTTCCATGATTTCTACCTCATTCCTTTTTTACATCATGTATAGTATATCCCAAATTATATGTTTTGTCAAGCGTGAAAAAAACTGTTCAATTTACCACAAAACTATAAAAAAACCTGAAAATTCAATATAAAATATGTGACCTTGAATCACAAAATCGTAAAAACAATGAGCGAACTCTACTGTTTACAGCAGAAGATTTCATGTGGTATACTGGCGATAAGATAACATAGCATTGTTATATCCAAAAATGAAAGGGGGAGCGTTTGGCGCAAACATCCAAAATAAACACATAAAGGAGAATTCATCTTGAAGAAAATAATTGCAATCTTACTCACCATTCCAATGCTGTTTCTAATGCCGACCGGTGCTTCTTCAGCATCTTTTTCCGACACTACCGGGAAGTCTTGCGAAACTGCCGTTACTGTCTTATCGGCACTGGGTATTTTGGAAGGAAAAGCGGAAGGGGCATTTGAACCGGATAGCCCCCTTACCCGTGCGGAAATGACCACAATTATTTTGCGCACAATGAATGTGGAAGGCATAGCCGGAAGCGATACATTTCAGGATGTACCGGCCGACCACTGGGCGTATGCAAGCATTAGCACGGCATATCAGATGGGAATTATAAATGGTACAAGTGCCACAACATTTGAACCGGACAAAAGTGTTACATATGAACAGGCAGTAAAAATGATAGTTGTCGCACTTGGTTACAAGGCAAAGGCAGAAGCCGAGGGAGGATATCCCACGGGATATCTCGCACAGGCTGCGCAGCTTGACATTTTAAAGGGCATCAAAGTCGGCGGTAAAATGTCAAGAGGTGATATGGCAATCCTTTTGTATAACGCGTTGGATGCAGAGCTCTTTTTACAGTCTCACTTTGGAGACGATAAGCTGGAGTTTGAAACGGATGAAACGAAAACCCTGCTGAGCTACTATCTTAAAGTAGAACGTATCACCGCGGAAATTACCGCAACACCGATGAGCATGATAGAAGACCCCGGCAAAACGCTTGACAATGATGAGGTGGCAGTAGGAACTGTAATCATGAAGAAGGGGGAAACGACGGCACAGGAAATGTTGGGTATGCGCGTCGATATCTACACTCGTGAAGACACAGAAACCGAAAAGCCTGTGATCCTTGCTGTGGTACCTCGTTCCAACACGGAAGTGACGCATTTACGTGTAAGTGATATTGAAATCCGAAACTCGGAAATCATTTATGAAACCGAAAGCGGCGCAGAACGGAAGCAAAATATTTCCGGTGCAAAGCTTATTTACAACGGACGCATGGAAACCAATAAAACCTATCTTGAGAACATGCAGTGCGGCACGGTTCGCCTTATCGAAAATGAGGGCGGGGACTGCAAGTACGTAATTGCAGAGGAATACAAGAATTACGTAGTTGACCGCGTCTTTGCAGAAGAAAACAGGATTTATTTCAAAAATAAAGGCGTAGCGCCTATGGAAATTGACCTTGAAGAAAGCGGCAATGTTCTGACAAACACAGAAGGGATACCGCTCACTTTAAATGAGCTTATTGAATGGGACGTACTTTCTGTCATTGAGAGCATGGATAAAAGCGTACGCCGTATTTACAGCTCTTTCCAAAGCGTAACGGGAACCGTTACGGAGCTTGGAGAGGATGAGGCTATTATCGGCGGAAAAACTTATGCTGTTGCTTCACCGCTTGCAGTGGGAGAAATCAAAGTGGGTATCAGCGCGGCGTTTTGTCTTGACTATACGGGCGCGATTGCGGCACTGGATGAAACGGCTTCAAAAACCGCAAAGTATGGTTGGCTTGTAGGGGCGGCAAATACGAAGGGGATCAGCGCTATACCGCAACTTAAAATCTTTACGGAAGACGGCGAAATGAAGGTATTTGATACTGTGGACACGGTTACGCTCAATGAAAATCCGGTATCAAAAACAGTGCTTTTGCATAGTACCACACTATCCGGAACGGATCGTTTTAAACCGGATGAAAAATCCCCGCTTGTGGATTCTGCAGGCAGCGTGGTGCCGCAGCTAATAAAATATGAGACAACAGCGGACGGCATGATTCGTCGCATAGAAACGGCAACCAATAAATCTAATCCTGTGCCGGATGATAAAACCGTAAGCTACGGTGACGGCGATTTCAGTATGGACTGGTATGTAAAGTCACCCGCAAGAGGGCAAGTAAACTCTACGGAGTTTAACGGTGAGTCGGACGGCTCGCAAAACAGATTTACAGGTGTTGTCGAATGTATAAATGGTGTTTACTTCGGTAATGTGCGTACGGACGGCGAAACCAAGTGCTTCGTCATTCCCTACGCGCAAGATAAAGACGAAGAGTATAAGATGCGTTCTATGGGCGGCTTCTCCATGGAGAGCGCTCGTACGGACAGAAACATTGCTTTTTATGATGTAGATGCAGACTTCCATTGCGGCGCTATGGTACTGCATTCCTACCTCGGAAGCGGCACAAGCGGTGGATATCCTGATATTTTTGCAAAAGTCGGTCTGGTTTTGGGAAGAGCCAAAACGCTTTCGGAGGAAGGCGAGGTGCTGGATACCTTGAAACTGTATACAGAGGACGGGAAAGAGGTTAGTGCTTCCGTGACAGATGGCACAAAAGTGCTGTATGCAAACACCGCTTCCGATATTGTGGCAGATACAAAATGGTATGCAACAAACGGCAGGGATGATACCCCTCTTACAAATATTGTAAGAGAAAACTATAGAAAACGTTTCAAGAGCAGTGAAAGTGATTCGAATTTCCCCACAGAACCGCTTGGTGCTTTGCCGATGTATCTCAATATTGATGACCTTTCGGCGGGTGACGTGGTGCAGTACGAAACAAATCCCGCAGGGGAACTTACTAAAATTGCGGTGCAGTTCCGCTGCGAATATCCGGCACAGATGGAGCTTTTCCAGAAGATAGACTGTGATATTTACGATCCGCCTACAAAGGTACTTCAGTATACAACAGGTGGTAAGGTCAGAACAAACGGCATTGTGAAGAAGGCTGTAAGCGGCGCAATTATGGTAGAAACCTATTCCGCATTGAAAACCGGTTTGTTGCGTGAAAAACCGTTCCTGCGTGCGCTTCCCAATGAAGGCGTGTATGTGCTTTGGGATTTCGAAAAAGACAACATGCGTAAAATTGCCTTGCAGGATATTATAGAAGGTGATGAAATATTCACATTCTGGGCAAATACTGACCAGAAGATAACAGTGGTATACAGGAACAGAGCCGAGTAGGCATGTATAAGAGAAGGAAGGGGCAGTATCTATGTATAAAATAAGGAAGCTTTTCAGTATTCTGCTTTGCCTCAGCCTACTTCTTCCCCTTGGCGTAGAGAGTGCCGGAGAGGAAAATCTCCTTTCCGGCATCTGGACGGAAACCACAGGCAGTCTCGGTGCCACAGTACAAAATGAAAAGATTACCTTGCCACTCCAAAATTCAGCAGGGATTGCATCGGCGTACATACCGGTTATAAAAGGTGCAACATATGAATTGTCTTTTACATATTCTTTGCCCGTTGATGGAAAAGGAAGCGTAAAGGTTTGTGGATTTAATCGAAACGATGATAAAACGGAAATCGGGTCTGTTGTGCCGATTACAAAGCTTTCTGCGGGAAGCTTTGTGAAACATACGTTGACGTTTTCGCCGAAAACCATAGGGGACGGTACAAATATCCGGTATGTAAAAGTGAACTTTGCAAGCACAATCGTCAGTGAAAGCACGGATGTGTTTATGGTTTCGGATATAAGGCTTGTCCGTGTGCCCGGAGATGAAATGATTTCAAACGGCGGTGCTGAAATGATATGGCAAGGAAAACCGGTTGGAATTATCGGCGGAACATGTTTACAAAATACGCCCGAGGCACAAAGCGGCAGTAACATGATGCGCGTGGATGCGGGCGAGGAAATGCACTTGCCGCTTGTCCTTGAAAAAGAGGCA
>JAZROH010000128.1:0-17504 GCA_045648645.1 Clostridia bacterium | reverse complement strand
GGTACACACCGGCTTCCTCGCTCGTTGCCATAATTTCAAGTTCGGGAACAGCATTGATTTCCTCGGCTTTCACCTCGGTATGGGGAGAATGGGGTGCATAAAAAACATCATCAAAGCCGCGCATTAAGTGTGCACGGGGTGAGACAACATCATGGCGAAAAACTCCGAACATTTTTTCCGGAATGCTGTGTTTTGGAATGCCGTAATGATAATACATGCCCGCCTGCGATGCCCAGCAGATATGTAAGGTACTGGTAACATGGGTCTTGGACCATTCCATAACGGCGCAAAGTTCCTCCCAGTAGTCCACATCCTCAAATTTCAGATGCTCCACCGGCGCTCCGGTAATAATCAGCCCATCAAACCGCTTGTGCTTTACATCGGAGAAGGTTTTATAAAAGGAAGAAAGATGCTCCTCGGGCGTATTTTTGGACTGATGGGTTTCCGTATGCAAAAGCACCAAATCCACCTGCAACGGAGAATTGGAAAGCGCGCGGATAAGCTGCGTTTCCGTGGCAATTTTTGTGGGCATTAAATTAAAAACCGCAATTTTCAAAGGACGAATATCCTGGCTCGCCGCCCTCCCCTCGGTCATCACAAAAATATTTTCACTCTGCAAAATGCCTGCGGCAGGCAGTGCATCCGGTATACGAATCGGCATAGTATTCCTCCGTCATGTATGTATTTGGGTATAAATCCCCATTATTTTCATTTTGTATTATTATATCACGGCGAAGATGGTTTGTAAAGCAAAATTTCGTATTCACTCGTTTGGTTTTTTTAAAATGAAAAGGACGGTAAACAAAATTGTGAACTACCCTCATTATTTAAGCTTTTTTGCAATTTTTTCGGTACATATGCGGTTTTGTAAAGTTTTTTGCAATTTTCGCATGTGAATTTGTACAAAAATATTGTTTTTTTCTTCGAAGTATGATAAAATAATTAGAAACATTATTTAATGAAGGTGCGAACTTGAATAAAAGATGGAACATATTATATAAAGATATTGACCCGAAAACCGTTGCCGCAATAGAAAGCGCTGCTACGGTTTCGCCGCTTTTGGCGCTTCTTTTGGCGGTACGGGGGATTGCACCGGAGGATGCCGCGGACTTTCTTACGGGTGGTCTTCGTACCCTCCACGATCCGTTCCTTATGCGGGACATGGACAAAGCTGTAGTGCGTATTCGCGCTGCCCTTTCCGGCGGAGAACGTATAACCGTTTACGGGGATTATGATGTAGACGGCATTTCCTCCGTTTCCATGCTCCTTTCCTATTTACAAAGTGAAGGCGGGAACTGTACCTTTTATATTCCCGACCGCGAAAAGGAAGGCTACGGCTTAAACGAGAATGCTGTACGCCGAATTGCAAAAGATGGCACAACCCTTATGATAACCGTTGATACGGGCATTACGGCATGCCGTGAAACGGCACTTGCGAAAGAATTCGGTATGGACGTAATTATCACAGACCACCATTCCGTAGGCGAAGTGCTTCCCGAGGCACTCGCGGTGATAAATCCCAAAAGGTCCGACTGCCCCTATCCATTTAAAGCACTGGCAGGTGCGGGCGTTGCCTTCAAGCTCCTGTGTGCGCTATGCGGCGATACAAAACGCGCCGTAACGGAGTATTGTGACACTGCTGCCCTTGCAACCATTGCGGACGTTGTTCCCCTTTACGGCGAAAACCGCGTGATTACCGCACTTGGACTTCGCAAAATGCGAAAAATGCCTTCTGTCGGTCTTTCGGCACTTTTTGAAGTTGCCGGTATAGAGGCAAGCACACTTTCCTCGTATCAGGTGAGCTTTGCCGCCGCACCACGGCTCAATGCCGCAGGCAGAATGGGGAGCTGCATGCCGGCAGTACGTCTGCTTCTGACATCCCAAAAAGAGGAGGCCGCAGAAATCGCAGCCTGTCTTGATGAACAAAATACCGCCCGCAAAACCTGCGGGGATTCCATATACGAAGAGGCACTTGCCGCCATCGATGCCGGAGATTTTGAAAATAAAAAAGTGATTGTCCTGTCGCATACCGACTGGCATCACGGTATAATCGGTATCACTGCTTCCAAAATTACGGAGCAGTTTTATAAACCCACACTTCTCATTTCTACTGACGGAGAAACGGGAAAGGGTAGCGGCAGGTCTATCCCCGGCTTTAATCTTTTCGATGCCCTTTGCCATGCCGATGCGCTACTGGACCGCTACGGCGGGCATGCCCTTGCCGCCGGTCTTACAATGCCGATGGAAAATATTGAAGCACTTTCGACAGTATTAAACGAATATGCGGATGAAGTGCTTACAGAGGAGGACCTTCTTCCCGCCCTTGATATTGACGCACCGCTTGATATCTCCCTGCCGCTTTTAAAGGTGGCGGAGCAGCTTGAAAAACTGGAGCCCTTTGGTGCAGGAAATGCAAAACCGGTGTTTTTAATTTCCGGCGTCACACTCTCCTCGGTGCGCACATCCAAGGATGGAAAGCACCTTTTCCTGCGGCTTTTCAAAAATGGTGCCGCGGTCGACTGCGTAGCATTCGGAAAAGGAAGCCTTGCAGACACACTTTCCCGCGGCGATACAGTGGACATTGCTGGAGAACTACATATAAATACCTACGGCGGCATGCAAACACCGCAAATTATCATGCAGGACATTCGCGTAAAAGAAGCGAACGAGTAAGGAGGTACACACTATGGAAACCATGCATGCACACTCCTATTCAGAAATAAAAGAAAAAATACTGAGATATATGCCGGGGGCGGACTTTACGCTCCTGGACAAAGCCTATGCGCTCGCTGCGGATATGCATAAAAATCAGCGACGGGAATCGGGAGAGCCGTATATCGCCCATCCCCTTGCCGTTGCGGGCATTCTTGCCGATATGGAAATTGATATGGAGGCGATTGCGGCAGGACTTTTGCATGACGTAATCGAAGATACACCTGTTTCCTTTGATGACATTAAACGTGATTTCGGCGAAGATATTGCGCTTTTGGTAGAAGGGGTTACAAAGCTTGACAAAATTCAATTCCATGACAAAGAGGAGCAACAAGTTGAAAGTCTTCGAAAAATGTTCCTTGCCATGGCAAAAGATATCCGCGTAATTCTCATTAAGCTTGCAGACCGCTTACACAACATGCGCACCTTGAAGAATATGCCGCCGCACAAGCGCCTTATAAAAGCGCGGGAAACCCTTGAGGTTTATGCGCCGCTCGCACACCGCCTCGGTATTTCCAAAATTAAGTGGGAACTTGAGGATTTATCCCTTCGGCATCTGGATTCTGTTGCATACTACGAAATTGTGGAAAGCATCAACAAGAAGAAAAACGAGCGGGATGCCTATATTGAAGCAATCAAAGAAACGCTTGCCGAGCGTCTTACGGCTTTGGGGCTTACCTATAAGCTGGAGGGACGCGCCAAAAGCTTTTACAGCATATTTAAAAAGATGTATACCCAGAATAAATCCATTGATGAAATTTACGATTTATTCGCAGTGCGTATCATCGTAAACACCGTTAGTGACTGTTATACGGTGCTGGGTATGGTGCATGAGCTGTATGTTCCCATCCCCGGCAGATTCAAGGACTATATTGCCATGCCAAAGCCCAATATGTATCAGTCCCTGCACACCACGGTAATGGGTCCGGAAGGAAGCCCCTGCGAAATTCAAATCCGTACCTTTGACATGCACCGCACCGCCGAGCACGGTATTGCGGCGCACTGGAAATATAAGGAAGGGAATGCGGCTCCCACGCAAAAGGACTCTGCAGACGCGAAATTTGCATGGATACGACAGCTTCTCGAAATCCAAAAGGATTTTACGGACGAAGAAGAGTTCATGCGCACCCTTAAAATTGACCTTTTTGCGGACGAAGTGTTTGCCTTTACGCCCCGTGGAGACGTTATCAATCTCCCCGCAGGCTCAACGCCCATTGACTTTGCTTTTGCGATTCACAGCGCCGTCGGCAGTAAGATGATGGGGGCAAAAGTAAACTCAAAAATCGTACCGCTTGATTATCAGCTTGTTACGGGTGACATTGTAGAAATATTAACCTCCTCATCTGTACACGGTCCCAGCCGCGACTGGCTCAAAATCTGTAAAACCAACCAGGCACGAAGCAAAATTAATGCCTGGCTGAAAAAGGAAATGCGGGAGGAAAATATTCTTAAAGGTAAGGAAGCGGTAGAACGGGAGCTGAAGCGGCAGGGTTACACCATGTCCCAGCTTTTCCACAAGGAATATCTGGATCCATGCCTAAGACGGTACAGCTTTGCCAACACCGACGATATGTATGCCGCCATTGGATACGGCAGTATCACAGCAATTAAAATCGTAAGCCGCCTTAAGGAATTCAGCCGTGAAGCGGCAAAGGAAGAGGAAATCAAAACAGCCCTCGCACCCGTCAAGCGTACCACCGGCGGGTCCAGCATCACGGTGCATGGCATCGAAAATTGTCTTGTGCGCATTTCTAAATGCTGTATGCCTATCCCGGGAGACGATATTGTAGGCTATATTACAAAGGGACGCGGCGTATCGGTACATCGGGCGGACTGTGTGAACGTACAGCCCGAAGCGCTTTCCGAAGAAGACCGCAGCCGGATTATTTCCTGCTACTGGACGGAAAATCAAAAGGGGGCTTACCTTTCCGATATACAAATTGAGTCTACAGACCGAAAGGGACTCCTTGCAGATATTACCAATGCAATCACTGACCACAAGGTTGGTATTGCAGCACTCAATTCCCGTTCGCTGAAAACTAAAATGGCCATTATCAACCTTACCGTGGAAATTGAAAGTGCAGCCCAATTAAATGCCATTATCAAGCGGCTTTATACCGTTCCCGGTGTGTTTAACATTATTCGTTTGCATCAATAGGAGGCAATATGGAACTACAATGCTTGCGCGTGCCGCCGTTTGGCACGAACTGTTATTTTATTGCTGACGGCACAAGACTCGGCATCGTTGACCCGGGCGGTGCGGCGGACAGTATTATCCAAGTAATTAAAATGCGAGGCTATACGCCCGAGGTCATTCTTTTAACCCACGGGCATTTTGACCACGCCGGTGCCGCCGGTGCTTTGAAAGCGCATTTCGGCATTCCCATTTTCGTTCATGCCTTAGATGCGCCGATGCTGGAAAACGCAGAAACCAGCCATGCCACCCGCTTCGGGTTCTCTTATGAAGGGTGTGAAGCGGACAGACTTTTGGAAGAGGGTGACACCGTTTCTGTCGGCAGCACCACTTTTTCGGTTCTGCACACGCCGGGGCACACAAAGGGCAGTATTTGCTTTTTATCGAAGGACATTCTCCTTGCAGGCGATACGCTCTTTTCCGGCTCCATTGGAAGGTTTGACCGCGAAAACAAAGAAACCATGAAGGAAAGCATTCGCCGTCTTCTCGCTCTGCCGGAAGATACCCGTGTATATCCGGGGCATGATGCCGAAACTACGATTTTGCGGGAAAGCCGTACAAATCCTTTTGCAAATTTTGATTGGGAGTGGGAATAATTGAAGATAGAAGCCATAGGACATACGATGGAATATGAAGCAGAACAGATTGTTCTGCTTTTCTTTCCTGACCACCAGGACGTAACTTTAAAAAGCGCCTTGTCAATGCGTGACGGACAGACGATTATCAAAACAGATGTCGAAGTGGGCGGTAAAACAGGGACATATACGGAAAGCGCCAAAGGGGATACGCTCTCAAAGCGCGACCTCGGAAACCTTATCAAGCGAAGTGCCTACTATGCCCTTCGCCCCCTTTCTTCTCTGCCGACGCCCTGGGGCATTCTGACAGGGGTGCGCCCTGCAAAACTTGTGCGTATTCTTTTGGACGAAGGAAACAGCGAAGCGGCAGTACGCCATATGTTAAAGGAAACATATCTCGCCGAAGAGGATAAAATTGACCTTGCCGTTTCCGTTGCGCTGGAAGAAGGAAAGCATCCCAGAAACCGTGAGGATGTTTGCGTGTATATAGGCATCCCCTTCTGCCCCACCCGCTGTGCCTATTGCTCGTTCATTTCCGGTACGGGTGCGGTGGCAACGAAGGAAGAATATGTAAAGCTTCTGCTTTTGGAAATCCGACGGACAGGTGAGATTATACAGGATTTGGGGCTGAATCTTCGCGCCGTCTATATCGGTGGCGGCACGCCCACAAGCCTTGACGCGCCGCTTCTTGCAAAGCTCTGCGATGGGTTATGCGCTTATCTCCCGATAACAAGCGGCATGGAATTTACTACGGAAGCGGGCCGGCCCGACACCATAACGCCGGAAAAGCTTCAGGTATTAAAAGAATATGGCACCACCCGCATCAGCATAAACCCGCAGACCCTCCATGATGTAACGCTCAAACGCATCGGGCGGCGGCATACTTCCGCCGAATTTCTAAATGCGTTCGCCATGGCACGGGACGAAGGCTTTACAAACATTAACGCAGACCTTATTGCAGGTCTTCCGGGAGAAGATTTTTCCATGTTCTGCCATTCCTTTGATACGGTGCGTTCTCTTGCACCCGAAAGCCTTACCGTGCATACCTTATATGTAAAAAGAGCTTCTGCCATTCGACAGAGTGGCGACGATGTTTCGAATGTTCCGGATGTTTCCGACATGCTTCGCTATACCTATCGGCAGGCGCTTTCCGCAGGGTATCGTCCCTACTATATGTATCGCCAGAAAGCCACCGTAGGAAATCTCGAAAACGTTGGGTATGCAAAGCCTGGCTTTGACTCCTTTTATAACACCGTTACCATGACGGACTGCGCTCACATTTTTGCGCTGGGGGCGGGCGGCGTGAGTCGTCTTCTTCTGCCTGATAAGGTAGTGCGGGTATTTAACTTTAAGCATGATGACGGCTATACCCACGATTTTGACGAGATTTTACGCCGAAAGGAAGAATTTTATAAAATCAGACTTTAAGGGGGATTTTTATGCGTGAAAAAATGACAGACGAAAGCTACCGCACTTACAGACAAAGCCTTTTATTTGTTTTGTTTGCCGCCTGCGCCCGGGTCTTTCCCGGAAAGGCACTTCGCGTGCACCAATCCGTAAACCGTTCCACCTACTGTGAAATGCCGGACCATGTTCCATCGGAAGCCGATATTTGTGCGCTCGAAGGTGCCATGCGTGCGCTTATTGCAGAAAAGTTTCCTCTCACACCGCAGGTTTTCAGCAAGGAAGACGCAATTATGCACGTTCGAAGGAGCGGCGATACGGAAGCTGCCCTGGGTCTTGCCTACACCCCGCGCAGCGAAATCACGCTTCTTCCCATCCAAGATAAATATTACAGCGTGTACGGAAAGCTCTATCCCCATGCCGGATATCTTTCAGAATTCGAGCTTGTTTTGTTTGATGCAGGCTTCCTGCTTCGTTACCCCCACCCCAACACGGGCGAAAAAATACAGCCCTTTCATACAGGCAAAAAAATTCTGGAAACCATCAGTGATTACAGGGCGTGGAGCGAGGTTGTGGGCGTGCAGGATGTGTATGCCCTAAACCGGCTGATACGGGAAGGCGGCATAAACGATTGCATTAACATCTCTGAGATTATGCATGAAAAACGCCTCGCAGAAATTGCCGATACAGTAAAAAACAATATTTTGCATTGTAAAGTTATTCTGATTTCAGGTCCGTCCTCCTCGGGAAAAACGACAACGGCAAACAGGCTTATGCTGCATCTTCGGGCAAACGGGCTAAAGCCGCAGATGATTTCTCTGGATGACTATTATCTGGGTCGTGCCAATACCCCCTTGGACGAAAACGGAAAACCGAATTATGAAGACATTGATGCGATTGATTATCCGCTATTTAGCCGTCATCTTCTATCCCTTATCCGCGGAGAGACGGTGACTGTGCCGCGTTTTGACTTTACAACGGCAGAGCGTGCCGAAAAGGGACGCACGCTTTCTCTTTCCGAAGGCTCTGTTCTTTTGGTGGAAGGCATTCATGCGCTGAATGAAAAGCTGACGCGTGGCATTCCCGCATCGTATTTCTATCGCGTATATTGCAGCGCGCTCACTGTTTTATGCTTTGACCGCTATAATCCCATCTCTCCCACCGATACCCGCCTTATCCGGCGAATTATTCGTGACAGTAAATTCCGAAACACAGATGCCGCCGGCACGCTTTCCATGTGGGGCGATGTGCAAAAGGGAGAAATTAAAAATATTTTCCCGTACGAGGAAACAGCGGACGTGATTTTCAACTCCTCTCTTTCCTATGAATTTGCCGTATACCGGGAAGCTGCCGAGCCGCTTCTTCGCGCCGCGCTTGTACATGACGAGCATCGGAATACTGCCGAAAGACTTCTTGAATTTATCAGCTTTTTTGAGCCGGTATCGCAAGCAATTGTTCCCGGCACATCCATACTGCGGGAATTCATTGGCGGCAGTGTCCTATCCAAACTATAAAATCTCACATTTCTCCATATTGGTATCACTTCATGCATTGACTTTATGGCTTTCTATCCATTATAATACAAGTATAAACTGAAAGAAAGGTGATACTATGGCTGAATTACGTTTTAATCCCTTAACCCGCGACTGGGTGATGATTGCTTCGCACCGTCAGGCAAGACCGAATATGCCGAAGGACTGGTGCCCGTTCTGCCCCGGCTCCGGAAAAGTACCGGATGATTTTACGGTGCTGAAATATGATAATGACTTCCCCGCCCTTCGAACCGACCCGCCCGTACCGGATGCGGTAGCCGGCGGCATATATAAGACGGCGAAAGCTTACGGCAAATGTGAGGTTATTCTTTATTCCAAAAATCATACAGAAACGCTCCCCGAGCTTACCGACAGCCATGTGGCAGAGCTTGTAGACCTTTGGTGCGAGCGTTTTACCGCGCTTCGGGCGGATGAAAAGATTAAATATATCTTTATTTTTGAAAACCGCGGTGCGGTTGTAGGCGTTTCCATGCCCCATCCCCACGGACAGATTTACGGTTATTCCTTTCTCCCGAAAAAACTGGCGCTTGAAGCGGAATCCTTTCGCATGCACCGAAAAGAATCGGGAAACTGCCTTTTCTGCGATATGTTGGCAGAAGAAAAGCGGTTTGAAAAGCGCATTATTTTCGAAAACGAAGCCTTTACCGTTTTTCTGCCGTTTTTCAGCGAATACCCGTACGGCTGTTATATCGCTTCCAAGCGTTGCGCGCGGTATATTACGGACTTTACAAAAGAGGAACGCTTCCTTTTGGGTCAGGCAATCAAACAGACTGCAGGGACGCTGGACTGTCTTTTTGACTATGCCTTCCCCTATATGATGTGCATGCACAATGCACCTGTAAATACGGAAGAAAGTGACGATTTCCATTTCCACATTGAATTCTTCCCGCCGATGCGCTCGGCTGACAAGCAAAAATTCAATGCTTCCAGCGAAACCGGTGCATGGGCACACTGTAATCCCACCGCACCGGAGGAAAGAGCAGAAGAACTGCGTGCGGCTTACAAAAAGTTTATGGCAAAGGAGAACTACTATGGATTTACAAACACTTAAAAACATATTTCGTGACCATTTCGGCGAAGGTGGTACTCTTTTTGCCTATGCATCTCCGGGACGCGTAAACCTAATCGGGGAACATACAGATTATAACGGCGGCTTTGTTTTGCCCGCCGCTATCACACTGGGAACGACGATTATTGCCAGAAAGCGGGAGGACAGTATTATTCGAATGCGCGCAACCGACCTCGATGTTTTGGTGGAAGCCGACCTTGCAAACGCTGACGCCTACAAAGACCTTTCCTGGGGTAATTATCAGATAGGTGTTGCCGCAGAACTTATAAAAGACGGCATAACTGTGCCGGGCTGTGATCTTCTCTATCATGATACCACCCCCCACGGCGGCGGTCTTTCCTCTTCGGCGGCAATTGAAGTGGCAACAGCACTCTGTCTTTACCATCTCGCTACCGGCGAAATTCCCGATATGCGCGATATGGCAGTTATCGGACAGCGTGCAGAAAATAATTATATCGGTGTTGCCTGCGGCATTATGGACCAGTTTGCTTCCGCCATGGGCAAAAAAGACCACGCCATTTTCCTCGACTGCAAGGATTTATCCTATGAAACCGTTCCGCTGTCTTTAGGAAATGTCCGCATTGTAATTGCCAACACCAACAAAAAAAGAAGTCTTGTAACGAGCAAATATAACGAGCGCCGCGCGGAATGTGAAGAAGCTCTTGCGGATTTACAGACCGACCTGCCGCAACTTACATATCTTGGTATTCTCCCACCCGCAGAGTTTGAAGCGCACAAATCTGTGATAAAAAATCCGGTTTCCAGACAGCGTGCCCGCCACGTGGTAGAAGAATGTGATAGAGTAAAACAGTCCGTAAATGCACTGAAAGCCGGAAATATTGCCCTGTTTGGGCAACTTATGAACGCTTCCCACGCATCCCTTCGCGATTTATATGAGGTTACAGGAGAAGAGCTTGACACATTGGCAGCTGCCGCACAGGCGCAGCCCGGATGCCTTGGCTCCCGCATGACGGGCGCAGGCTTTGGCGGTTGTACGGTAAGCCTTGTGGAAAACGACTGCGTGGAAGCCTTTAAGGAAAATGTAAGCCGGATATATACGGAAAAAATCGGGTATGCGCCCACCTTCTATGTAACAGATGCAGGAGAAGGCGGACGAATACTTTAGAAGAAGGATTTTCAATGGATACGACGCTTATTTTTGTAAGACACGGGCAAAGCGAAGCAAATACGGAAAAATATTTTGCAGGGCACCTCGATGCGCCGCTTACCATGCTTGGACACTCGCAGGCACAGAAAATGGCGGACTTTTTAAAGGGATACCCCGTTTCTGCCATTTATGCAAGTGACCTTTCCCGCGCCATGGATACCGCCCGTCCCATCAAGGACTATTTCGGGCTTTCTGTCGTTCCTGACAAGCGGCTTCGGGAAGTACATGCAGGCGAGTGGCAGAAGAAAGACTTTGCATATCTTGAAAAGAATGCACTATATCAGATTTGGCGAACGGGTGCCGAGTCAGTTGCGCCTTTAGGCGGCGAATCCATCCGCGCACTCTTCGACCGCGTAGATACTGCTATTTCGGAAATTGTAAAAAACCACCCGGGCGAAACGGTTGTCATCGTTACGCATGCCACACCCATTCGTGTTTTAAAAACCAAGTGGACTAGCGTTCCCCTCACATCGCTTGAAACCATTTCGTCTCCGCCAAATGCTTCGATAACCATTGTAAAATACAGAAAGGACGGTACGCACAAAATCGTGCTGGACGGGGAAAATCAGTTCCTCGGCGCATTATCTGCGGCACCGACTACACAAATGTAATGCAAATTCAAGAGGCTATTATTGTAGAGGGAAGATATGATAAAATCACGCTCGATGCGGTTTGCGATGCCCTTGTGGTTCCCACCTACGGGTTTTCGATTTTCACCGATCGGGAGCGTCTTTCTTATATTCGTTCTCTCGCCGAGAAAAACGGTATCATTATTTTAATGGACTCGGATAGCGCGGGCTTTAAAATCCGCGCTTTTTTGCATGAACAAATTAAAACCGGAACGGTGCGGGATGCTTATATCCCGGCGCGTCCCGGAAAGGAAAAGCGAAAAAGCCGTCCATCCGCCGAGGGGACGCTTGGCGTGGAAGGGCTGGACAAGGAAAGTCTTTTAGATATTCTCCGCACAGTTTCCACGCCTTCGCAAACGCCTGCAAGGCAAATTACAAGCATGGATTTTTATCGGGACGGACTTTCCGGCAGCGCAGATAGTGCTACGCGGCGCGCGCTTCTCTGTGCGCACCTTTCTCTGCCGCCCCGCCTTTCCGCAAAGGCACTTCTGGCTGCCGCCAATTCCCTTATGACATATGCGGAATATGCAGAATGGGTCAAAAATATACAAATATAAAAGCGAGCTTTTGGGCTCGCTTTTACGTTACATTCGTATAGAACGCGAATTCTTTTTAAGAAAAAACATTCAAATTTTGTTGACCGTAGTTTTCACCCTCTTGCTCAACGCCATCAACATACAAGCTGTTCCGGGGTAGAACCCCACTTGTCATAATAACATCTTCTGCACAAAGCATAACCACTTCAATTTCAGGTTTTACATACTTATTCATTATTCTACGCCTCCTATTTTATTAAGGTTACTGAAATATTTTGTAAAATTCGGCGAACACGGTAGCGCGTCCGACCAGTAGGTTTCGCCGTCCACCACCACATAAGCCATGGCATAGTAAGTGCCGGTTGTTGTTTGCGGAATATCTACGATATCTCCGTAGAAGGTTGCAGCGCGACCTTTTCCGCCATCCGCGAGCTCCGACTCTACAGGCTCTTCAATATTACTGCCCTTAATATACTTAATACCGGATTCTTCAATTGTTCCGCTTACTGCAGCGTGAAATAAAAACCGCATAAGCCCCAACTTATCTGTTCCGGACAGATAGTAGCCCGCATCGGTTCCTGTTGTCCATGTCGGCTTCAATGTTGCTGCATCCACAAGGTCATAACTAAACGTACCGAACTTCGTAGTCGAAACTTCAATGTATTTTTCTCCTTTTTCGGTTCTCACATCATAGTACCCATACATGGGACTACCATTATGCAAAAGCTTTGCCTTTGTTTCTTTCGCTCTTTTATCTACCGGAAGGCGGAATGTAATGGGTGCTTTTACCTTGTCATTTTCAATCGTATTTCCGTTTTTGTCCACAGGCTTTACGTCAAACGTCATGGACTTTACAACCTGTTCTTCGTTTTCATTCCGGAACTTTGCGCCTTTCAGGTGAATGTTTACCTTTGCCTCGTCATCACCTGTTGCAGAAGAAACATCTGTGTCTGAAAAATTATTCACCGCAATATTCTCCAGAATTTCCCGAATAATCCCCAGAATAATATCGGTCAAAGTCAAAGAGCCTTTTTCATCCTCCACCGAAAGGTCTTCATCTTGGCTGACCGAAACCTCTATTTTATCAATCGCATAGAGTGCAGCTTCTTCCGGATGGAGTGTAAGCTCGAGGCTGCCTTCACCCGTTTTCTCTCCGGCAGCTGTCATGCCGACAGGCGTTGCAACATATTTTCCGATGCTGTTTGTTTCTGCTGCATCAGAAAGCGGAATGGTTATCGTCTGTGTACTCTCACTGCGGTTATGTGCAAGCAAATACATCTGCCCGTCCAAAATCCAAGTTTCCCAAAGCATTTCCTTGTATGCTGTTCCTTCTCTGCCTGCATTATAAGCATCGGCGGATGGATCCCCATAACAAGCAAGGAGAATCGGGAGTTCCTCTGTATTAAGCTTCACGATATCCGTCCATACTGCTGTTTCATAAAGCGGAATGGTTTCCACATCGCGGATTGCATCATCGATGGAATAATATCCCACGCCTGTGGCACCGGCCGCGAGTCCGCGGTATATACTTGAACGGATAACCTTTGATGTGGGGAAAACGCCTCTCGACTGAAAGGTAGCTGCCATGGTATAAACCGGAACATGTGACTGGCTTTGCATAAACGGCTCCAGCGTCTCGGACACAGCATCTACCGGCTCTGTATGCACATATATATCGGCAATACAGGCATCACAGTATTTTGTAAATTCTTCTAAATTCGTATAATCTGTGATAATCACGGGATGGACGCTGTCAATTCCCCGTACGGCAAGGTAACTTGCTTCGAGCCACCGCTTCATTTCTTCTGTCATGCCGGAAGACGTCGGTTCATCCATCGTGACCCAGCCGAAGACAGCCGGATGATCCTTAAACCTCTCCACAAGCTGTCGGGTGTTTTCGATATTGTCGGGATGTCCCGCCGGAAGAGCATTGGGGTAGAGGCATACCAAACCTTGAAGCCCGTAGTTCCACAGGGCATCCAATGAGTTCCCAAGGCGCTCTGCGTTTGCCGTTGTCGCTACCTGCACTACATTAAAGCCCGCTCCCCGAACCACATCATAGGATTTTTCCGCTGCATGATAGGCAATAACCGGATAAAACGGTTCGCCGTCTATCCTATATATACCGTCTGCCGCTATATTGCGCGGACGGTCAAATACATATACGTTCTTTGTCAGCTCACCAATGGTTTCCCCCGAAGTCTTGCTCTTAACAACTGCTTTTATGGTATATGCCGTCTGCTTCTTCGCCATCGCAGAAATCGGGTATGTAAATTGCGCGGTTTTCTCCGTAAAGAGCGCGTTATTCTCCGTCACAAGCACCGTATCTCCGTTGCAAAGGGAAAAGTCTACGGTTGCATCGGTTAATGCAGGACTCTCTGCATCTGCCCAAAAGCAACCCTCAACACTTGCCGTGCCCGTTTCCTCGTCCGCATAATAGAATACCTTGTCTGTATGCAATTCATACGGGAGCGGGACCTCATGCACCCATAGGCTTACGTCATCAAAGAGAGCCGTACCTACGGCATACGAACGCATAAATATACGAACTTTTGTTACTTCTTCCATTGCTTGAAAACGTGCAGAACATAAGCGCCATCCATCATTCGTCCCGGAAAAACGTACGACATTCTCCCCAACAGCCACACCCGTCTCCGTATACTGTTCAATTTTAACACCGGCACCACTATCCACTGTACTTTTTACCCATGCACGCAGCTCATATATGGTTCCCGGCTCCAACCCCTGAACGCTTTGACATACATAAGGGTAATTATTCTGCGTGTTTTCAATTTTAAGCGCGTACGGAGGGCTATGCACATCATCCGTTTCCAAAGAAATCTGTTCATCGGACTGAATATGCATCCACCCCGTCATATCCGTGTCCGCATCAAACCCCGGGTTCGTCAATGGTATTTCTTCACCCGCTTCTGCAGCCATTGCCGGCGCTACCCCGGCTGCAAAGGACAGCATCAAAGTTATAGCCAAAATCAATGCTGTTGTTCTGTCAAATCGAAATGTCTTCATACTTTTTCATCATCCTTTCATTTTATAATCTATATAAAAAGCATTTTGCTTTTGTTTTCCGCCATATATTTTTACCTGTGTTTTATCCCGGGTATAAAACACAAATAGGATTATAACACTTTTTTAGTCTTGTTCTTCTTCCGTAAGTACCCATCCCATGCCCACAGGTGCTAGCGCCACAGCCAAAAGCATAAGCACATGGAAAATAACTGCAGAAACGAAATTCGATACTCCAAAGGGCATAAACCGTACGAATTTTGTGATCGCAAACAGCCATGCGTAAGGTTCGTTCCCACAAGAGAAAAACACCCCTATATTTACCAGAATAAAAATCATATACGCTGTATAATTTGCAATGTAATAGAGTTTTTTGTCTTGTGCAGCAAAAAAAGCGCTCCGCATCCAAAAAAACTGTACTGCAATAAATGCAATCGCACCTAAGCACAATCCTGCCATAAGCATTCCCGCACCATGGAGAACATCAATGATATTCAAAAACGTAATTGCCGCGGACAAAATAATATCTAAAGCAAAAAGTTCTCCTGTTCGCCATAAAAGCATCCTTGCCATAAAATCCCTCCGCTTCTTAGTTTGTAGTAATGACTACGGTCCAGCTTTCCTCTATCCAATCCACATTTGCCGAAAGTGCTTCTGCAACAGCGCGGACAGGCACCATGGTTCGGCTGTTACTGATGTAGGGCGCGGCATCCAGTTCTACAACTACATTTTCATTGCTTCCCGTTTTCTGTATATTCATGTTGAAATTATCAATCTGCAGAACAAGCAGGGTATCGCCATGTGTAGCAAAAATGAGCCTATCCGCTTCTATCCATGTAACGCGCGCACCCAATTCTTCAAAAATCACCCGCATAGGAAGCATCGTTCTGCCGCTTACAATCTCCGCCGGCACATCCGTTTCCAAAACGGTACCGTTTACCGTGACCGTGATGTCCTGGGCAAACGCGGTTACTGTCAGCAGAAACGCCATACAAAAAGCCAAGATTAAGGTAAACTTTTTCATTCTTTTCTTCCTCTCGTTAGTATTCAAATTCGCCTTCATATACGAGCACTGCGCTTCCTGAAAGGAGCACGTGTTCATCGCTGTAATTTACAACAAGGTCGCCGCCGCGCACCTTTACGGTGACATCCGTACCTTTTGCGCAGAAGCCGTTTTCTACCGCCGCAATTACCGCCGCACATGCCCCTGTGCCGCAGGCAAGGGTTTCTCCGTTGCCCCGCTCCCACACCCGCATGCGAAGCGTGGTTTTATTAACAACACGGACAAACTCTGTGTTAATCCGTTCGGGGAATATATCGGCATATTCAAACTGCGTTCCCATTTTTTCCGTATCTATGCCGTCAATACCGTCACAGAACAAAACGCAATGCGGATTACCGACGGAAACGCACGTTACCATATATGTGGTATCCCCTATTGGAAGCGGGTAGTTTATCATGGTTTTTGCCGCGGTTTTTGCAGGAATGGCTTTTGTCGAAAGGTCCGCCTTACCCATGTCCACCGTCACAGTGCTGACCTTCCCGTCCCGCAGGTACAGCCGCAATCTGTTTATGCCCGCGGCAGTTTCAACCGTTATATATTCGCTTCTGACATACCCTTTATCATACAGATATTTTCCTACGCACCGGATGCTGTTGCCTGCCATTTTTCCTTCGCTGCCGTCGCGATTAAAAATGCGCATTTTCGCATCTGCCACAGATGACCTTTCAATCAGCACAATCCCGTCACCGCCAATGCCATAATGCGGCGTACAAAGCCCGACGCAAAGGGATTCCGGGCAGGAAATTGCTCCGTCAAAGTTTTCAATGAAAATATAATCATTGCCACAGGAATGCATTTTAGCAAAATGGATTTTTTGCCGCCAGGGGCGCATATTATTAATATCTACAAGCTCGGTGTTAGACCCGTTAAAACGTCCTTCTATGATTTCCGCCAATGCGTTTGCCGTATCCAGAGAGGTAAGGCACGGCACGCCAAGCTGCATGGCGCGTTTATGAAGGGCAATATAATCTCCCACCGTCCCGTCTTTTACGGCACCC
This sequence comes from Clostridia bacterium, assembly GCA_045648645.1. Lineage (GTDB taxonomy): Bacteria > Bacillota > Clostridia > UMGS1883 > UMGS1540 > SIG447. The sequence goes on along the minus strand of JAZROH010000128.1, from coordinate 579 downwards.
GTATACACAATATACGAAAGCGCCCCGCTTTCCATCAGCGTTTCAATTTCCTCCTGCCGAACGCTTTTGACTAAGATTCCAAGCGTTTCAATCGCAGAGGCGGTACCACTTGTGGCATAAAGCTTTATTCCAAGGTCATAAAAACGTTTTGCAAGAGATATGCTTTCTTCGTAATCACTTTCCTCAACGCTTATCAAAACGCCTGCTTCCCCTTTTCCCTTGCCGGACGGGAATGTAAAGCCTGCACCGGACAGCCCCTTAAAGAGTGCCTCTGCCATCGTTTTGCCAATGCCAAGCACCTCACCCGTAGATTTCATTTCCGGGCTCAGCATGGAATTTGCATCGTGCAGCTTTTCAAAGGAAAATACAGGCACTTTCACGGCATAATACGGCGGTGTGCGATATAGTCCCGTTCCAAAGCCAAGGTCAGCAAGCTTTTCACCGAGCATCACGCGAGAAGCGATATCCACCATCGGTACGTTTGTAACCTTGCTGATATACGGCACTGTGCGCGAGGCGCGGGGGTTTACCTCAATCACATATAGTTCATCAAGTCGGATCGTAGCCATGTCGTTCTGT
>JAZROH010000127.1:0-3762 GCA_045648645.1 Clostridia bacterium | reverse complement strand
AAAATGAATGATGAAATCCGCAAGCTTTTCCCGCCGTTGAAAGACGTGTATGTCATCCCCGGCTCTTCCAGAATTTACACCCCGCCGCTCCGCTTTGAGGGCAGTGCCATGGGGCATATGGGAGAGGGTAATCTTTTCCTGTTTCTGGAAAAAGGGGCACTGTTTGTAGTCATCGGAAAAACGCCGTACATTCTCCGTCCCGGGCAACTTGCGCTTTTGCCGGACGGCGTGTTTCGTGCCTATGTCCCCACCATGAGCGACTATCTTCTGCATGCGTACACCATGACTATTACCACAGAGGGTGAAGACCTTTTTCGTTATCTGCAGCTGGGCACGGATAATTTTGTTGTAAATGTCCCCGAGCCGCAGGAACTGACCTCCCATTTCCGCCGTGCTTCCACCCGTCTTGCAAAGCCCGACTCCACGCTCTATCTTACAAACGCCGCGGATGCCATTGAGATTGCCGCCACTTACGTTTCTGCCCGCATCTGGGAGGGGCATGTGGAAAAGCCCTTTGAAAATGTGGTGGAATATATGCGGGCGCATCTGGACGGAAATCTTGTTCTCGATGACCTTGCCCGTCTTGCAAACATGCATCCAACACATTTTATCCGCCGCTTCAAATCCCACTATCACGTGGCGCCCATGCATTACTACGCCGAGCTTCGCCTCCAGCGCGCGCTGGAGCTTCTGGCGGAAAAGGATGCGTCCGTTTCCGCAGTGGGACGCGCTATCGGTTTTAGCGATAAATATTATTTCATTAAGTTTTTCCAAAGGGTCTGCGGACTTACACCGGATGAATACAGGAAATTGTTCAGACAAACATCGTAAAAGGATTCCAAGCACACAAAACAGCTCCGAAAAGCAATGTTTTCGGAGCTGTCTTTCGTCTTATTTTATACGGACCGTCGAGACGCCGGTCCCTACAAGGCTTTTTCTTTGCCTGTTTTATTTTTCAGCTTCGGCTTCTGCCTTTGCCTTCTCAATAATGCCTTGGGCAACATTTGCGGGGGCTTCTTCATAACGTTCAAACTCCAGAGAGAAGCTGCCGTAGCCCTGTGTCATGGAGCGAAGGTCGGTAGCGTATTTATGCATTTCGCTCATGGGCAATTCGGCTTCTACGCGTCCGAGCCCTTTTCCGATATGGTCCATACCCAAAATTCTGCCGCGGCGCTTATTGGCATCGCCAACGATATCGCCCATATAGCTTTCAGGAATGGTTACTTCAAGCTTGCCGATAGGCTCAAGAAGAACGGGGCCTGCCTGCTTGAGGCCCTCCTTATAGGCAAGGGAAGCGGCAACCTTAAATGCCATTTCCGAAGAGTCTACGGGATGGTAGGAGCCATCTACAAGCGTTGCCTTCAGTCCCACAACCGGATAGCCCGCCAGAACACCCTTCTGGATACATTCGCGAAGACCTTTTTCAACGGCAGGGAAGAAGTTCTTCGGTACTGCGCCGCCAAAAATATTGGTTTCGAAGATGAGGTCTTCCGTATCGCCCGGTTCAAATTCAATCCAAACATCGCCAAACTGCCCGTGCCCGCCGGACTGTTTTTTATGTCTGCCCTGTACCTTGACCTTCTTGCGAAGGGTTTCGCGGTACGGTACCTTCGGCTCAATCAAATCTACAGCTACGCCGAATTTTGCTTTCAGCTTGCTGATAATAACATCGAGATGCTGTTCGCCGATACCGGAGATGACCTGCTGCCGGGTTTCCGTATTATTGGTAACCTTAAAGCACGGGTCTTCTTCCTCCAGCTTATGCAGTCCGCTGCCGATTTTTTCTTCGTCCCCCTTTGCCTTCGGTACGATGGCAAGGGAAAGATTGGGCCTCGGAAAATTAATACCCGGAAGCGTGAGCGGGTTGGAAGAACTGCAAAGCGTCTGCCCCGTCAACGTTTGGGCAAGCTTTGTTACCGCACCGATATCGCCCGCGGAAATGGAATCAACTTCAATCTGCTTTTTGCCGCGAAGGACATACAGCTTGCCGATTTTTTCCTGCGTGCCTGTGGCGCTGTTATAGACGGTGCTGTCCGCCTTGAGCGTGCCGGAATATACACGGAAAATCGAGATTTTTCCAACAAACTGGTCGGCAATTGTCTTAAACACGAGTGCCGCCAAGGGACCCTCGGGGTCGGGCGGGAGAACAACAGGCTCCCCTGCCTTATCTTCCGCAACCACTTCATTTAAGTTCAGCGGGGTGGGGAAGTAATCGGCAATGGCATCCATTATTTTCATAATACCCATATTGGCTGTGGCGCTGCCGCAGAATACCGGAACAATTTCCTCTTTCTTAAAGCCGGATTTTACGGCTGCGGAAATTTCCTCAATTGTAAATTCTTCGCCTTCAAAATACTTTTCCATCAGCTCTTCGCTGGTTTCGGCGATAGCTTCCATGAGAAGGTGGCGCGCTTGTGTTACGGTTTCCACACAGTCTTCAGGAATTGCGTCCATCTGGATACGCTTCTGTCCGTCAAACCGATAAGGAATCATTTTTACAACGTCCACATAGCCGATGTATTTGCCGTCCTCACGAATCGGCACCTGGAAGGGGGCAACGGATTTTCCAAACGTCGCGTCCAGTTCCCGCATGGTACGGGCAAAGTTTGCATGTTCATCGTCCATCTTATTGACAAAGAAAGCGGCGGGAATTCTTGCCTCTTTCGCATATTCCCATGCTTTTTCCGCGCCTACGGAAACGCCGCTGCGGCCGGAAACCACAATAATGGCAGCGCCGGCTACGCGAACGCCTTCTTTCACTTCGCCTACAAAATCGAAAAACCCAGGTGTATCGATTACGTTAATCTTCGTGCCGTTCCATTCGCAGGGCACGAGGGACGTATTTATGGAAATAGAGCGTTTGGTTTCTTCCGGATCATAGTCCGAAAGCGTAGCTCCATCGCTAATCTTACCCATTCTGTCTGTTACGCCCGCATTAAATGCCATGGCTTCGACGAAAGACGTCTTACCCGCCCCGCCGTGCCCTAAAAGCACAACATTCCTGATTTTGTCGATTGCATACTTGTTCATATCCGTTCCTCCTCTATATATAATAAATGTTTTGGGATTTTCATATGTATTTTCCCGATTACTATTATTATAATATAAAAAACAGATTTGCGAAATACCTAATTTAGACAATCTTTTTTTAAAATTTTTAGATATATTGCACAAAACTACTGTCTTGCGTCATAATAATACACATTTTTGTCCATCGTTTCCACACGCCAGACGGGCACGGCGTCTGCCGAGCGGTAGCCCGCCTCCCGCAAAAGCACCGCATAGCCGCAGGTGATTTCCGAAATGGTACTGCCCGTATGCCCCTCCCGCAAAAAGGACAAAAGGGCATCCGCCGCACTTTTTATGGGACGTCTGTCTGTTGTTTCCTCCGTAATTTCCGCCCACACGCCCTCCATGCGCGCGATGGTGTCGTCCGCGGCAGGGTATACGGCAAGCACGCTTTCAAAAAGCTGTACCCCGCTGACAACCTGTACAAAAGTAATTTCGTTTTCCCCGACGTACCCCTCGGTAAACTCCATGGAAAAGCCCATGCTTTCAAGTGCCATGCGCATTTTGTCTATCATTTTTTTCTCAGGCTTAACACTCGGCGCACCGCTGTCATACGAAAAGCCCTTTTCGGGGAGCGTCAGGGTTTTGCCGTCCCGCCGCCATGTATCCCCGAGTCTTGTCGCCTTGCCGCCCAAAATACGATCGGCAAACTTCTGCGGAAGTCGGAGGCCAAGCGGTCTTAGGAAGACAACT
>JAZROH010000126.1:0-3890 GCA_045648645.1 Clostridia bacterium | reverse complement strand
AGCCGAATATTTCAAAAGACGCCGTGTGTGCGCTGTATGCACCCACAGGTGCTATTACCTGCCCGTATCAGCTTGCCTTGTATGCGGTAGGCAATGCTATGGATAATGGCGCAGACCTACGACTTGACTTTGCAGTTTCTGTCATCGAAAAAACGGAAAACGGGTTTTTGATTCGGGCAGGCGCGGAAACGGTGGAGGCGGCATATGTTATTAACGCTGCGGGCTGTTATGCCGATGCGGTTGCCCTAATGGCAGGGGATACCGATTTTTCCATTCATCCGCGGCGGGGCGAATATATGCTCCTTGATAAAGCGGCGGGCGGGCTTGTGAAAAGCACGATATTTAAAGCACCGGGCAAGATGGGAAAAGGAATTTTGGTTTCTCCCACGATAGACGGAAATCTCCTTTTGGGGCCCACAGCGGTAGATATGGAGGATAAGGCAGATACGAGCGTAAAGGCGGAAGGCATTGAAAAGGTGCGCGCCGAGGCGGCAGGCATGGCGGAGGGGATTCCCTTTGGAAAAGTGATTACTTCGTTTTGCGGGCTGCGGGCTGTTGGAAACGAGGGGGATTTTATCATTCGCTTTGGGAAAAGCGGCGTTTTGCATGCGGCGGGGATTGAATCTCCGGGGCTTTCTGCTTCACCTGCCATTGCAGAATACTTACTGACGCTTTTAAAGGAAAAAGGACTTCTTTTAGAAGAAAACGCGGCGTATAATTCACACAGAAAGAGCGCACATGCGTTTCGTGAGATGACCATAGAGGAAAAGAACGAAGTGATTAAAAAGAACAGCGCGTACGGTAAAATTATTTGCCGCTGCGAAGGGGTTACCGAGGGCGAAATTCTCGATGCGCTGCGGCAAAATCCGAAAGCGCGGGATTTAGACGGGGTAAAGAGAAGAACCCGTGCCCAAATGGGCAGATGTCAGGGCGGTTTTTGCATGCCGCTAATTTTAGAGCTAATTGCAAAGGAGCGGGGAATGGATGCGGAAGCCGTAACGAAGAGCGGCGGCGCGTCATTCGTCTTGCAGAAAGGAGCGGCAAAATAATGCGGGATTTAGTAATTATCGGCGGCGGCCCGGCAGGGATGGCGGCGGCACTTGCGGCGTATGATGCAGGGGTGCGGGATATTTTGATTTTAGAGCGGGATACAGCGCTTGGCGGCATTTTGCAGCAGTGCATACATAATGGATTTGGGCTGCATACCTTTGGAGAAGAACTGACGGGTCCGGAATATGCGGCAAGATATATTGACAAAGTAGTGGAAAATGCGATAGAATATAAGAAAGAAACAATGGTGCTTTCCGTTTCACCGGATAAGGTAATTACGGCGACAAATGCGGCAGAAGGTATTTTCACCATCGAAGCCCGCGCTGTAATTTTAGCGATGGGCTGCCGTGAACGTCCCCGTGGTGCGTTGAGCATTCCGGGAACACGTCCTGCTGGCGTTTTTAGCGCAGGGACTGCCCAGAAGCTGATTAACTGTAAGGGATACCGCCCCGGCAAAGAGGTAGTCATTTTGGGGTCGGGCGATATTGGTCTTATTATGGCAAGAAGAATGAGCCTTGAGGGCGCAAATGTAAAAGCCGTTTGCGAACTGATGCCCTATTCGGGCGGGCTTGCCAGAAACATTGAGCAATGTCTGCACGATTTTAATATTCCGCTAAAGCTCTCCCACACCGTGGTGGAAATTCACGGGCGCGAACGCCTGACGGGCGTGACAATTGCGAAGGTGGACGAAAATAGAAAGCCTATTGCGGGAACAGAAGAATATATCCCTTGTGATACGCTTCTTCTTTCCGTGGGACTTATTCCCGAAAACGAGCTGGCGATGGGGGCGGGCGTAGCTTTGGACCCTGTAACCGGCGGCGCGGTGGTAGCGGCGGAGCCAGAGACCACCGTAGAAGGCATTTTTGCCTGTGGCAATGTTCTCCATGTGCATGACCTTGTGGATTTTGTTTCGGAAGAAGCGGAAACGGCGGGAAAAAGTGCAGCGGCATATATTTTCGGTAAAACGCTGCAGGATGCCGATGTCCGGATAAAAACAGACGGAAAAATCCGGTACACCGTTCCCCAACGCATAACGAAAAGAGAGGAAACCACCGTGTATTTCCGCGTTTCCTCTGTGTTTAAAAAAGCGGCAGTTTCCGTTTATTTAGACGGGGAAAAGATTTTTACGAAAAAGAAGGTTAGACTTGCGCCGGGCGAGATGGAAAGTATAAAGCTTTCCGGGGATATTTTGCCGAAGGCGGGCGAGCTGTATTTTGCATTGGAGGAACAGTAAAATGAAACGAGAGCTTACATGTATTATATGTCCGTTAGGCTGCGCCCTCACGGCAGAAATAAAAGACGGAGAATGGCAAGTCAGCGGGAACACGTGCCCCCGCGGTGCGGAATATGCAAAAACGGAATGTACAAATCCGGTGCGCACCGTGACGGCGGTTGTACGATGCGGAAACGGGATGCTTCCCGTGAAAACGGACCGCCCTATTCCTAAGAGCGAAATATTTGCCTGTATGGACATTATTCATGCGTTGCGGGCAGCGGCACCGGTGAAAATCGGGGACGTTTTGTGTGAAGACGCATGCGGTGCCCGTATTATTGCTACGCAGAATATAGAGTAGGAGGATATGCGATGAAAAGCAAGGTGATTGCCGCCGTGCGAACGGAACAAGAAGTGCTTTCGGCACTGGAAACAGCGGTCGAAACCGTTTTCTATCTTGCACCCAGCGTATTTAGTCTGGGACCCGCGGTGGAAAAAGCCCACCAAAGAGGAAAACAAATTTTTATTCACATGGATCTTGCCGAGGGCATCGGCAAGGATAAGGCAGGTCTGCAGCTTGTGAAGAATATGCATGTGGACGGCATTATTTCCACCCGCTCCGGTATGATTAAAATGGCGAAGGAAATCGGGCTTTTTACCGTGCAACGCTTTTTCATCGTAGATTCCCATTCCGTAGATACAACCCTCGAAACCATTAAGGCATCCCGCCCCGACATGGCGGAAATTATGCCGGGCGTGGTACCAAAGGTTATTGCCAGCCTGAAAGAAAAAACACCCGTGCCGATTATCGCGGGCGGTCTTATAGATAGCAGCGAAGAAGTGGAAAAGGCACTCTGCAGCGGTGCGGCGGCGGTTTCCATAGGAAAAGCAGAGTTTTGGGGATAGAAGAAAGGATGCTTATAATGAACAATTTAAAAGAAAAAATGTTATTTCTTCTCGATATGGACGGGACGATTTATCTGGATAATAACCTGTTTCCGGGAGTAATTGAATTTCTGGAAAACGTGAAAAAACGCGGCGGACGATACATATTCATGACGAACAATTCCTCCAAAGGCATAGAAAGCTATATCGGAAAAATGCGCCGCCTCGGCATCGAAACCACGGCGGAGGACTATGTGACAAGCGTAAACGTGACGGCAATTCACCTTGGAAAGAAAAACTACAAAAAAATCTATGTGTTCGGAACAGAGTCTTTTAAAACGCAGCTTCGCGCGGCGGGACTTCCGGTTTGCGACACACTTTCCGAGGATATTGACTGCCTGTGTGTGGGCTTTGATACGGAATTGACCTTTCAAAAACTGGAGGACGCCTGCATACTCCTTGGACGCGGGGTTGATTATGTGGCGAGCCATCCGGATTTGGTGTGTCCTACGGCATACGGCTCTGTGCCGGACTGCGGCTCGGTGTGTGATATGCTTTATAATGCGATGGGGCGCCGTCCGCTTGTATTAGGAAAGCCGGAGCCTGCCATGCCCCTTCTCGCGATGGAGAAAACCGGATTTTCCAAGGAACAAACGATTGTGCTTGGTGACCGGATTTATACCGATATTGCCTGTGGGATACGTGCGGGCGTAGATGCAGTTTTGGTACTTTCCGGAGAAGG
>JAZROH010000125.1:0-7953 GCA_045648645.1 Clostridia bacterium | reverse complement strand
AGACAAACTAACCATCTGGTTCATAGGCGACATTGCCTACGAGGTAGAAATACCTGAATTAAAAGTCCAAGAAAAATATTAAAAAGGACTTGTAAAAAGTTAAGAAATGTGTTAGAATAAATCCTGTAAAAAGGATTTATTATGTCTTTGGAATTGATTAGGACGAAAGTCTGGAAACCCGCTTAAAATAAGGGCAAAATCAATGCGACAGTAAAATTATATCGTACTTACACGTCAGAGCAAAGTGCGTTTGACTCCGTTTCCGCCGTATGGCGAAAACATCCGTCCACTTCCTTGCTCTTCCTTCTCCCAAAAAAGCCAACGGCTTTTCGGGGACCCCGGAAGTCCTATTGAAGAAAGTTCGAGTATCAAAGCATTTGTTCCACCAAGAAAAAGAAACGATTTTACTTGCAGTAAATCGTTTCTTTTTCAGTTATATTTGCCTTGCGGCTAGTTATATTATCTTCGATAGTTTTATTGTGCTTCGCACAGTTTAAAGGCAAATGTAAGATCACTGCAAATAAAGTTTGCAATAACACTTTTGTTTAGCAAAAATATCACGCACAGTAAAATTATATCATACGCGCTCGTTGAAGAAAAAAGCTTGGTATAAAGCTAAGAACAGGGCACTTATGAAGAAATGGCAACAGCACGTTGCTTGTTTGCTCACATTATTTGTGATAAACTACTTGCGAGGTGAAGCGTATATGGAAACAAAAGATATAATACAAAAACTGCGAAAGGAGATGGGTTTATCACAAGAAGAACTGGCAGAAAAAGTGTTTGTTACGCGACAGGCCGTTTCGCGTTGGGAAAACGGAGATACAACGCCGAATACCGAAACGTTAAAGCTATTATCTAAACTATTTGGCGTTTCTATCAACACGCTTTTGGGCTCTCCGGTGCAGCTGATTTGCCAATGCTGCGGGATGCCCATGGAAGATGACGTCATCAGTAAGGAAACAGACGGTGTCTTTAATGAAGAGTACTGCAAATGGTGTTATGCAGATGGAGAATATATGTATCATGATATGGATGATTTAATTGATGTTTGTGTAAAACATATGACGAATAAAGAGCATGCTGAGGAAGAGGTACGCGCATATTTGCAAGAAACTTTGCCGAAGTTAGAGTATTGGAAGCGATACAAAGAACTTGGTGGTAATGGAGCTTTTGAAGAATTCAAAAAACTTTTAATTACGGAAATCAATGCATTGAACATTGAAGGAATGCCAAAGCTAAAAAATCTTAATGCGCTTGTTGGTGAGTACATCAATCTCGAATATAGACTTCCGAACGGAAAAAGGGTGAAGTTTTTAGAGGATGAAGTGACATATTTAGGCAATCAACTGGAATGTGAGTTTGGCGGGGACAGATGTTTTGGTATTGCAGCTAATATGGACTTTATTCTTGTGTGTACCTACGAAGAAAAGGGTGAAAATCCGGAGCTGGTTTTATATAAAAAGAGGTAGGAGAAAAGCATCCGGATAAAAAAGTGTTGACAAGCCGAGAGGTGTGTGGTATACTGAGTACAGTTTCATAAGAAAAATAAACCGTTGAGGCAGAAAAAAAGCAGAAATCGGCTTTCCGAGCGAGTGGATTACGGTGTGAGTTCCATAAAGACGACCTGCATAATATGGACTGCTGAGGGCGGCGTCAAATGCGCCGACGTGTGACGTACGTAAAAAGTCGGAGATATGATGGTATCTCACAGAGTGTGTAAGCGCAGCTTACGAAGCAAGGTGGCAACGCGGAAGAAATTTCGTCCTTGACAGAAGGTGACTTCTGTCAAGGACTTTTTGTTTTGGAAAGGACGAGGGAAGATGACAAATCCAAAAGGCAGATTTGGGATCCACGGCGGGCAATATGTGCCCGAAACGCTGATGGCGGCAATTGAAGAACTGGAAAAGGCGTATACATTTTATAAAAATGACAGCGATTTTCAAAAAGAACTGACGACACTTTTAGATACGTATGCGGGAAGACCGTCCGGGCTGTATTTTGCTGAGAAAATGACAAGAGATTTAGGCGGTGCCAAAATCTACTTAAAACGTGAGGATTTAAATCATACGGGGTCGCATAAAATTAACAATGTACTCGGGCAGGCATTGCTTGCCAGGAAAATGGGAAAAACCCGTTTGATTGCCGAAACGGGCGCGGGACAGCACGGGGTGGCAACGGCAACGGCGGCGGCACTTATGGGTATGGACTGTGTGGTATATATGGGGGAAGAGGACACAAAGCGGCAGGCACTAAATGTGTACCGCATGCGTCTTTTGGGGGCAGAGGTGATTCCGGTAACAAGCGGCACCGCGACCTTAAAGGATGCCGTGTCGGAAGCGATGCGCGAATGGGCAACGCAACTGCAAAATGCACACTATTGTCTCGGCTCTGCCATGGGTCCGCATCCCTTTCCTACGATTGTAAGGGATTTTCAGGCGGTCATTTCCAGAGAGATTAAACAGCAAATACTGGAGGCGGAAGGGCGACTTCCCGACGCGGTGCTTGCCTGTGTCGGCGGCGGGTCCAATGCCATCGGCAGCTTTTATCATTTTATACCTGATAAAGAGGTGCGTCTTATTGGTTGCGAGGCGGCGGGGCGAGGCATAGACACCTTCGAAACAGCGGCAACTGTCAATACGGGACGGGTTGGTATTTTCCACGGTATGAAATCTTATTTTTGTCAGGACGAATACGGGCAGATTGCCCCCGTATATTCTATATCCGCAGGGCTTGACTATCCGGGTGTAGGCCCTGAGCATGCAGGGCTTTATGACGCGGGGCGGGCGGAATATGTGCCCGTTACGGACGATGAGGCAGTAGATGCCTTTGAATACCTTTCGAAAACGGAGGGCATTATTCCTGCCATTGAATCGGCACATGCGGTGGCACATGCTGTAAAGCTTGCCCCGACAATGGGGAAGGACCAAATCATGGTCATTACCATTTCGGGACGCGGGGATAAGGATTGTGCTCAGATTGCAAGATACAGAGGTGAAAACATCTATGAATAAGATACAGGCGGCTTTTGCGGGTACAAGGGCAGTCATTCCCTTTATTACCTGCGGTGACCCGACACTCGAAACGACGGAGCAACTGGTATATGCGGCGGCGGAAGGGGGCGCATCCCTTATTATTCTGGGCATTCCCTTTTCGGACCCGACGGCGGAGGCACCCATACTGCAGAGAGCGGCAATTCGTGCCCTTTCCGGCGGTGTGACCACAGACGGGGTTTTTGAAATGGTGCGGAAGCTAAACATAACGATTCCCATTCTGGTACAGACGTATGCAAATGTAGTTTTTTCCTACGGTGCGGAAAAATTTATTTCCACTTGCCAGGGAATCGGGGTAGACGGTCTTTTTGTACCGGATGTTCCATTTGCGGAAAAAGAAGAATTTGCACCGCTTTGCCAAAAATACGGTCTGTCCTTTATATCTATGGTTGCCCCGGCACCCGGCGCGCGCATTGCAGAAATATGCCGCACGGCGGAAGGGTTTATATATGCTGCGGCAAAGAAAAATGAGATGACGGCGCTTTTGGAGGAAATTCGAAAAAATACCCATCTTCCGTGCGTGACGCTTGCAGACTGCGCGGCTGCGGCAGCGGACGGCGTAATTGCCGATTCGGCGGCAGTAAACCTTGTGACGGAGCACGGAGAGTGTGCCCCTGACTTTCTGCGGGCGTATATACGAGAGTGCATAAAAGAATAGCTTATAAAAAGACGGGTTTACCACCGTCTTTTTTTATAAGAATTTTTTAAAATGTGTTGACTTCCTGCGCATTTCGCTGTATAATATATGTATCTGTAATTATCTTTAAATGGAATATAAAGAAATATAAGGAGTGACCAGTATGAAAAAACTTGGAATTGCTGTTTTGGCATGGGTTATGATTATCGCCATGTGCACAACAGTATCTGCGGCAACGATGCAGGATGCATCTGCCTATGTACCGAATCCGCTCGAAATGGAGCTGGCGGTATCGGTGGGTGCGCGAAACAGCGGAACGGATGGTGCCTACGCACTATCGCTTCCTCTGTTTTATAAAACAAACATGAATGCGGGTGTTGATTATCAGGCAACCCTTGACATGCAGCCTGTTCGCGATTTGTTTGACAAAGGGTTTATAACAACCTTGCTTTTAACGGATGCGGCTTTGCGTGCCGAATTTAACAGCGGCATTGTTGCAACGACGGTGCAGGCGGCAATTCGTTACCCTGCGGCGGCAATCCTTAAGGCGGATTTGACGCAAAGCAGCGTGGGCGTATTGGATGCGGGCGGTATTTTCAGCGAAACCGGCAGAACGGTGAAAGATAATACCTTAACGATTACATATGTAAACCGCACAAACCTTACCGCGGGTGAGCTTACGCAGCATAAGGACACGTATCTTAAGGATATCACCTTTACACTTGAGGATGCCGTGGCATACGGTTCTGCAGGGGCACATGCGGTATCGGTAACCTTATCCGGTAAAACGGAAATTAAATTTGCAACCAAGACGCAGGTGGTAGAATATCTGGGCGGTGCTTCGCATATTGTCACAAGCGTTGAGGATACGCTTGTTCATATGCTGGAGGTAATCCCTGCAGTTCCGGCAACCTGTCATGCACCGGGTAGCACCGAAGGTATTATCTGTCGGAAGCATGAAAGCTACGGTGTTTTAGATGATAACACGGAATGTCATGCACTTGGAACGGTGAAGCCGACCGAGATTCCAAAGCTTTCTCATAGTCTGATTTCGTTTGCCTTAGTGCCGGCAACATGCGGTGCCACCGGTATGACAGCGCATGATACTTGTATTTGGTGTAAGACAGATTTTATCAGCGGTAGCGAAGTATCCCACAAATCGCTGATCATTCCCGCAACGGGTGCACATACGGAAAAAGCTGTTCCCGGCGTAGCTGCAGATTGTGTAAAGAGCGGTCTTACAGACGGAAGTGTATGTAAGGATTGCGGATATGTGATTACAAAGCAGTCGGTTATTCCGGCTACGGGCCATACCCCGCAGCCGCTTACAGGTTATCCCGCAACGTGTACCGAGGATGGATTGACGGACGGTGAAAAGTGTGCATGCGGCGTTGTGCTTGTATCTCAAAAGGTTATTCCGGCAACGGGACACAGCTTTGGAGAATGGACAACGATTACAGAGCCTACGGAAAACGCAGTCGGCCAAAAGGAAAGAACATGTTCGAATGCTTGCGGAACGAAGGAAACCGTAGAAATCCCGAAGCTGGTACATACCTGTGTAATTAAGGATGAATTGGCAGTTATCACAAAGACGCCCACCTGTACGGAAACGGGACTGAAGCAAAACTACTGTGCTTGCGGCAAGACCGTAGGAGCACCTGTATCCGTGCCCGCAGCAGGCCATAAGCTTTCTCACATTTTGGAAATTCCTGCAACTTGCGTAGCAGAAGGAACGGTAGAGCATTACCACTGCGTAATCTGTACTATAAATTACAGAGATGCAGAAGGCAAAACAGAAATTAAAGACGTAGTAGCAAATAAGAACCGCGATAATCACGGCGGTAACGAGGTCGCGATTCCCGGTAAGGCAGCTACCTGCACAAAGGAAGGCTTGACCGATGGTAAAAAGTGTAAAGCATGTAGCCTTGTTCTCACGGCGCAGGAGATTATTTCTAAAGCCGCACACGTTTTGGAAACAGTAGCGGAACCGGCAAAGTGCGAAGCAAACGGTATTGCGGAGCATAAGCATTGTGCAGTATGTAACGCGGATTTTGCCATGGACGGTAAAACAGAGGTTGAAATAGAGGCACTGGTTCTTCGTGCCACAGGGCATGCCTGGGGCGATATTGTGGTAACAACAGAGCCAACCGGGGATGCCGAGGGTGCAGGTACAAGAACATGTGCTAATGATGCATCCCACGTAAAGGATGTTAAAATTGCAAAAGTGGCACACGTGCATAATGAAACGGTAGAAGAAATCATAAAGGCGGAAACCTGTACGGAAAGCGGCTTAAAGCGCAAGGTATACTCCTGCTGCGGCGAGGTGATAGAAGACAATATCGTAATCCCGCCCCATGCCCATACACCGAAGCTTGTAAACGCAATTCCTGCCACGTGTGAGGCGGAAGGCGTCAGCGCATATTACACCTGTACGGAATGCCGGAAGCTGTTCAGTGCTGTGGATATGACGAAGGAAATTTCGGCACCTGAAAAGCTTGCAAAACTGGAGCATGACTGGCAGGACTTGAGCCAAAACGCGGAAAAACACGTGAAAAAATGCCGCCACTGTAAAGAAGTGGTTAACACCAAGAAAAACACAGATAAGGCAGAGGTTAAAAACCACGGCGGTATGAAGAACGAAAAAGATAAACTCCGCGAGGAGATTATGGAAAATGTACACGTGGAAACGGATATTAACATCGAAGAAAGAGTAGAAGTTTCCAGCGCACTGTACAACGCCATTCCGGAGAATGTTACAAGCGAAAAGGTTGTTCTGGAAATCGTGGTAGAAAAGGTTACAACCCACGAGGGCGAAGAGGATATCGAAAGAGAAATTGTACAGGAAACCAATGATTTAATGCAGATTGTCATCAAAATTCCGGCTGATTTGCGCGGTATGGAAGACTATGCGGTGTACAGATTGCACGGGGATGATACGGAAGTTATCACCACAGAAAAGAATAACGACGGCGAATATATTGAAATTCAGGAAGCAAACCATCAGGTCATTCTGCATGTGAATAAGTCTTCCGAATACGCACTTGTAGGTTTTGAAGAGGAAGATACACCGTCACAGCCTTCTGTTTCCACTTCCACGAAGCCTTCTCTTAAGGCTTACACCGTAAGCTTCCGCGCAAACGGCGGAACGGTGGTGGAAAGCATGCAGGTAACCACGGGCTCCACGATTACCGCGCCCACAACCACGAGAGACGGATATGTATTTGCAGGTTGGTATACCGATGCGGCGTTTACAAAACTGTTTGATTTCTCCACGCCCATTAAGAGTCACACCACGCTGTACGCAAAGTGGCTTACCAAAACGAGTGAAAATACCATTATCCTTACCATCGGGGACAAGACTGCTACAGTATACGGTAAGGAAGTAGAGAATGATGTGGCACCGAAGATTGTAAATGACAGAACGATGCTTCCGATTCGCTTTGTTGCCGAAGCACTTGGCGCCACTGTCGGATGGGATGAAGCGACAAGAGCTGTTTCCATAAAGCTTGGCGAAATTGACATTAAGCTTATTGTGGGCGAGACGAAAGCTATCGTGAATGGCAATGAGGTTGCCCTCGATGTTGCATCCTTTATCGAAAACGACAGAACATATCTGCCGCTCCGCTTTGTAGCCGAAAACCTTGGTGCAGTTGTAGAATGGGATGAAGCTACGCAGAAGGTAACAATTACTGCGGAACGCCCGAATAACATTATTCTTACGATTGGAAAAACAACGGCGATCGTATTTGGCGAAAGGGTAGAAAACGACGTGGCACCGCAGCTGGTGAATGACAGAACGATGCTCCCGATTCGCTTTGTTGCCGAAAGCCTTGGCGCAACCGTTTCGTGGGATGAAGCTACACAGACTGTTTCTATCAAACTTGGCGAAATTGACATCCGCCTGACGATAGGTGAAGCGAAAGCCATGGTAAACGGAAACGAGGTCGCACTTGATGTGGCATCCTTTATTGAAAACAGCAGAACATATCTGCCGCTCCGCTTTGTAGCCGAAAACCTCGGTGCGACGGTGGAATGGATTGAAGATATTCAAACGGTAGTGATTACGAAAAACTGATATAAGTAAAAACACAGACAGCCCGGAAAGAATTTGCTTTCCGGGCTTTTCTTTTGTTTGCATCGTAAGTTTTCGCGGAAAACATTGTAAAGTGATAGGTTATATGGTATAATGATTTCATCGAAGATGAAATCAGCGATATAAATTCCTAACGGAATTTGCGATATGTACTATGTACGCGATATATC
>JAZROH010000124.1:0-19797 GCA_045648645.1 Clostridia bacterium | reverse complement strand
GGCTGTACCCATGTGGTGATGGAGGTGTCCTCCCATTCTTTAGCGCTTTCCCGCACGCATGGCATTCAATTTTATGAGGCGGTCTTTACAAATCTTACGCAGGACCATCTGGATTTCCATGAAACCATGGAAAATTATATGGCGTGCAAGGCAAAGCTTTTCTCGCAGGCGCGGCATGGCGTTATCAATGCGG
The DNA here is from genome assembly GCA_045648645.1 of Clostridia bacterium. Lineage (GTDB taxonomy): Bacteria > Bacillota > Clostridia > UMGS1883 > UMGS1540 > SIG447. The sequence goes on along the minus strand of JAZROH010000124.1, from coordinate 19,604 downwards.
ATGATGCCTTTGGGGCAGAAATGAAAGCACTGGCAGCCTGCCCTGTTAAGACTTACGGCATTGAAAATGACAGCGATTTAAAGGGCAATAATATTCGCCTTAGCGAACGTGGTGTTATATGCAGCACAACCATAGGCGGTGCACCCTATGAAATTCGCCTTGGCATTCCGGGCAAGTTTTCGGTATATAATGCACTGGCGGCAACGGCGGCATGCCTTGGCATGGGAATTCCGATGGAAGATATTTTAAAGGGACTTGTGCTTGCAAAGGGCGTAAAGGGAAGAGCAGAGGTTGTGCCGATTGCCGCCCCTTACACCGTCCTTATCGATTACGCACACACGCCTGACGGACTGGAGAATATTATCAGCGCCGTTCGCGGATTTGCAAAGGGAAGAGTCATCACCCTTTTTGGCTGCGGCGGGGACAGAGATAAGACAAAACGCCCGCTGATGGGTGAAATTGCCGCACGGCTTTCTGACTATGCAGTTGTTACCAGCGATAATCCCAGAACGGAAGAACCGGGTGCGATTATAAAGGATATTGAAGAAGGCATGTCGGCTTATCGGGATAAATATACGGTGGTGGAAAACCGAAAGGAAGCCATTGCCCGCGCTATGCAGCTGGGAAGAGAAGGGGATGTAATCATTCTCGCGGGCAAGGGACATGAAACCTATCAGATATTAAAAGACGGAACGATTGATTTTGATGAGCGCGCGATTGTAAAGGAGATTTATAAGAATGCGGGCAATTGAGATAGCGAAAGCCGTAAACGGAAAACTTTTCGGGCTGGAAACTGCAGAAGTTAAAAGCATTTCCACTGACAGCCGTGCCATCGAGGACGGGGCACTCTTTGTTGCTATACGGGGTGAACGCTTTGACGGAAATCGGTTTATTGATACGGCTTTTGAAAAGGGTGCGTCGGTCGTTTTGGGAAACGAGGACGCAAAAGTGCCGGAGGGCTGCGCATACATAAAAACGGAAGACAGCATTTTGGCGCTTGGACAGCTTGCAGCATGGCATCGGCAGAAATTTACTATACCTGTTGTTGGCATTACGGGGTCGGTTGGAAAAACCACCACGAAGGAAATGATTGCGGCGGTGCTTTCCACTACCTATAACACCTGCAAAACGGCAGGGAACTTTAATAATCATATCGGACTTCCGCTTACCGTGCTGGGTCTATCCGAAGAGCACACGGCGGCCGTTATTGAAATGGGCATGAGTGCAAAAGGGGAAATATCCTATCTTACGCAGATTGCAAAGCCTACGGTGGCGGTGATTACCAATGTGGGACTGAGTCATATTGAAAATCTCGGCTCCCAGGAAAACATCCGGGATGCAAAGCTTGAAATCGCGGAAGGACTTCCAAAGGGGAGCACGCTTTTTGTAAACGGTGATGACCCGCTTTTAAAGGATGTTTCGCCGAAAGGAGTGCAGGTGGTGCGCTTCGGGTTTGAAAATCAGGGCTGCGAGATTTTGGGCAGCATTACGAGCGAGGATACCTTTACGGTTGACGATACGGCGTTTTTCGTGCCGGTAGGCGGAAAACATAATTTATATAATGCGCTGGCGGCATATTCGGTGGGAAAAGCATGCGGCGTTTGTGCCCAAAAGGCAAGGGAAGGTATTCTTTCTTATAAGCCTGACGGTATTCGTCAGAGTGAAAAGGAGATCCGCCCCGGGGTTACGGTGATTTGTGATTATTATAATGCAAGTCCCGCGTCCATGGAGGTAGCCCTTCAAATGCTTGCGCGAGGAGAAGCAAAAAGACGCATTGCGGTGCTCGGTGACATGCTGGAGCTTGGAGAAATTGGAGAAAAGTGTCATCGGGAAGTCGGAGAAAAAGCGGCATCCCTTGGAATAGATATGGTACTTTGCGTAGGACCGCTTTCGGTATTTGCGGCGGAAAGCGCCCGCATGGGCGGCGTGGAAACCGTAAAATGTTTTGCAAATAATAAGGAACTCTCTTCCTATCTGTCTTCTGTTTTAAAGGCGGGCGACAGAGTGCTTATTAAAGGGTCGCACGGCATGAAAATGGAAGAAATTTTTGAGAAAATCAGGTGATTTTTATGGAAAAAGCAATAAGCTTTGCAGCATCCTTTGTCGCAGCGGCAATTCTCGGCGTTTTTATTCTTCCGCTTCTCAGAAGGCTGAAGTTTGGACAGAGCATACGGGACGAAGGCCCCAATTGGCATAAGAAAAAAAGCGGAACACCCACCATGGGGGGACTTATGTTTATCGGGTCTTTCTTAATGGTTACACCGTTTGTCATTCGAAATACAGGGGCGGCGGCAGTTGCTGTTTGTGCCGTTTTGTTTGGTATTATCGGTTTTTGCGATGATTATATAAAGGTTGTAAAAAAACGGAATCTGGGGCTTACGGCAACACAGAAGTTTTTGGCACAGCTTCTTGTTACGGTGGCATTTATTCTGTTCCTTCTTTATAACGGCTGGCTGGATACAAAAATCATCATTCCGTTTGTCATGCGGCCGCTTGACCTTGGCATCTTGTTTATTCCGTTTGCCGCCTTTGTGCTTTTGGCATTTGTAAACGGTGTGAATCTTACAGACGGTATTGACGGGCTTGCAGGCTTTGTAACGCTTGCGGTCACACTCTTTTTATCCATTGCGGCGCTTATGCAAGGCAATACTTCTTTGTGCCTTACCTGCCTTGCGGCAGCGGGTGGCATACTGGGCTTTTTGCTTTTCAATGTACATCCCGCCAAAGTGTTTATGGGGGATACCGGCTCACTTTTCCTTGGGGGGCTGGTTGCCGCAGCGGCAATACTTATGCGCCATGAGCTGCTTTTGGTAATCTGCGGGATTATCTATGTGGCAGAAACCGTTTCGGTGGTACTGCAGGTTGCATCCTTTAAACTCACCGGCAAACGAATTTTTAAAATGAGCCCGATTCATCATCATTTTGAGATGTGCGGGTGGGACGAGGTGAAAATTGTTTCGGTCTTTACGGCGGTAACGATTGCCGCCTGTGCGGTAAGCTATTTTGCTATACGGTAATTAAAACGAAAGGAGCGCCCGAAGGATGGAAAAGAAGCGGAAAAAAACAACCCTAAAAGGGATTGATATTCCCTTTCTTGTCATTGTGCTTGCCATGCTTGTGCTGGGGCTTATCATGGTTTTCAGCGCCAGCTCACCTTCTGCGTTTTACAATGAAGGGGATAAGCTTTATTATATCAAAAGACAGCTTTTATGGACAGCGCTCGGCTTTATTGCCATGGGCGTTACTTCAAGCGTCAGTTACCGCTTGATTAAGCGATATGCAAACGTATTGTTTATCGCAGCCGTTGTGCTTTTGCTTTTGGTGCTTTTAATTGGCAGTACGGGCGGCGGCGCACAGCGCTGGCTTGCCATAGGACCAATCCGGTTTCAGCCTTCGGAGCTTGCAAAGTTTGCGCTTGTCTTTTTCTTTGCAAAGCGCATGTCCGAAAAACCGCGAAACCAGATACAAAATTTCACACACGGTCTTTTACCCTATCTCGGTATTTTAGGTGCCATTCTCGGCATTATGATATTACAGGATCACCTAAGCGGTGCTATTGTCATGTTTATGACGGGCGTTATTATGCTTCTTGCGGGCGGCGCGAAAATTTCGCACCTTGCCTGCATTGCCATGGCGGGGCTTGCTGTCATTGTCCCCGCGGCATTTTTGGAGGAGTACCGCCTAAAGCGCCTTATGGCATTTATGGACCCTTTTGCGGACCCCTCTGACACGGGCTACCAGATTGTGCAGGGACTTTATGCGATTGCGTCCGGCGGGCTGTTTGGACTGGGTCTTGGGCAAAGCCGCCAGAAGTTTTTGTATATTCCCGAAGCACATAATGACTATATTTATGCAATTATTTGTGAAGAGCTCGGCTTTTTCGGTGCCATTGTGGTGGCAATTCTTTTTGCGCTTTTAATTACACGCGGTATTTATATTGCGCTAAATGCACCGGACACTTTTTCCGGCCTTACGGTTTTTGGCATCATTTCTATTATTGGTCTGCAGTATTTAATTAACGTAGGCGTTGTAACGGCATCCATCCCCAACACCGGTATGCAGCTTCCGTTTTTCAGCGCAGGCGGCTCGTCGCTCATCTTTATTATGGCGGCAATGGGCATTGTGCTCAGTATTTCGCGCCACATAAAACCCAAAGGGGCAATGCGGCGGGAAGGAGGCACGAAATGAGAATTGTTCTTTCCGGCGGCGGCACGGGCGGGCATATTTATCCCGCCATTGCAATCGCGAATTTTATAAAGGAAAAGGAACCGGATACAGAGTTTCTTTTTGTGGGAAACGAAGGCGGCATGGAAGCCCGTCTTGTTCCCCGTGCAGGATATGACATTCGCTATATCCGTGTACAGGGGCTTCGCAGAAGCCTAAGCCTTGATAATTTGAAAACGGCGGTACGCCTTGTAGCCTCTCTTCGGGCGGCAAAAAAGATTTTGAAGGACTTTCGCCCCGATGTGGTAATCGGTACAGGCGGCTATGTGTGTCTTCCTGTAATGCTGGCGGCGGCAAAACTGAAAATACCGTCACTTGTGCATGAACAAAATGTATTTCCAGGGCTTAGTGTACGGCTTTCAAGCGGCAAGGCAGATACGGCGATAAGCTTTCCCGAAACCGAAAAATATTTTAAAAAGCCGCCGAAGCGTGTAATTTTGACAGGCAATCCCATTCGCCCCGAAGTGCTTCGCGCACAGGAAAAGAAGGAAGCGGGAGAGCCGCTTGTTCTCATTAGCGGCGGCAGCCTCGGCGCAAAAAAAATTAACGACACCTTGGTAGACCTTTTGAAAATGGGCGGACAGGATTATTACGGCATTATTGCATCGACGGGAGAAAAGAATTACGATGCAGTTATGCAAAAAATCCGGGATGAAAAGATACGGCTTTGCGAAAACAAGAAAATACTGCCGTATATTCATAATATGGATGCGGTACTGCAAAACGCGGATTTGGCAATCACCCGCGCCGGTGCGATCACTATAAGTGAGCTTTGTGCACTCGGAAAACCTGCGATTTTAATTCCCAGTCCCAATGTAACAAACGACCACCAGACCTACAATGCCCGTGCCATGGAGGAAAGCGGTGCCGCAGTTTTGCTTCCTGAAACAGAGCTTTCCGGCGAGGTGCTTGCAGGGCAGATCAAAACGCTTCTTTCAAACCGCGGGCATTTAGAAAACATGTCCCGTGCGGCACGGGAATGTGCCATTACCGATGCATGCGAGAGGATTTATGCGTGGGTAAGGGAGAAAACCCGGTAACACGGCACCATATCCTTGCATAGTATGTACTGCAAACGTTTTTTCTCATACTATGGAGGTGCAGAATGTATAATATAGAAATAACCGGCGGGTGTCCGCTGGTAGGCAGTACGCGCGTGCAGGGCGCTAAAAATTCCGTGCTGCCGATTCTGGCAGCTACGGTGCTGGGCGAAGGCACAAGCATAATTTGCGGCTGCCCGAAACTAAACGATGTAGACTGCTGCCTTGAAATTCTGGAGTCTGCAGGATGTGCATGCACGCGCGAAGGTGATGCCGTAACGGTGGATGCAAGCGTGCTCGAGCGTAGCAAAATTCCTGACAAGCTGATGCACAAAATGCGTTCTTCCATCACATTTTTAGGGGCAATGACCGCAAGATGCGGAAAGGCAGAAATGAGCTTCCCCGGCGGCTGTGAGCTTGGACCGAGACCGATTGACTTACATATTAAGGCACTACGGAAAATCGGAATTCGGGTTACAGAACAGGGGGGCAGAGTCAAGGCAGAGCTTGGGACATTTTCCGGCGGGCATGTGCATCTGGATTTCCCCAGCGTGGGCGCAACGGAAAATGTGATGATGGCGGCGGCGCTTGCTTCGGGAGAAACCGTAATTATCAATGCCGCCAAAGAACCGGAAATCTGTGACCTGCAAAATTTCTTGAATAAAATGGGCGCAAAAATTTCCGGCGCAGGTACGGATAAAATCGTAATCAGCGGTGTACCGCGGCTGAAAGGTGCAGAACACACGGTAATCCCTGACAGAATTGTAGCCGCAACCTATCTTTGCGCAGGGGCTATGACGGGTGGAAAAATCGAACTTTTGGGTGCAGAACCTTCGCATGTCGGTGCAGTTTTGGATGTGCTTCGGGATGCGGGAACGCGCGTGGAAGCCAAAAATGACAGAATTTTTCTGGCAGCACCGAAGCGGCTTTCGCCGATTAAATTGCTTCGTACCATGCCGTATCCCGGCTTTCCCACCGATGCGCAGGCACTTGTCACGGCGATGCTTACCTTGGCGGACGGGACGAGTATGGTTGAGGAAACCATTTTTGAAAATCGCTTTAAGCACTGCGGCGAGCTTTGCCGCATGGGCGCAGATATAACAACCCGCGGCAGTATTGCTGTTATCCGCGGTGTTCCCCGTCTTACAGGTGCGCGCGTGGAGGCTATGGAGCTGCGCGGCGGCGCGGCACTTGTGATTGCGGGGCTTGCTGCAGAAGGCGTAACAGAGGTGCGCGGAACGGCGCACATTGACAGAGGGTATGATACGTTTTTAGAAGACATGCGGGCGCTCGGGGCGCAAATCAGAATTATATAATGGAGAAGAATATGGCGAGAAAACGAAGGAAAACAGGCGGTATTTTCATACTGATTTTACTTTTCATCATTGCCGTGGCGGTTACATTAACTACTCCTGTGTTTAACATTACATCCGTAACTGTCACGGGCAATGCCCGGCTTTCGTCAGAAGAAATTCTGGCGGCAGCAGGCATACCGATTGGGACAAATACCTATCGTGTATCCATGAAGCATGCGGAAGCGCGTATGGAAGCGATGCCGTATATTCTGACGGCGGATGCAGGGCGGCGCTTTCCGGCAAAGGTGGTAATCCGCATTACGGAACGGGAGGAAGCGGCGGCAATCGAGTGCCCCGGCGGGTATGCGGTTGTGGACAAGCAGTGCCGTGTCCTTCGCCTGAGCGCAGAGGAGGAGAATATTCCCGTGGCATCCGGTGCGGGGGTGGAGCAGGCAACCCCCGGGACGGACGTTATGATGCGGGACGAGCGATTTACCACAGACCTTAAAGCAATATTTGAAGCCCTCGAAACGGCAAATTTGGAGGTAGAACTTGGGCGCATCCGTCTGAATTCGGCGGTTGAGGTTATTCTGGAAACGAAAAAGGGGCTGGAAATTCATCTCGGCGGCATGGAGGAGTTACCTTATAAATTACAGCTTTGTCGAAACATCCTGCATGGTGGGCATGCAGGCATAAATAAGGACAGCAGCGGGGTGCTTCGATGGACAAACGAGGGGCAGTTTTCTTACCGACAGAGCAAAAATTGAAAAAAATTCAAAAAAAACATAAAAAATTTCAAATTTCTCTTGCATAAATGCGCAAAAAGAGATACAATAAAGTAGATAAAGACTAAGGAGGATAAATCATGGCGGTAGATGATATGAATTTGGCACAGGTTATTAAAGTAATCGGTGTTGGCGGTGGTGGCGGAAACGCTGTTAATCGAATGGTAGAAAGCGGGATCCGCGGCGTTGAATTTGTTGCAATTAATACGGACAAGCAGGCACTTACTTGCTCTAAGGCAGATAAAACAATTCAGATTGGTGAAAAAATTACAAAGGGACAGGGCGCAGGTGCCAATCCGGATATCGGCAGAAAGGCTGCGGAAGAAAGCCGCGGCGAAATCGAAAAGATTTTAGAAGATACCGATATGGTATTCGTAACAGCCGGTATGGGCGGCGGCACAGGCACGGGCGCAGCTCCCGTAGTTGCTTCCATTGCAAAGGAAAAGGGAATTCTTACGGTGGGTATCGTAACAAAACCGTTCTCCTTTGAACTGAAGCGCCGTATGAATCAGGCAGAAGAAGGTATTGCGGCACTTCGTGAATCGGTAGATACCATTATTGTAATCCCCAATGAAAAGCTTTTGCAGCTTTGCAGCGCAAAGACAACAGTTAAGGAAGCCTTTAAGATGGCAGACGAAACGCTTCGTCAGGGCGTATCGGGCATTTCCGACCTTATCAATACCGCGGGTGATATGAATGCTGACTTTGCGGATGTAACCAGAATTATGAAGGATGCAGGCTTTGCACATATGGGTATTGGTCGTGCAAGCGGCGATAACCGCGCAGAGGACGCAGCACGTATGGCTATCGCAAGCCCGCTTCTTGAAACCTCTATTGACGGCGCAACCGGTATTCTGATTAACGTAACCGGTGGCGAAGAGCTGACGCTTCTCGAAGTAAATGCTGCTGCAAATCTGGTACATAGCTGTGCAGACCCGAATGCCGAAGTTATCTTCGGTATGGCAATTGACGAATCGATGGGTGATGAAATTTCTATCACCGTTATTGCAACGGGATGCCAGTCTTCCAAAAAGCAGGATTTAGATGACCTCGCTGTTCCTTCGTTTGATAAAATAAGAGGCATTACCCCCCAGACGCCTTCCGAGCCTACAAACTTCGGTTCTGAAGACCTGCAATTGCCGGATTTTATGAGAAAATCTAATCTGGACTTCTAATACGAATTGAAAAATATAAAGCGGCACCTTGTCGGGTGCCGCTTTTAGACTATCGAAAAACTTGCTCTACCGCAAGAATACCTTTATAAATTTTGCTTGTCCATATTACATGCACAAAGAATCCTAAAACTTTAATGACGGAGATTCATCGAGAATCCCCGTCATTTCTTGCTTTTCACGAAATCGTTCTCTGCCGTACCATCGTACGCCGACGAAAACGATTTCGCAAAATATACCTTCGTTTTTCGATGTCTTTATCAGACTGTCAAAAACTTGCTCTACCGCAAGAACACCTTCATAAATTTTGCTTATCCATATTACATGCACAAAGAATCCTAAAACTTTAATGACGGAGATTCATCGAGAATCCCCGTCACATTACTTTATGATAGGTAAAATACCCCGTCCTCAACCGATAGGTGCTTATCACAGAAAGAAAATGCGGCGTTCTTATGGGAAATAAACAGCACCGTTTTCGTTCGTAGCGCCGCAATGTTTCGAAGCATTGCCTCTTCGGTGGCGCTGTCGAGCGCCGAGGTGCATTCGTCTAAAAGCAGAATGGGTGCATCCGAGCAGAGGGCGCGGGCAACAGCAATGCGCTGAATTTGCCCTTCGGAAAGACCGCTGCCCCGTTCGCCGATTTCTGTATCGAAGCCATCCGGTAGTCCCGCCAGAAACTCATAAATGCAAGCGGTGCGTGCTGCTTCTTCCATCTTTTCGTCTGACACATCGGGACTTAAGAATTTGATGTTTTCCCGAATGGTGCCTGAAAGAAGGAAATTACCTTGCGGTACATAGGCAAAGAGGGGACGCGTGGCGGCATCCAGCGGGATGTCACCAGTCTTGGTTTTAGCGTACAGCCGTCCGCTTTCGGGCGGGAAAAGACCTAAAAGAAGACGGAAAAGCGTACTTTTTCCCGTGCCGGAAATGCCCGTAATTGCCGTCATGCTACCTTTGGGAAGGGAAAAACTTGTATTTTTCAAAATCTCGGTTTTGTCATATTTAAAGGAAAGGTTTTCAGCACAAATAGCATCCAGCATTTCATAGAGTGCAGCAGGGTCTTCCTGCATGGGGGCTTTTTCACCCGTGAAATCTTCAATTTCCATAAGCCGTTCTGCAGAGGCGAGTGCACTGTAAAACTGGGTAATCAGCATGGAAGCACTTAAAAACGGGGATTGGATTTGCGATACAATTTGTAAAAACGCCATGAGCGTACCATAATCCATATGTCCGGTAACAATAGAAAACGCACCCCATAAAAGTGTGCCGTAATAGACAACGGTAAAAAGAAGGGAGATGCCGTTTCCGGCAATGTTACTTACAACACTGCGGCGGATCACAACGCGCAGAAGCTTATTCATATGAAGCTTTAAGCGGTCCAGAATTTGCGCCCGTCCCGAGAAGGTTTTGATAACAACAATATTTTCCACACATTCCTGCGCAAAGCTTCTGGAAACGCCGGAGGCTTCCTGCACGGCTTTGTGCATGCGTTTATAAAACGGGCGGAAAAGAAGAGCAAAGCACAAAATTAAGATGCCCACAAAAACAGAAATGAGGGCAAAGGTTTTAGAAAAGGAAAGCACGACAATCAGCCCCGCCACAAGCTTCGCGCCAATGGAAAGTGCCTGCGGAATAAAGCTTGTGATACCGGAAACCACCACATCCACATCCGAGGTGAAACGGTTTAGGATTTCACCGGAATGCATGCGGGAAACCTCCGGATAGCTTTTTTCGAGAATGGTTTTGAAAAAGCTTTGGCGAAGAGAAATTTCCATGCGTCCGCTAATCAGCGTTTTGAGATGCGTATTTAATACGGAAAGGGCAAGCTGGACGAGCGTGACGGCGAGAAGCATAAGCCCTGCGCGATAAAGTTCCGGCTTTGCGGCGGCAAGAGAGCCTGCACCTACGGCAACATTTATAATTTTTCGGGAAAGAAGCGCGGGAACAATATATGCCGATGCCGTAATCATGCTGCTGAGACTGAGGAGTGCCAAAAGGAGCGCCTGTCCCTTCGCATGCCTCCATATCCAAAGGAGAGTGCTTTTGTTTTTCATACCTGAATTCCTCGTTTTTTACGATTTTCTGTACTTTACAATGTATCATATCATAAAAACAAGGGGATGTCAAATATACATCGTAATTTTTGCAAAGGTTTTCCGCACTTTTTGCTATTGCAAAGCCGGGAAAATTATGGTATAATGCTTTCGAAAATAGCGATATGAATTTCAAGGAGTGAAACGTATGAAAATTATAGAAAGATTGAAGGAAAAAAACGGTAATATTTTCGGACATCGTCAACCGACGATTGTATGCTTTGGAGATAGCGTCACACAAGGGTGCTTTGAGGTTTTTGACAGAAATGGCAGTTTGGATACGGTGTTTGAGCCGACGAGCGGATACGTAGAGAAGCTGCGCGAAATGCTTTTAATGCTCTTCCCATCTTCCTCCCCTGTTATTATCAATGCGGGACGCAGCGGTGGCAGAGCAGAGGCGGAACTAGAACGACTGGAACGGGATGTACTCAGCTTTCAGCCGGATTTGGTGGTTGTGTGCTTCGGGCTTAACGATGCCACCCGTGGCAAAGAAAAGCTTTCCACCTATATTTCTGCACTGGGCGAAATTTTTGATTCTGTGCAGAAAAGCGGGGCAGAGGTTATTTTTATGACGCCGAACCTGCGTTGCACGGAAATTGATTATTCCATCAAGGAAGAAAAGGTGCTCCGGGCGACAGAGGAAATTTGTGCAAGTGAGAAAAGGGGAGATCTGGCACTTTATTTGGATGAAGCGAGAGCACTTTGTAAAGAAAAAAACGTACCCGTTTGTGATTGCAACCGGATTTGGGAAAGCTTTCGGGATGGCGGCGTAGATATAAACCTTCTTTTATCAAATAAAATCAATCATCCGACACGCCCCATGCATGCCCTTTTTGCATACGAACTTGTCAAGACCATGTTTTCCTAAATAAAAATGGGTGAATAGAGTAAGGCTGTTTAAAAGCTCACTTTTAAACAGCCTTTTTTGTAGGTCGGGCGTGTACGTTTTTAATGCTTAGTCTTCCAATGCACCAAGGTTTTTAAAGCTTTCCAGTGTGGCAGAAACATCACGCGCCGCGGTATCGGCATCAATTTCGTACATTTCCACAATTTTGGAAACAATTTCTGTTTCTCCAAGTCCTTCCGTAATGAGGGCGAGAATATCTGCCGCGGTTTCATTCAAACGAAGCAGACGGCTTGTGTCCTGCGTATCCATAAGGACCGTATCGTTTACAATTTTTCGGGTGATAAATCCGGGTTTTAGTTTCATTTTGTTTCTTCCTTTCCAAATAATTTTTTAAGCTTTCGCCCCGCGCGCATAAGGCTATAGAGCATAAAACGCCGGGGATAGGCACGGCAAATACGGGCGCTGTAGCGCAGATATGCCGCATCGGTACAGGATACATACGTTCCGTCCCGATAAAAGGCTGCCAGGACGCCGATAATATCCTCTTCCCGTATATCCCGTTCAGGGAGAACGCGGTTATCGCCGCATATGATATATCCGCGGGAATGCACACGAACAATGCGGTGCATGGTGTAATGTCCGTCACGCCGATAAACGGGAACATCACCTTTCTTTAAGGGAAAAGCAGGGGGTACAATAATGACAGTATCCCGCGCTTCGCGAAGCATGGGCTCCATGCTGTCACCTGCGGTTTTGCCGATAAAAATTTTCTTTTCTTTTAATATGGTTTCAATACCTTGCATAGATTTACTCGCTTTTTCCGAAGAGGGCTTCATAAGAGACGGCGGCGGCTTCGGGATTTTTGTTACAGCGCACGGTATAGAATGCTGTTTTTTCGATAAACCGTGCCAGTATATCTAAAAGTCGTTCCATTTTCTTGCCGTTCTTCGGGAGATAAATTTGCGGCAGAAGCGATAAAAGAACATCTTCTTTCCGCATGGGGGTAACACTGTTTTCTTCACTGCGGGAAAGAAAGCAAACAGCAGAAAGCGGTGTACGCGCGTTCGTTTCCAGCCCTTCCTTGCCTGCCCAGGGCGTACCATAGGCATACGGCGTGCCATCCATAAAACGAATGAGCGGCTTATCACCATTGATTATGGTTAAGGCTTCGCCCAAAAGTGCTTGCCAGTGTGCGGCATGGGTGGATTTGCCAACGCCACTTCGCGCAAGAAAGGCAATGCCGCGCCCTTCGGTTTCAACTACTACGCCGTGCATCAAAAACCCATCATAGTCTATAATGTTTTCCGCTATTTTTCGATAGATGGCAAGGCTTTCGGCATAGTCCGGCATGGTGCGACCTGCATCCTCCAAAAGAATATCCGCTTCGCTTGCAGATACGGTAAAGTCTATTTTCTCCGCGTCCGTTATGTAGTTTTGGCAAAGATGGGCGGTGTACGCATGTTTGTTTTCAATGCGGATGTTTAAATCCGCCAATTTTACGAGCATGGGTTAGCCGACAATCAGCACCGTACGGGTTACATTATCCCAGTCTACAGTCATGCCGAGACTTTCTGAAATGGCGCGGACGGGAACGAGTGTTCTGCCGCCTTCGGGACCGGTGATAATGCAGGGCGGAACATCAAGCTCTATGGTCTTGCTTTCGCCTGTAAGAATGTTCGAAACACTCATAATCGGCTCGCCGATTTGCATGGCAATCACAACAGGACCACGGGTTGCCATAATGGTCTGGGAACGTTCAATCCATTCTACGGAAGCAGAAAAAGTTTCAAAAATTTTCCGCATGGGTACCATCGTTCTGTCCCCGATAATCTGTGCCGGAACATCGAACGCCACAGGCGAGCCGTTAATATGAACCGCAACGTCATTGGAGGCGAGGGCAGAAAGAGGCAAGAGCAAGATGCAAACCAGCAGCAAGGCAACAATTTTTTTCATTTTCAAAAAACTCCTTTCGTAAAGCACGGACGGCTTTACTTCCTTTTATATATTTATTATAGCATAAAAAAAGAAAATGTCAAACAAAATCCGCAAAAACAGGGCAATTTGTCGGTTTTACATCCCCAAACGGGGTGGGGGATAGGGTAAAACGGCAAAAATCAAGGAATTTACAGGAAAAGTATTGACAAATCGGGGGAATTCGTATATACTATACTGCAAACAAATGTATTTGACTCGAAGACACTTCGGGGCAGGTATATTTTTTTTGAAAGGGCGGATGATAAAGGCATGAAGAAACAATACGTTCTTGCAGATGTAAGCGTACTTCCCGATGTCTTTCCAAAGGTGCTCCGCGCCAAAAAACTGCTCCGCTCGGGCGAGGCGGCAACGGTGCACGATGCAGTCCGGCTAACGGGAATCAGCCGAAGTGCCTACTATAAATATAAAGACCACATTTTTCCGTTTAACGAAATGCAGGGGATTTTATCGGTGTATTTTGAACTTATGGATATTCCGGGAACACTTTCGGAAATTCTGGGAATTGTGGCACGTGCCGGATGCAATATTTTAACTATCAATCAAACCATACCGATAAACGGCGTGGCGAGCATAACCATAACCTTGCAAACGGAAGCTATGCAGATGGAGTTTGAAGAAATGATGGAAGCGCTTTCAAAGCCGAAGGGCGTGCGCTCCATGCATGTACTTGGTAAACAGTAGCGTAAAAAGGAGGAAACGCATATGATAAATATAGCAATCTTGGGATTCGGTACCGTGGGAAGCGGTGTGTACGAGGTTCTGAAAAAGGACGGCGGCGTTATCGCAAAGCGGGTCGGAGAGGAAGTGCGGATTAAATACATCGTGGAAATTCGCGATTTTTCTGACCATGAGGACGCACATCTTTTTACAAAGGACTATAACGATGTGCTTTCGGACAATTCCGTTTCCGTGGTTGTGGAAATGATGGGTGGTATTGAGCCTGCCTATACCTTTACGAAGGATGCAATTTTGCACGGCAAAAGCGTGGTCACTTCGAATAAGGCACTGGTGGCGGCAAAGGGTGCGGAGCTTTTTGCACTGGCGAGAGAAAACGGCGTGTTTTACCGCTATGAAGCAAGTGTTGGTGGCGGTATCCCCGTAATCCGTCCTATCGGCACATGCCTTGCGGCAAACCGTATCACCCGCGTTATGGGTATTTTAAACGGAACAACCAATTACATTTTAACCAAAATGATTGACGAAGGGCAGTCTTTTGAAACGGCACTTGCCGATGCCCAGAAAAAGGGCTATGCCGAGGCAGACCCCACAGCAGATGTGGAAGGGCACGATACCTGCCGCAAGATTGCCATTTTGGCATCCCTTATTTTCGGTAAGGATGTAGATTATACAAAAATCTCCACAGAAGGTATTTCGAATATCGAGCCCGAGGATGTGGAATATGCAGAAGCGCTGGGCTGCTGCATCCGGCTTATCGGTATGGCAAGAATTGGCGAGGACAAAGTTTTCGCCCGCGTTTCGCCGATGCTGATTCCGAATGACAGCCCGCTTGCAAGCGTTAAGGACGTATTTAATGCTGTGATGCTCACGGGCGATAATGTGGGGGACGTTATGCTGTACGGCAGTGGTGCCGGCAAGCTCCCCACGGCAAGCGCTGTGGTGTCTGACGTGATTGACATTGCCCGCGGGATTTCGGAAAACCGCCGTCTGGATTGGGAGGCGGGAGATTCTGCGTATGTAACACCGCTTGCGGAAACAAAGGTAACCTGCCTTGTTAGAAGCAGCGTGGAAATTGAGGATGCGACATGTATCGATATAGGTCTGGAGGACGAAAAGGGATACATTCTTCGCAATTATAAAGAAAGTGAACTTGAAAAACTTGTAAAGCGCGATGGCGTGAAGAAGTTTATCAGAATGTAGAAAGGAAGAACGGATATGGGACTTATCGTACAAAAATTCGGCGGCTCTTCCGTTGCAAATGCGGAACGCGTATTTCGTGTTGCAAACCGGATAAAGTCGTACTACGACAAGGGAAATTCGATTGTGGTTGTGGTTTCTGCGCAGGGCGATACCACGGATGACCTCATCGAAAAGGCGACGGAAATCAATGATTCTCCGTCAAGACGTGAAATGGATGTGCTGCTCTCCAGCGGCGAACAGATTTCCATGGCGCTACTTGCTATGGCACTTGAAAAACTGGGTTGCCCGGTTATCAGCCTTACCGGTTGGCAGGCAGGCGTTCGAACAGACGCGAAATACAGCAGTGCCAGAATTGAAAGCATCAAGCCCGAAAGAATTCAGAGAGAGCTTGACCAGAAAAAGATTGTCATCGTGGCAGGTTTTCAGGGCATTGACCGCTATGAGGATATTACCACCCTCGGTCGCGGCGGCTCAGATACTTCGGCAGTTGCCCTTGCGGCAGCACTGCATGCAGACCTTTGCCAGATTTATACGGACGTTAAGGGTGTGTATACCGCAGACCCGCGCATCGTTCCCGATGCAGCACAGCTGGATGATATTTCGTATGATGAAATGCTGGAGCTTGCAAGTCTGGGCGCAAACGTTCTGCATAACCGCTCCGTTGAGGTAGCAAAGAAATTCAATGTAAACATGGAAGTTTTGTCGAGCTTTGAAGAAGCACCCGGCACAGTTGTTAAGGAGGTAAGCAAAGTGGAAAAAATGATTATTAGAGGCGTAGCACGTGACAATGACGTAGCACGTATTTCTCTCACAGATATCGGGGATGAACCGGGCAGAGCCTTTACTCTGTTCTCCATTCTCGCAAAGAAAAACATTAATGTTGATATTATTCTGCAGTCTATCGGACGTGACGGCAAGAAGGACATTAGCTTCACCGTGCCGGAATCGGCTCTGGAGCTTGCAGTGGAAACGCTGAAGGAAAACATGGAGGTTATCGGCGCAAGCGGCATCCTCTACGATGCAGATGTATCCAAGGTTTCCATCGTTGGCGCAGGCATGGTATCCAATCCCGGCGTTGCGGCAAAAATGTTTGAGGCACTTTACAATGCCAACATTAACATAAAGATGATTTCCACAAGCGAAATCAAGGTTTCCGTACTTGTTGCACGTCGCGAAGGCGAAGCGGCTGTTCGTGCAATTCACGATAAGTTCAACCTTTCGAATATATGAGCGGAAACGTAATTATCGGAAGAAATCCGGTACTGGAAGCACTGAAGGCAGGGCGCACCATTGATAAGCTGTACATACGGCAGGGTGCGCCCGAGCCCACTCTTACAAAGATTGCCGGGATGGCGCGTCGGGCAGGAATTCCCGTTACAGAATCGGATAAGCGGCGGCTTGACAGCCTTGCCGACGGCGGCAACCATCAGGGTGTTGTGGCGCAGGTAAGTCTTTACGGCTATGTGACGGTGGAGGATATTCTAAAAAAAGCGGAGGAAGCGGGGGAAGCCCCGTTTTTGGTGCTTTGTGACCGTATTTGCGACCCCCATAATCTGGGCGCCATTATTCGTTCCGCTTCCGCAGCGGGCGCGCATGGTGTGGTGATTACGAAGCACGACGGTGTCGGGGTAAACGCTACGGTGGACAAGGTTTCCGCAGGTGCGGCATCCTTTACCCCCATTGCGCGGGTGACAAGCCTTCCGAATACGATGGAGGAGCTGAAAAAAGCGGGCGTTTGGATTACCGGCGCGGACGGCGCGGGCAAAACCTCTCTTTTTGAAGCAGACCTTTCGGGCGCCGTGGCAATCGTGGTAGGAAATGAAGGGGAAGGCATGAGCCGTCTTGTGCGGGATAAATGTGATTTTCTGGTTAAAATACCAATGCGCGGGCAGACGGAATCCTTAAATGCGTCTGTTGCGGCTGCGCTTTTTATGTTTGAGGTGGCGAGAAAACGATGAAATATGTTGTAATACTGGCAGACGGTATGGCGGACTACCCTTCGGAAGTGTTCGCGGGAAAAACGCCGATGGAGGTAGCCGAAAAGCCCTGCATCGACAGCCTTGCAAAAGAAGGGGAGCAGTTCCTTGTTAAAACTGTACCGGATGATTTAAAGCCCGGAAGTGACGTTGCAAACCTCACGGTGATGGGCTATAATACAAAAGAATGTTATACGGGGCGTTCACCGCTGGAGGCGGCGAGCATCGGCGTTACGCTTTCGGAAACAGAAACCTCATTTCGTGCAAATTTTGTAAGCCTTGGCGGGGAAGGGGCGTATAGCGACCTTTCCATGCTGGATTACAGCGCGGGCGAAATTTCCACAGAGGAAGCACGGGAACTCATAAAAACATTACAGGAAAAACTGGTGCGGGAAAATATTTCTCTCTATGCCGGCATCAGCTACCGACACCTTCTTGTCTGGGACAATGCGGGCGAAATCGGAACGCTTACGCCGCCCCATGATATTTCGGACAGACCCGTCCGTGAATATCTCCCCACCTGTGCAATGCTTCGCGGCATTATGGAAGAAAGCCGCGAAATTTTGCGGGACCACCCAGTAAACCGTGCAAGACGGGAAAAGGGACTGCGCACGGCAGATTCTCTCTGGATTTGGGGCGAAGGGAAGAAACCGGCACTCCCCGATTTTTATGAAACCTATGGCAAAAAGGGTGCGGTCATTTCCGCAGTAGACCTTATACGCGGCATTGGCTTCCTTGCAGGTATGCAGGTAATGGATGTGCCGAATGTGACGGGGAATATCGACACAAATTTTGAAGGAAAAGCCGAAGCGGCGGTGCGCGCTTTATGTGAAGACGGCTGCGACTTTGTGTATGTACACATGGAAGCGCCGGATGAATGCGGGCATCGAGGCGAAGCGGATAATAAAGTGAAAGCAATTGAGCTTATCGACCGCTTGGTAGTAAACTATATAACAGAGGCGCTTCGGGCGCGGGGCGAGGATTTTCGCATGCTCATTCTACCTGACCATCCGACGCCGCTGTGCACAAAAACCCATGCCCGGGACCCGGTGCCCTGTCTTTTGTATGACAGCCGCGCACCGAAAGCGGGTAGGGCAGTGTTTACAGAAAAGAGCGCCGAAGGCGGCGAATGTATTGAACCGGGATATATGCTAATGCAAAAGTTTTTGAACAAGTAAGATAAAAGGAAGGAATGATTTTCAATGGGTAAGGTTGGTCAGTTTTTACAGAAGAAAAATGTAACATTTTCCTTGAAACGGTATGGAATTGATGCGCTGGGTGCTATGGCACAGGGGCTTTTTGCCTCCCTTTTAATCGGTACGATTTTAGACACCATCGGCACACAGCTTGGCGTTTCCATTCTGTGTGAGATTGCAAGCTATGCAAAGGCAGTAACAGGCGTTGCCATGGCGGTTGCCATCGGGTATGCCCTGCAGTGTCCGCCCTTGGTGCTGTTCTCTCTGGCGGCAGTAGGACAAGCGGCGAATGCCATTGGCGGCGCAGGCGGACCGCTTGCCGTGTATGTTGTGGCAACCATTGCCGCAGAGATTGGTAAGCTTGTCAGCAAGGAAACGAAAATTGATATCATTGTAACACCCATTGTGACTATAGGCGTAGGTGTTCTTCTTTCTATTTGGTGCGCACCGTATATCGGGCAGGCGGCAAGTGCCGTCGGCGGTGCTATTATGTGGGCAACAGAGCTGCAGCCCTTCCTTATGGGTATTCTGGTTTCCGTATTTGTCGGCATTGCGCTGACGCTTCCCATAAGCAGCGCGGCAATTTGTGCGGCGCTTGGGCTTACAGGGCTTGCGGGCGGTGCGGCAGTTGCGGGCTGTTGTGCCCAGATGGTAGGCTTCGCGGTTATGAGCTTCCGTGAAAACCGCTGGGGCGGATTGCTTGCGCAGGGACTGGGCACCAGTATGCTGCAAATGGGAAACATTGTACGGAATCCCCGCATCTGGATTCCCCCTACACTGGCTTCGGCAATTACAGGTCCTATTGCAACATGCCTGTTCCATCTTGAAATGAACGGTCCTGCCGTATCCTCCGGCATGGGTACATGCGGTATGGTGGGCCCCATCGGTGTATATTCCGGCTGGGTGGCAGACGTGGCAAACGGCGTAAAGGCGGCGATTGGCGCGGCGGATTGGATAGGGCTTGCCCTTATTGCCATTGTTCTTCCTGCAGTTCTTACATGGGTATTCGGCATGCTCTGCCGTAAAATCGGTTGGATTGGCGAAAATGATTTGAAGTTGGATTTATAATGCAATTTAAAAACAAAGTAATTTTAGCCCCC
>JAZROH010000123.1:0-20967 GCA_045648645.1 Clostridia bacterium | reverse complement strand
TATATATTATCTGACAAAAAATCTATCAAAAAGTGGCAATATCAAATTTTTGACAATAGCGCAAAGGCTTTGAAGGTTTTAAAGCCCTCAAAGCCTTGTATACGAGCATAACGAGTATCAAGGTTCCCGAGAACTAACCCTAATTTTGATTTCATTGTTGGGCGGGGTTCTTCTTTTATGCGGTTTTATGGCTTTTAAGCTCCTTTAACTTCCGCTTATTTCCTCACTTTTCCGGCGCATCGCCAAAATCCGGTACTTCCAGAGGAATACCACCCTGCTTTGCCGATTCAATTGCTATAAGTCCAGGTATGTTACATCTCGCGGCAAACCATGCGTTAAGCACCGGCATTTCACCCTTTACCACCGCCTGGCAAAAATCATCTATTAAAAGCTGATGGGATGCCATGTGCCCATTTTTCAGTCCTCGAAATTCCGCAGGAATTCGAGCATATTCCTCTTTCTGTATTTCCGCGGGAGAATTCCACTGCCATTCGCCGTTTGCCACTCTTTCCTTAAAGTCCGGAAGCATCTTGTTTTGTACCATATCGGCAGGATTTACATAGTCACTCACATCCGTAAGCTTGATTTTTTCTTCCTTACTCTCAAAATCCTTTTCATAGAGAAGATGCTGGGCATTGTTAAATTCATAACTTCCCTTTGTGCCATACAAAGAAGAAATGTATGAACTCGGTTTGCCATAGCCAAACCCTCGTGCTTCTGTTACGCGGGCTGTGCCCCCATTGGCAAGTTCCATAAACACATACTGGTTAATAAATTCATTTCCCCACACATTGCCATCCTTTTGAAAAGCAGCATCTTCGGTCCTGCAACCGAAGCACGATACTTTCTTTACATAAGAATTTACGGCCGACAAAATCATTGCCGTGGAATGCGTCGGATAAAACAGCGGCGGCATTCCTCTCTCCTCTTTCACTTTACCATAACTAATATCATCGATATGATGATAATACTGCGATGCTCCATAAGAAAATTCTCCAAAAAATCCCTTTTGGTATGCTTCCCGGCAAAACATAGCACTTGGGTAATAATAACAGGTTTCCCCAATCATATATGTAAGTCCGGTTTCTTCTACAAGACGGACAATCTCACGACATTCTTCCACCGTTGATGCCATCGGCACGGCAGAAAACACATGCTTCCCTGCCCGAAGTGCGCGAATGGTAATATCGCCATGCTGATGTCTGCGCGTATAATTTGCAATACAGTTAATTTCTGCGCTTTCCAGCGCCTCTTCAAAGCTCCCTATAATTTCAACGCCAAATTCATCCGCAAAACGCGCCGCTTTTTCCTGCTCTAAATCACATACGTAAACCTTCTCCGTGTTTGGATGGGCTTTATAAAGCTCCACAAAGTGATGCGCAAATGCGCCACAACCGATGATTGCAATTGTAAGTTTCTCCTCCATGCCAACATCTCCTTTTTTATTCCCAGTATAAAGAATATTCTGTTAAAATGCAATACAAAAAAATGACATGTATTTGTGTTTTTTAAACTTATCTTTTTTCAATAACCCAAAATCACATCTATTTTTCTTTACATATTTATCTTTTTATGATATTATGATAGAAGAGGTGTTCGATATGTTACTTGAAAATATCTGTCCATTCGTACGGCAAGCCCTTGTGGGGCATTTGAACAAAACCAATACGCAGGATGTACATGTTAAAATTAAAACGGTAGATTGCCGTTTGTTTTATATCCTGTCCGGCAGCGGTAATATGACCATCGAAAACACATGCTATGCTCTCGCGCCGGGCACCGCCATTTTGTTCAAAGCAGGAACAGAATATGTTTGGGAAATTGAAGACATTAAGTATTATTCTGTAAACTTCGACTACACCCACGATTTTTCCCATATAAAAACAACATTTCACCCAATACACAGTACCCTCTTTCAGAACGCGCAAATCATCGAGTGTCCGCATTTCGAAGATACTATGCCTCTAAATTCCCCGATTGTTATTGCAAATGCCTCTTTGCCGGGACAAATTGCAGGGCAAATCGTCACCGAATATTGTATGGGTGGCATATATACGGATTTGCTTTTATCCAATCTTCTTAAATCTATCATTTTCACCATGCTCCGCATGCATGAAAACAAAAGGAATATAAAAGAACAAACCGCAATCCCTCTCGTACAAAGTATTATTGAATATATAAACAACGCCTATGATACACCTATTTCAAATGACAATATTGCCAGTCACTTTCATTTTAACAGCACGTATTTAAACCGCATATTCAAAGCGCACACCAAAACTACCATCCATGAATTTCTCATTTCCCGCCGCATGGTCGCTGCCATGGAAATGCTGCGCTCGCAAAATATTTCCGTAAGCGATGTGGCATATAAATGCGGATTTCAAAGCCTGCATCACTTCACGAAAACATTTAAAAAGCGTGTGCAGATGACCCCCTCGGCATATCGTCAACTGAACATATAAATTGCCAACGTTCCCCATCAAAAACATACCCTGTATGAGAATAACATTTTTTCCAAAAGTCTTGACAAACAATCTACGTGGTTTTATAATGGGAATATATTTTACATAGGATGTGATTTTATGGCACTTCAAAAAGGTGATTTAGTTTTATTTCAGGGGGACAGCATCACCGACTGCGGCCGCAGTAAGCTTACGGAAGAAAGCCTTGGGAACGGCTACGCACGCCTTGCGGTAAATGCGATTTCGGTGCTTCGCCCCGAAGCGGAGCTTCGGTTTTTAAATCGCGCCATCAGCGGCAACCGCACCATAGATGTTCTCGAAAGATGGGAAGAAGACTGCATTGCACTTCGCCCCGCATTTTTGTCCATTCTGCTCGGCATTAATGACGTGTGGCATCACAAAGTGGGTCGCGGTCTTACCGCCGCGGAAACGGAAGAAAACTACACGAAAATTTTAACCCGCACCCGTGAGGCTCTGGGCGATATCCCCATTGTCATTCTCAGCCCCTTCCTCCTGCCTGACCATACTACGGAGATGCCACGCGCGGATGTGGACGCGGTTATCGATATTTCCAAACGGCTTGCCGAAAAGTTTGATGCCGCCTATGTCCCGCTGGATACGCTTTTATCCAAAGCCGCCGAAGCCTTCCCGCCCCTTTCGCTTACAAAAGAGGGCGTTCACCCCACCGAACAGGGACACGGGATTATCGCAAAGCACTGGCTGGACGCCGCCCTTCCCCTTATTTAATCTAGTGCTTACTGCACTAACCATAAAAAAATAACAAAAACCTCTCAAGTACTTGTATGAAGCACCTGAGAGGTTTTTCTGTTATAGGGAAGCATCCCCCGAGGACACTTCTCTTTCGGAGTTCTTGTTTTAGTTGGTAGTAATGGTTACGGTATATGTTGCCGCATCCCAGCCGATACTGCAACCGAAAGCATCTGCAACTGCACGAACGGGAACCATTGTTCTGCCGTTCATAATCTGCGCACGTACATCAAGCAGTTTCGCCTGACCGTTTACCCAAAGCTGTTCAGAACCGATTGTAAGTGTAATATCAATGCCGTCTTTCTTAGCATAAACGGTCTGTGTTGCACCGTCCCATTCAATGGTCGCTCCAAGAATATCAAACACTGCTCTTAAGGGGAGAAGGGTTCTGCCTTGGCTGATTACAGGAGGCTGATCAGCAAATGTCATGGGTGTTCCGTTCACCACCACATTCACAGCGGGTGCAACGGGTGCTGCAGGTTTTACAGGTTCTCCTTCAACTCTTGCAATTTGCACGAGAGAATTGTAATTTCCGTTAACATCAGGCAAATAAACCAACATATAACCGTTCCCTAAGTATTCAATATAACCGTCGGTCTGGAACAAAACATTTCCGTAAATGTCTTTTACGGTTTCCCCCTCAACAATATACTTGTCTTCATATATGCCGTCTATATCGTATCTGCTTTCTTCCATGCCGCCGAAGGGTATCAGAACATTTCCGTCAATATCAATAAGTGCCGCCTGATATTCTGCATTCTGCGCTATGATATACTTGTCATCAAGAAAATCCAGGTCTGTATACAGATTGGGCGCAATACGTATGTTACCGTAAAGGTCGGACACCATGTTTGTTTCATTGTTATGGATGTATCCCGGCTTTAAAAATTCGTTTTCGGTAGACGAAAAACTGCCCAGCACATTTCCGTTTATGTCATAAATAGTGGGGTTTGAATACTCACCTGCAAGTATATAATTTTCAAAATCATAGGGATTGAGGAAGTCACCGGGAAGCTGTGCAATAACCTGTGCAGTATTGTCAACAATATAATATCCTGTGTCATTCCCTGCCACATATCTGTACGGCGAGGGGGTAGCATAAATTGCAGTGTAGCCGTAGTCAAGCGGAATGATGGGCTGCCCTGCAGAATTATACAATCCTACAAAATGATAGTCCTGATCGTAAACACAAACATTTCCGTGACTGAATGGTTCAATATACGGATATTTCCCAAAAGGAATAATCATATTCCCGCTTGCATCACCCAAACCGACCTCGGCATCATACCAGCCCTCTTCCCCTGTGGGAATAAGCTTCTGAACAAGGTAAACATAGTCATCCACTCTTGCCGCAACGAAGTCATACAAACCGGGGCGTACAATCGTGTTCCCTTGCATATCCATAACGCCGGCGTTATCCCAGGCGTCGATATATGTAACATAGCCCGCTTCGCGGTCAAGAAACTGCAATTCCTTATACCCTCTGTCAAACGGGATAATTACATTTCCGTTGATATCAACAAGCGAGGTGTGGAAATCGGAATCATGTAAAATCAAGCCAAGGTCACAGGAATAGTAAACATAGCCTTCAACAATGGGATTTGATGTTACCCAATTGAAGGTTGCTGCAAACGCCTGCGGACTGATCGCAAGCAAAAGGCTTACAATCAACAGAATGGATGTTAAAAGTTTTAGTTTTTTCATTGGTTTACTCCTTTTAAATTATATAATATTTCCCCTATCGGGGATAATGAAGCCACCGCTTGTGCATGAACGGACCGGGCTTCATTTATGCATTCCTCCGTGCAGTTCCCCTCGATAAACCGCATAAGGTTTACATCGTACGGCCGGTCATTCAAGACACTTATAAGGTATTTTTCTCTATCCTTGCGGTGCACCGCTTCATTCAAAACCAATTCATAGGGTTTTCCCCCTTCCCTTCCGATTAAAAACATATCGTCAGGGATAAAGTTGCCCTCCAGGGCATAACTTTTTGCCGCATTTACGGAATGCCGTGCAAAAAATCCGATATTTCCCGCACGGTGACTTTGTTCAAAGCTTTTCGCCGAAGAAAGACCGTATGCAGACAAAGTAAAAACGCAAAAAACAATTCCTGTCATTATATATTTTGCCGTTCCTTTTACCGAAAAAGATTTCCCCTCCGAATTTTCGGAAAGCAGAATCAGTAAAAATCCGATTGCGGTAAAGGAAAGGGAAAAATCAACAATACTGTGCAAAAGAATAAGAAGCAACAGTGCAAATTTTTTCTTGTCGCGGAACGTGTCTTTTAGAAATGAAATACAGGTTGCCAAAAACAGCAACAGCCCCAAAAAACCCGAATCTACCCCAAGCTGAACAGGCGCGCAGTGTATAACCCTTGCGGAATAAAAGCCCGTCTGATACACTTGCTTTGCATCCTCCCATGCACCCGCACCAATACCGAAAACGGGATTTTTTATCATACACAAAAATCCGTCGTGCATCTGAAGAAGTCTTTCAAGGAAAGTGCCTCCGCTTTGAATAATTCTGTTCCTCGCAACAAGGACTGCAACCAAAACCAATGCCGAAAGCAAAACCGCTTCTTTCCATTTTCTTTTTTGAATAAGCCTGAAAAATGCATACAAAAGCGACAGCAAAATTGCACCCACCGACAAAGTGAGAAGTGCAGAAGCTGCAAATACAAAGCTTGCTTTTTTTACAAATCCGTCCCTGCTTTCAATACTTAAAAAGAAGCAAACAGCAAAATAAATTCCTGTTACATTCGCATAATTGAACGGGAACAAAAGGCGCATAAATGTGTCATTCTCAGCCGAGAGAACAACAAACTGCACTATGGAAATTGCCGCAAGGCACAGTGAAAACTTCAGTATCGCCGCAAATATATGTTCTTTTTGTTCCCCGCATTCCTGCTTAAAAACCGAAAGCAAAAACAGAGTGAGCGGCAAAAGTCCTTTTGCCGCATATTCAGTAACAAATCCGTTTTTTACCGAGCAGAAAAAGTACCACGCCGAAAACAAAAGCAACAACCCGCCAGATAAAGAAATTCTTACCTTTACTGTTTTCAAAAGCAGACAGCCTGCCAAAATCAGTCCTGCAAAAATGATTGCGCCTTCATAAAAACCGCCCTGATTTGCGAGCGTAACAAAAAAAACGGCAGTAATCATGACCGATGCAAAATTCCACACCGAAGTGTTGCTTTTAACTTTTGCCGTTTTTTTATTCATATCTAAAAACCTCTGCATTCAATTTTAACACATTCACGCATAAAATGCAAATATTTTTTTCATTTCTAAAATTATACTGTTTGACTGCCCCTGTCTTTATAAACAAGTTCGTCTAAAACGCAAATTCCTATATAGTAAGAAAGACAGCGAAGCGCCTTTAAAAGGTGTCCCGCTGTCTTTTTCTGTTTTCTCCTTCAACCGGTATTTATTTTTCGATTCTCGTTTCCGACTTAAATACCGCTGGATTTGGAAAAGGCGAGGTCAATACGAAAAGCTTTATTTCCGAGGCTCCGGGGAAATCCGTTAGATTTATCGTCTCCGAAAATTCCAGTTTTCCCGTCCCTTCTGTCATAACCGTATAATTTAAAAGCTCTTTTGCGCCACCCGCCGTGCCATACACTGCCCGCACCAGCGAAAAGGGCTTCCCTACTTCCAATATTGCCACCGCCGCAAGCGTTTCCCCGGCAGACGCGACACTTGCCACATATCCGCCCCGACTCAGGAAAAGTCCGCCCGTTTGCAGGCGGTAAATATCCGCACAGCTTCCGGGAAGCGTAAGCGTCCATTTGTCGCCGTCAATCTCCCGTATGCTTCCGCCTTTTCCCATATATACGTCACGGATAAACATGTTCGATACTGTAAGCTTAGCGGCATCTTGCGCCCTACTGCTTTTGGATAGCACAACGGCATAGCGTTCGCCGTTCCAGGCGCGAATTTGCACCCATCCCGCTTCCGATTCATAGCTTTCCAAAAGCGTGCTTTCCCTGAAAAAGGTGTAGCTTTTTTCCATTTCGCCTTTCGCAAATTCTGTCATGCCGTTCCAGACGTGCGTTTCGTTTATCGTAGTATCTTTATCCCCAATTTCGCCCCAAGGGGTGTCGAAGCAGTAGTAGCCAACGGCTTTCGCGCCCGCCGCAAGAGACTGATACCACATGTGCCGCATTTCTTCCCATGCAGGAAAATAATCGTGCACAGCATCGTCGTTGGTATCGCCGTAGCAAAACGCCTGCATAATCACATATACCGGCTTTTTCCCTTTTGCGGCTGCCACCGCGCGCCCGGTTTGTTTTGCCGCCTCCGTCCCGCTTTTGTCTGCCGACTTTGGGTACGGGTCAATGGCGCAGATATCCGCATATTTGGCGAGCCGCTCCACGTCCGCGGTATCTACAATATACACGGGGTGCACGTCGTCTATATTCCGGACAATTTTATAGGAATTTTCTAAATCCGCCTCCATAGTGGGAGTCATATGGGAAAAAGGCTCATCCTTTACCGCATAGGCAAAAGTGGCGGGGTGCTCTTTCGCAAT
Organism: Clostridia bacterium; assembly: GCA_045648645.1. Lineage (GTDB taxonomy): Bacteria > Bacillota > Clostridia > UMGS1883 > UMGS1540 > SIG447. The sequence goes on along the minus strand of JAZROH010000123.1, from coordinate 13,201 downwards.
TTCCACCACCTTTTTCGTGTTTTCCGCATTGGTGACGAGGGCGCCGGTAGAATCTGCAATTTGTTCGGTCACATTGCCTGCCGGCACATTATCTCTGTAAAGGCACACAAGCCCCATAAGCCCGTATGCCTGACACGTATCAAGGGCTTTTTCAATTCTTGCAGGGTCGGAATAATATCTGGATAGCTGCACCACATTCACCCCTGCGCGCTGCGCCTGCAGATACATGTTATCCGCGTCCTGCGTTTTCGCTCCCGGCTGTGATACATGGTATGCAAGCGTGGGCTGGAAAATTTCTTCTTCCAAAACATATTTCCCGCCGTCTTTTACCGGGTTTCCCAACGCGTCAAACCGCATCCGTCTGTAATTTCCGTCCGCATCAAAGGCAAGCGGACGATTGTACACATATACGTTTTTTTCTTCCGTCCAAAGGGGCGGCGCGCTTGCAGCCGCGGAAGCGCTGTAAATACGTGCCTCTACGGTATAGGCTTTCTTTGGCTCCGTTAAAAGCGAAAGCGGGAACGAAAGGGCCGCTTTCCCCTCCTCTGAAAACGGCACCCTTTCTTCCAAAGTCAGCGCTTCTCCGTCCGGGCTGTACAGTACGGCGCCCGCCATATAGTCCGAGGGCGTAAAGTAGGGATTTAGCGTCACCACCGCTTCTCCCGCCGCACCTTGGCGAATTTCTTCCTTATAATAGAAAATACTGTCCGTCGCCGCCTCCCCATATGCCGGCTCGTGGGTCATTTTCAGGCACACGTCGTCCATCACGCCACCGCCGGGCGCATAGATATTTACAATCGGCCTTATATACGGTACTGCACAGTCCATCGGCGTTTCCGCACTAAATGAAAGATTTAACCACGTTTCCTTTTCGGTTATTTCCGGCGTAAACGACACATCACGACCGAGGCTTACGAAATTTCCTTCTTCATCCTTTTCATAGAATTCAAATTCTATATCTACATTTCCGTTATTCTCTTTCCCCGAAATGCCGTAAAACCAAAAATCAAAGGTGTATTCTACACCGGGGTAAGCCGCCATCGGGTCCTGATAAATCAAGGAGCGGGCAGCCGCCGTCGGCTCAATCCGCAGCGCGGCTTCTCCGCTTTTTTTAATATCTGTGCTTTGGCGCATTGTTCCGTTTTTAAGCGCACCATTTATTTTCCAACTCGTGCACTTATAAAGGGGTTCGCTACCCCAGTACCACTTTTCAAAGCCCGGATTGGAGTTTTCAAAAAGATTTTCCCCGGCAGCGTATCCGGTGCCCGGGAAAAGCCCGAGCACCATGACCGCCGCCAGTAAAACAGCAAGTTTTTTCATTTTTTCTTATTTTCTGCAATTCTCTCCATGAGCACCGCCGCCTCTGCGCGGGTGGTGTTGCCGAGAGGATTGAGCGTACCGTCGGCATTGCCCTTAATAAAGCCTGCCGAAATCATTTCTGCAACCGCACTTTGTGCATAGTCTGCTACGAGTGCATAATCCGAATAGGCGGACAGTTCTGCCTTCGTGCTGCCAAGCTGCATTGCCGCATGAAGACCTCTTGCACAGATGACCATAAGATCCTGTCTTGTGATGGGTGCTTCCGGGTTATAGCAATTATCGCCAACGCCCCGGAGAATATCAAAGAATTTGCCGACCTTTACTTCGTAATAGTAGGGCGAATCTTCGGGGACGTCCGCAAAGTCTGCCGGCAGTACATTTGCCTCTGTGACTTCTAAATCCAGTGCACGGACAAGGAAGCTTGCAAAGTCACCGCGGGTAATGGGAGAAGCGGGGTCGTACGCTCTTTCACCCTTCGTGTTTGCAATATCTTCGCGGTACATTTTTTCAATGGCATCCGCCGCCCACTCGAAGCCTGCAAGATCTTCAAAGCTTGCCGCTTCAAGCGCTGCCGGGTCAATGTTCGCCCCTGCAATTTTCACGAGGGCAACCTCGCCGGCAGGAAGGGTTACGGAAAGAACATTGCCATCTATCACAGGGCTTGCGCCTCCCATTTTGTACAGCTCTTCCGCCGCGCCTTGTGCCGTTACAAGTCCGTTTCGGCTTACGAGAGAAGCCGAAATCGTCTGCTCTTCGCGGGCACGGTTTATAATCAGCATGTAAAGGTCGCCTTCTTTTACCACGCTTTCATAGGCATACTGCGCATTTTCAAAGCGATTGAAGGCAGGCAGAACACTGTTTCTGCCGAAAAGTTCATAGGAAAGCGCCTGTTCTTCCTTTGCAAATTCCGTCAGGAATGTCAAATATTCTTCCGTATTTAAAATACCGGTATTGCCGGTCAGCTCATACCAGCCGCCGCTGCCGGCTTCCTCAAAGATAGACTGATACCAGAAGGAACGAAGATTTTCCGCCGTGGGTGTTATGCCATAGCTAAACGCCTGATTTACAATCATTGTGGGCTTGCCGTACCGCTCGGTGGCTCTGCGCATCAGCGCCGTCACTTCGCCCGGGAAGGCACCGGGATTGTATTTTTTCGACGGATACGGGTCGTTTACAAATACGTCGCAAAGCTTGGAAGCTTCTGTCACGTCCTCTCCGTTTGCATCCAGCATGTATACAGGATGTACATCGTCAATATTGCGAATTGCCTTATAGGATTCCTTCATGTAGTATACAGTGTTCGGAATCTGGGCGAAGGGTTCGTCCATGGTGGCATATCCAAAGACAGCCGGGTGATCGATAAGGTCTGTTATAATCGCCTTGGTCGCTTCAATATTATCCGGGTGCGCTGCCGCCTTCATAAAGGTGTAGAGACACACAACCCCCTTCATGCCCCTTGCCGCCAAATCGTCCAGCTGCTTTAAGAGGGTGTCTTTATTTCGCAGATACGCTTCTGCACCGCCGAACCCAATCTGTACAAGATTCATGCCGAGATTGTTTGCCGCCTCATGGTTTTCAAGCCCGACGTGATAGCCCATGGTAAAGTCAACGGCTTTGCCGTCTTCCATCCAGATGCCCTCTTCCGTAAGCTTTGTGGGACGGTCATAGCAGTAAATATCCATTTCCATGGTATCCACTGCATTGCCTGCGGCATCCCGAAGGGTTGCGACTACCCAGTACGCCGTCTTTTTCTGCGAAAGAAGAGAGATGGGGTAATCAAAGTATGCCATATCATCCGTCATGGCAGTCCCCTTCTGCTCCTTCAAAACGGTGGTCTTGTCGGGTGCGAGAAGGGCAAAATCCATGCTGCCGCCTCTGTTTTCTGCTGCAAATTTCTGCGTAAGGGTAGTTTTTGCATAACCGGTTTCCAAATCCGGATAGTAGAAATACTGGTCTGTATCTAAAAACATCTGGTTTACTTTGCCAATCTGGCGAAGCTCCACATTATCAAACCAAACAGAGCCCACGGAAGCATGCAGACGGCAGTAAATTTTTACCATCGCCGTGTTTTCCCAGGTTGTAAAGGTGCATTCCCGCTGTACCCAAAGGTTTTCTTCCGCAGGCGTAAGGTCACCGGAATTCATGCCGCCCATGTAGGAGCCGCTTTTTCCCTCCACATCGGAGTAGAACTCTATCTTAAAACGAATGTTTCGGGAATTTACGCCGATACCCTTCTGGCGCACCCATGCGCTTATCTGATACTCGGTGTTCGGCTCTACCGCCACTGCCTGCCAGACATAGGGATTGCCGCCGGAGGAAGTCTGCACCTTGGCGCTCTTTTCGCCGTCAAATACGTAATCTGTATCTACCGAGCCATACTGATTTCCCGTCCATGCGCCGCCGTAGGATTCCCAGCCCACGGCACCGTCTGTACCGTCGGATTCTTCAAAGCCGCCGTTTACAACAAGATTTTCTGCCCCTTCATAGGCAGGTTTTATATTGTCGCTTGGAACAGGCTCCTTGTCAGGGATTGCCGGCCCTTTCAGGGAAAGGGCATCCCAGTAGTATTCGCCGCCGTTCCAGATGCGAAAGAGTATGTTGGCGGACATAATGGTTTCGCCTGTGGTGAACTTAATTTCTCCGTCCTTCCATTTCCCGCCATCCGCCTCAATGCCTTCGCTCAGATAATCAACGTATGTACGCTTTCCGTCTTCGTCAATGGTGTAAAACTCAAGCTTTATCGCGCAACCGCTTTTTCTGTCCGCCACCTTAATTTTGTAAGAGAGCGTATAATCCGTAGACGGAAGCAGCGCAAACTGCTGGGTGATGTTTATCGCACCCTCGTCCGCCGCAAACTTCAGGGCATACTTGCCGCTGGGAACATCTTCCGTCACAAGGCTTGCCGCCCCGCCCCACTCTGCGCCGCCTACTTTCCAGCCGGTCGGGGTGGTTTCATTCTTGACTTCCTCAAAGTCGCCGTTCGTCAGATATTCTACGGTGTTTTCCGCCGCCGGGCAGCTGAGCCCGAGAGAAAGCACCATGCAAAGTGCCAAAAGAATCGAAAGATACTTTTTCATATACGCATCTCCTTAGTTTGTCGTTTTGATATAGTTTCCTGCGGGCTTCATGCCGGAAATGCTGTCCCATGCAAAGGCACGGATTTCGCAGCCTTCTGAAAGACCGGTTAAATCCAAGGTTGCCGTCGGGTATGCCTTGCCTGTCTCCGGCACTTCTGTTTCGGAAACTGCAAGCTTCACAAGCTGTTTTTTGCCGCCGATATTTTCATATACTGCCAGCATTACAGTCTCTTTGCCGCTATTTTGCGTTATACCGTCCTTTGTAACATATGTTGCCGAAAGCTCTGTAAGCCCGCTTGCAGTGCTTACAGACTGCCCCAAAATGGTCATATAGGGCGCGCTATCGTTCTTGGAGGGTTTTGCTACAGTTGTAATATTATAATTGTAAAACCCAAGCTTAGTATCATCATCGCTAATCCTCTGAATTACCGGTAAATCATAGGCGACATACTGTCCCTCGGTCAGTGCAGTAGTAGTTGTATTTGAATTTCTGAGATAAACATCGAAGCTCGTTGCTCCGGGCAACATCTCAAAAGTCATTTCCGCCTTGCGCCATTCGCCATCTGTATTGAATAACCTCATATCAGGCATATAGCTTGACTTTAGCTCTGTTCCATACTGATATATAGCAATTCTGGCATCCGCACCCTTCGTTTTATACCAAACGGAAAACAAGAATCTTTCGCCCTCTGTACCCGTAATGCGCTCTGTAGAGGAGGCAATTTGTACGAGACCCGTTAAAGAATTCTCCCCAAAATAAACATATCGCGTACCGTCAGGACAATCTCCATCTTCTTTGTAATAAGAAGTGGGTGCAGGTCCATTATCTGAAATTTTCCAATATGTGTCTTGCGCATCCTCAAAGCTTGCATTTTTTAATAAGTTTGTATCTTTGACAATAGATAAAGTATCTGCTGTGACATCCGTTCCCGTAATTTGAACTTCAATCACGCCGTTATATCCTATACCGACCATCTCAAAAAGCTGTAACGAACCAGTGCCGGTAAACTTTTTCGCAAGAGGAGTGCCAGAGCCTTCCACATCTGTCACCTTCGCCTCAACTTCTGTGCCGACAGGAGCCGTAAAATACCCGGAAACCACCGCCGTTTCCCCTGCCGAAACCACAGTCGAAGTCAGCTGCATCGAAAGCTTCCCGTCCGCCGCCGTATATATGCCATCTTCCGAAGCTGTACCGGTAACTACATTTACAATTGTTCCGGTTTCGTCCGGTACGACCTTGCGAATCGAAAAATCATCAAAGCAAACTGTGGTTGTGCCGCTTGCCACATAATATCCTTTAGACCCACAGACTACGCTCAAAGTCTCCGTATCTTCCGCCGTCTTAAAAAGATACATTCCGGTTGTCCATTCGCCACCGCTGCTCTTAAGATCCTTACTGTTTTTTACATAACTCGTTGCATCGTAATCATAAATTTCTATATAGCCTTGCTTATCCCGGGAAGATAAATACCGATAGGAAACCAGGTACCACGCATCCTTTTCTATGTTCTTATCTTCAAAATATGTTTTGGTAAGTGTAGCCGTAGCGTTTTTTCCGGTATTCCCCTCCTGCCAAGCAACCAGCTCCAGATACGAATTCTCACTACCTTCCGCATAAGGCTTAACGGTAACATTGGTGGAGCTGTTCGGTTGCCAAGCACCCCAGTATCCTTTATCCGACACTGTCAAACCATCAAAGACAGCATCTTCCTCTGCGAGCACATTTTCTCCAAAAACCGTTGCCGCCGCCACAGGTGCAGCACAAAGCATCGTCCCCAAGAGAACAATACACAGCACCGCGCTCCAAAGTCTTTTTGTCATTTTCATGAAAAACCACCTCTCGAAAAAGTATTTTTTTGTGAACTTCACATTTTAATCATACCACGCAAAACCCTTGTACGTCAACTGTAATGTTCGTAGGGTTTTCCGTCATTTTTTAGGTGTAACTTTTGTCAAAAACAACGTTTTTCCGTTCAAATTCGATAGTTTTTAGATTTTTTTCATGTTTTTTAGACTTGACAAAAAAGGGGATTTGTGCTATACTGAATATAGAAGCCGAAAAGGCATCGAATTAGAGGTGAAAAAGCATGCAAAATTTAACTCACAAATCGAAGAATATCACCATTTATCCCGCCATGCCCAAGCTGCGCACGGTAAACGATTGGTGGAACGGCAGCTATGACAGCAACTCGAAGCTTACGTTGATTTACGTTCTGGACGGTATGTTCCCCTTGATTATTGAGGACCATAGCTATATCATCCAAAAGCAGCAGATGGTACTGATTCCCGGCAACCGTCCCAACGCCTACTGGGGACTGCCGAACATGGCAACACGTATTTTGTGCTTCAACTTTTACGCAGAATGCGAAGGGATAAACTTTATTGATTTTTTCGGCATCGGTGACGACAGCCATGTGGTTTCTCTTCCCGACAAGGAAGCAGAAATCATGGAGATTTATGAGCACATGACATCCCCCGACTACATTCCCGACACCATGCCCCACTATATTTTAATGTGTGCCGAGCTTGCCAAGCTTTGCGCCATCTATATGCAGGCAAGAGTTTCCCTTGCCAATGCGAAAACAGAGTTCCAAAACGTTATCGACTACATGCGCGCCCATCTTACGGAGGACATTCCGCTGGAGACCCTTGCCGCCTCCATGCACTTGAATGCCTCGTATTTTTCAGCAAAGTTCAAAGAACAGATGGGGGTATCTCCCATGAAATATCTGGCGCAGATGCGCACGAAGGAAGCCGCCAAGCTATTGCGCAATACCGATATGTCCGTTGCCGCAGTAGGCAAAAAAATCGGTTTCTCCGATATGTACTATTTCCGAACATTTTTTGAAAAGCATCTGGGTCTTCGCCCTGAGAAATATCGAGACATCTTCCTGTCGAAGATTCGTTCTGAAACGGATTCTTAGATTACAAAAATCTCCCATAGAACTTGGAAGGATTCAGACCTCTGACAAACTCGGTCTGCCGCAAGGCGCGACAATTTCAGTTCATAGTGTAGGGTGGCGGGCGTCTCGACGGTCCGTATCCCGGCATAACGCAAAACAGCCCTGAAAACATCAAATTTTCAGGGCTGTTTCTCAGCGTCTGTTCAATCTGTTAGTCTGTAATTTCCCCGCAAAGCAGTGCAAAAGATGATGGGAAAAGCGTAATTTTCACTTCCGCACATCCGTCTTTTATAGGTACTGCAATCTGCGCAGGCATGGGTTCTGCCACCGCAAAGAGCGCCTGCATATCTGCCTTTTCAGGCTCCGCGGGGCTCCCCTGTCGCTCCCATTCCCGAAATGCATTGTTTTGTCTGTCCATGGTATATTTGGAAAAACGAAGCACCGTACCCGTAAGCCCTTCTATCCGGAAGGTAACGGTTTTTTCTTCGCCCTCATAGGGCGCTTGTTCATCAAAGTAATAGGCAAGTAGCTCTATCGTTCCATCTCCGCCCGTCGAGAGTGCGCCCACAGGTCCGCCGTTTCGAACGCCGTCCGTCAAAAGCACGTTTTTCCCTGTCTTTTCCATTAGCTCCATCGCGGTAAGAATCGGCTTTGGCAAATCCCCCGCCGTGGTAAGGGAGCGTTCCCCGTTAAACAGCCGTCCGTTATAGGACTCCATGGAAAAGCCCCAGTACAGCATAAGCGCAGGACAGAAATCATACGTTTCCCGAAGCGTGTACAGACAGGCAATAAGCTTTATGAAAAAGAGCGCGGAAAATTCAGTATCCCGAAGGAAGGAGAGCGTTTCGCATTCCGCTTTCGTCATCTGGTATTTCGAGCAAACGCCCCATTCATTCAAATGGAAAGGGACGCTTTGCAGCCGCGGGTACTTGTTAATGACCCGCTGCACCCACAAATGCTCCTGCAAAAAGCGCTGTACCGTAGGCACAATCAGGGGATAGCTTTCCACCCATCCGCTGGACATGCCGTACATATGGTAGGAAATAAAGTCAATGGGACTTCCCACCTCGCCCGTAACATGGTTTTTACCGTTTGCTACATGCTCTAAAAAGCCTTTTAGAAAATGCTCACGAAAGCAGCCGGGACCGCCTACGCGAAGAGAACTGTCTACGGACTTTACCGTGCTTGCAAACACATCATACATCTTATAAAAGGTATCAATATCATCAAGCGGCCATCCGTCCGGCTCGTTCCATACCTCAAAATACCAGGTCTGGATTTCGGCAAGCCCGAAGGTTTCTTTTAAATTCACCGTAAAGGCATAGAGTAAATCCTGCCATTTTTCCCAGTCGGAGGGCCCGCAGTTATGGGTGGAGTACCCCTCATCCTGCGCCTTGAGCCCTCTTTCGCCGAGAAGCCCGTCCGGTACGTAATCATATTCTACAATGGGCTTTATCCCCCGCTTTACATACTCGGCAAAAATAGAATTGATTTTAGAAAAATCATACCGGGGATTTCCTGCCGCATCCTCATGGTAGACCTCGCCGCCCACAGGCAGGGACAGGAGCGTGCGCGTTGTAAACGTATGATGATTTCGAACATAGCGAAGGGTCCCCCGGTCTGCCGCCCGGTCAAGAAGCGCCTGCCCGCTTTCATCCTTTGTCAGGTAAAAAAGATGGTCAAGCCCCGCCGCCCGCCAAAATTTTGTATTTTTACCAATAGATATGCCGTAGTGCACTGTATATTGCATGTTTACTCTCCCTATCCAAGGCTTGGTAGTTCCGACAGATATTTGCGGAGCATTTCCTGGTTAAAGCCGTTATTTTCTATAATTTCTTTGAAAAAATACGCACTGGGCTTCGGCGTGCGTTCGAAGGTCTCATAGTTGACATCCACAAGCCCGAAGCGAGGAACAAACGACTTCCATTCGTAATTATCCATGGTTGACCAATGTAAATACCCGCGCACATCTACACCTAAATCTATTGCCTCGCGAAGGGCGTTTAGGTACAAGGCAAGGTACACAACGCGGAAACGGTCGTCATCACAACAGCAACCGTTCTCCGTAATAATAACGGGCTTATCCTTTATACGGGTAAGCTGGGCTATCATAATTTCAGGATACATTTCATTGTGGAAACCCGTTTTTACCATATTCAGCTGCTTATGTACATACCGGGTACCCCAAGGATTGCTCTTCCGCGCATCCATTAGGGATCGAGTGTAAATATTGATACCCCAGTAATCGAGACTACCCTTTACCTCGGGGCAATACTCACCGTCCGTAAAGGGCAGAACAAGCTCACCGGTGCGGATGGCATGGAAGAAAAATTCGTTAATTGCCCAGTCCACATAGCCCGCCATCTTGTTATCAAAGGGGTCGTGATGACGCTTGGGGGCATATTCCACAAAGGCGTGCGCCGTAGAAACAGGTGCCTTTGAATACTTTTTTATCACATGGTAGCCCCTTGCATGGTATTTTATAGCGCTCATTTTACGCGCAAAGGCTTCCTCTCCAAGACCTAAATTAAATTCATTCAAAACATTCCAGCCGTCTACATACGGAGTTATAATAGGCACAATATATTCGAGATATCGCTCAAAATATTTTAAATTCTCTGTTTTGGCATATCCGCCCATGTCAGAAAACCAAGCAGGGGTTACGAAATGAATGAGAGTTACAAAAACCTGTATACCCATTTCCTGCAGAAGAGCCAGTTCTTTAACATAGTGTTCCGTGGCTTCTTTATTAAATTGACCTTTTACCGGTTCAATACGGCTCCACTCCACGCTCATGCGATAGGTTTTATGCCCCAGTTCTTTCAAAAGCGTCGCATCCTGTCGCCACAGCTCGTAATGGTTGCAGGTGCGACCGGAACGGGCACGGAATTCGTCACTTAAAAAATCGGGAGCCTGCTCCCGCTTCCAATGAGAAGAATGAATGTTGTTGCCTTCAATCTGATGTCCAGAAGTGGCACTGCCCCATATAAAGTTTTCAGGGAAAAAGGTGTCCGGCAGAGAAAATACGTCGTACATATGCTCACCCTAACAAATAATAAAATTTCTATTTAATTATACCATGGGTCAAAAACAACGTCAACTGAAATATCTTTGTTTGTTTTTGGCGTTTTTTAGGCGTTCTTCTCTTTATAAACTGTGTTTTTCAATTTCAGTTTTATGCTTTTTTGATTTTTTTCACGTATTTTAGCCTTAAGAAATATTCTTTTGATTTGTGTCCTGACACTTCCGTTAATAAAACATAGGACACAAAGCATCGAAGCATAAAATGTGCTTCGACGTCTTTCTTCTTCCCCTATCATTTTCTTCCTTCATTTTTAAAAGAAAAGAGCGGACGAGCCGCACCTTTTATCTGTCCATGACATATACTGCAAATGTAAAACCTTGTAAGGTTTTGACAGAAAGGAGCCAATTATGGTAAATCGTGACTTATGCGGTACTATGCCAGATAGTCCCATTCTGGCATACGCGTATGTACCCATCCAAAAATGGGGTGAAACGTATACGCCCTCCGAAGGTCTCTCGCGGGGTACCATGTTTCCCGCCCTCGATAAGCCACTCGGCGTTTACGGGCGTGACCTATGTAAAAAATGCGATGACGGGGAGGTAAAGTGCTGTGACATCTTCTAACAAAACCAGAAACGAAATGCTGCGTGAGGTTATGGAAGCCGACTTTGCGGCATATGATTTGCAGCTGTACCTCGACACGCATCCCGAGGACGAAAAGGCGCTGGCAATGTACAGCGATGTCGTTCGCCGCGCCGCCGACGCCAAACGCGCCTTCGAAGCAGCCTACGGTCCCTTAACGCCCGATGCTGCCGCCGGCAAGCGAGAATGGACATGGATTAAATCTCCATGGCCGTGGGAATAAAGGAGGAAATATATGTGGAATTATCAAAAAAAGTTACAGTATCCGATTAAAATTAAAAACACGAACCCGCGCCTTGCGAAATATATTATGAGCCAGTACGGTGGACCCGATGGCGAACTCGCTGCTTCCATCCGCTACCTGTCCCAACGTTTTTCCATGCCGGATGAAGTTACAAAGGGGCTTTTGAATGATATTGGTACATCGTGTGCTTAATGCTCCCACACAGGTCATTCGGCTCCAAGACTGAATTTAACGCTACTTTCCATCTGTGTGGGAGCAAATTTAAATAAATATCAAAATGCTTTCTGTCATAAACTACAATCTTCTCAATGATTGTTTTATAGAAAATATCATCTTGCTTTCTTGCGTAGAGCAAATCCGATAGATATTCTTTCACTTCGGCAATTATCTGTTCACTATCATACGAATTTTGATTCGATTTATTTTCTTTTTCCAAAATTTTATTTAGCGAAGAAAGTTCTTTTTCGTAATTTTCTTTCTTTTGCCTGTATTGTTCCTTTGTCAAATCTTCGCTCAAATACAAATCAAGTAGTCTTTCCGACTTCGATGTGAGATTTTCAATTTTTGCTTTAATCTCATCTTCATCAAGAGGTTTACTATCTCCGACATTGAGAACAACCCTTAAGACATCCATAACTCCGTCTAAAATCACTTTTCGATTTATCTTCAAGTTCTCAATAACTTTCTGTATAGCAAGCATAAAATCCTCATCACGGATTTGAGAATTTATATTGCATCCTATTTGGTTTCCCGCAGAATCAGTTTTTATCAAACCGTGCTGTGCGGCTTCGTAACATCTCCAGGCCTTATATTGGCTTCCGTCTTTTCGTTTCTTCGTTCTTGAAACGAATCTGTTCCCACAATACCCGCATTGAATTTTCCCTGATAACGGATAACGATTACTATGCCTCAATTTGATTTCTTCAGACGGTGAGCGTTTATCAAGCTCATATTGTGCCATATCCCAAATTTCTCTTGAAACGATAGGTTCATGATGATCTCTTAATACAACAAAATCTTCCTCGCCGTGATTATATCTTTTTTGGTGGGTCAGGTAATCAGGCGTATACGTTTTCTTTTGGATTAAATCACCACAATACTTTTCATTGCGTAATACCTTTAAAATAGTGGTATTTGTCCATATTGCATTCCCTGTCACGGTTTTATATCCGGCTTCACGAAGCTCTTTCGCAATGGTATATGTACCTTTTTTCTCATGGACAAACTTATGGAAAATCAACCTTACAATTTTTGCGCCTTCTTCGTTAATATGCAAAGCACCGTTTACAACATCATAGCCGAGCATGTCCCGTCCGAACACAACACCTTTTTCCATCTGCCGTCTTTGTCCCCATTTCACACGTTCAGAAGTCTTTCGGCTTTCTTCCTGTGCAAGGGATGCCATGATGGTGAGTCTTAGTTCTCCATCCGGAGCAAGCGTATCAATATTATCAAGAGCGAAATACACCCCTACATTAAGTGCTTTCAATTCTCTTGTGTATTGCAGAGTATCCACCGTATTCCTTGCAAATCGACTGACCTCTTTTGTGATAATCAAATTGAATTTACCCATATGCGCATCTTCAATCATCTGATTGAATGCTTTTCTCTTTTTTGTATTCGTTCCCGACAAACCTTCATCGGCATAGATTTCGTAAAGTTCCCAATCGGGATTCCGTTTTATGTATTCTTCAAAATACGATTTTTGACTTTCAAAGCTATTTGCCTGATCATCTTTGTCTGTCGAAACACGACAATATGCGGCTACATATAACATAATAAACCACTCCTTTCAATTTGATTTTAACAGTTAACTCTGATTTGCGTAAAAAATTATTGCTGTCTGAATTTTTTCTCAAGCAGTCTGGCAGCATACTCGTATTGAAAGTGGTTTATTTTTTTATTTTCCAATAAGGTAACAAGCATTGCTTTTTGGATATTGAGAATAAATTCTTTGTCTTGTTGATAATTTTCGTTTTCACAAGTTACAA
>JAZROH010000122.1:0-59982 GCA_045648645.1 Clostridia bacterium | reverse complement strand
TGATGGCATCCAACTCTTCGTCAATAAGTTCTTGTTGCTCATTCCACCTTTCTCTTATCTCTTCAAGGTCAGATTCGAGGAAGTTAATCTGCGTAGTGATTTTATCTTGTTGCTCAATCAGGTCATTCAAAGACTCTGTTTGTTTTAAAGTGGTTTCCTTCTGTTTTCTTTCAATTTCTGCATCCGCCAACTCTTCCTGTGCACTGATAACATCCTGTGTGTTAGCAACCCACTGCCACTGGCCGTTAATAAACATGCGTACATTGCGCTCGTTCAGCACATTATTAAGTTTTTGTCTCTTTTTCGCTACTTCCAGTTCTGCCTTTGCAATCTCGTAACTCTTCATAAGAGTCTCATATTGCATTTGGTAGTGAGACGTTATTTCAGCGATATTCTCTTTGGATGCGCCAAGAATATCTTCGTTATACTGCCGTTGTAGTTCATTAGCTTCGGCTTCAATGTCTGTGAGTTCTTTGCTTAAAGCATTATAATCTTCTTGATTAAACAATAACTCTCTGGAAGACTCGTCAAGATACTCATACATCTTAAGAGACGCATTCAGTTCTTTTGTAATTTCGCGCTGTGCCTCGGTGATGGCATTGATGACATCATAATAAGATTTGAGCAATGTGTGCCTTGCGTTTGCTTGAGAAGAATCAAACTCCAAAGATTTACGCCTTGCGTCCGCATCGTCTTCTTCTTTTTCAAGAAGTTCTTGAATCGCTTCTTTTTCATCGTTTTTAATCTTCTCGTAGTCCGAAATCATCTTTTCAATGGCGTTGACAACAGCGTTTTTGCCCGTCGTATAAAGATTCTGCTCTAACTCTCTTGCTTTGTCGTTGTATTCCTCTAAGGAGAGAATGCCTTGCTCGTAGTAGTCCTCAATCATGTCCATCTTGCGACGGATTGCTTTGATTTCACTATCAGACCAGTCTTCCCAGTCGTTGTAAGTGTTTCTGGCGTTGATATATTCGTCAATATCACCCAGTTCTTTATCCATTTGTTCTCTACGGGCATTATAAAGGTTTTCTTCCGCTTCTTTAATAAGCTCAAGTTCGTTAGGATAATCCGTTCTTAACCATCCTAAAACACGCTTCCACGCATCAACCTCACTATCATTAAACAAGTGCCAGTCGCCAAGTCTATTTCGTTCTGCAATCCAATCGTTTGAATTCTCCCATCTCGTATCTCGGTTCAGTTGATATGACTTCTGTTCAAGATCAACAATGATGTCATTTGTTTTTTTGAGAAGAGCGAGCTTGGCTTCCTGGCTTAATGTTGTATCAGCAAGAATTTGCTCTTGGAACGCCTTGTTGTTGTCAATCATACGCCCGTAGGCGGCGAGTTCTTCCTCAGCACTCAGTCTGTTATATGCCTTCTGGTTTTCTATCCAGTTGTTGCTGTATTCGTCCTGATTGTCAATAATAGATTCCCAGTTGCTTTTAGCCTCGTCGTCGACATCCCACCAAGACGAAGAGTTGTCGGCTATTGCTCCGTCTAAAGCTTTTAAATCGTCTATGATTCCGGTAACTTGGTTTAAGTTGTACTTGGCGTTTGAAACTGCCGCTTCCGCTGTTTTAATGGTGGCGTCTCCTGCTTTTTCAACGGCATTTTTACCCGTTTCATCGTCTGGGTTGGCTAACTCATAATTATATACAGCAAGGTCTTTCTTGTTTTCAGCATCTACCACTCCACGTTCAGCCGCATCAACCATACCTTCAAACCATTGGCTTATGTGTGCTAAATCTACTTCTGAAATTTCGTCCCAAGACTTTCCTGCAAGTTCTGGCGCGTATTGATATAAAGAATATAGTAGGTCATTTTGCATGGAACGAAGCCCAATATTTTGTGTGTGAAGCGCATCTTTTTGTGCCTTCGCGTTTTCAGCGAGTTTTCTGCGAATGATTTCGGCTTGATCTTTGTTGCCGGACTCTAAGGCGTTTGCCAGTTGACGGTTTAAGCCGTCGCGTTCTTCCTCTAAGTTTTCTACTTGTCGTTTACCTTCGTCAATCCAAGCATCGACTTCGCTTATGTATGAGGTATCTTCGTCGTAGTCTTTGGCAGTTGGCTCTTTTGGGGAAGAGGGAGAGGAGGATTTGCCACCGGAACCACTTGCGGCTCCACTGTAGTTTGGAATAGTTATATTTGGTATATCAGGCATATCTGGCATGATATTTTCACGAGATATCACGCCTCCATGAGAGTCATAATAATAAATATATCCATCTTTATATAAGGTCTTGGCAACGCCACGCTCCAGTATCCCATTGCTTGCTTTCATAGAATAGACAGAAGATATTTTTGAGCGTGCGACGTCGGCGGCGTACCCCAATTGTTGTAAAGCGACAATTTGTTGCTCTACACTAAGCTTCGTTCCGCTTGTAATTATTATTTGCGCGGTTAGTTGCCTAAAAGCATATTCACTAACGCCACAAGCAGTTGCTTCAGAAGATAGGTTCTTTATTAGAGTTCCTATTTCTCCACTTTCTATGGCGGTTTGTATCGCGTTTTCTGCTTTAGCCTTTCCTTCGGCGCTAATATTTCTCGTTGCATATTCATGTGCGACAGCACTTGCGTTTACAACATTACACTCACGAAGAACGGCAGCTATCTCATCTTCTGTCGCATCAACGAGTCCATCTTTTTTAAAAGTGTTATCAAGTATTTTGTATGTTAAATCCGACATTACTTGATTAAACTCAGATGTCCCAACTTTTGCATTTAGGAGTTTGGTCTGATATTCTTCCCACTCATCATCAACTAAACCAGTTGCGGTCTTAATCTCTCCGAGTGTTTTAGTTGTTATGTATCCATCTTCTGAAAGTTCTTTAAAGGCAGAAGACAAGGTTTTAATATTATCCGAAGTTTTCTCCAGTTCAGATAATTGAATTGAAAGTCCCTCTTGACCCAACATTTCGTTGGTCTTAGAGACCTTTTCTGCATACTCGGAGAAATATGAATTAAGTAAGCCTAATGCGTTGTCTGCATCTTTACCTGTAAAGTTACTCTTTATCCAATCTACGACAATTTTATATTCGTCTAAATCGTCAACATATCCACCAACACTTGTGTTGATGTAGTCTGCAAGTTTTTGACCTGCTTTTGTGCTTTCCAGTTCTTCTACTGCGGTTTTATATTCACCGACCTTAGTATCAAACTTTGTAATGAAGGAGTTTAATCCTTTATAAAGTTCTGATTCACCCATGCCCTCATCATAAAGTTCCTGAAGCATCTTTTTAGCTTCTTCATACTTCATCATGAAGTCATCAAAATTATCAAATCTTACCACATAATCAGTACCACCCATACCCATTCCGGCAGAGTAATACTTTTCGTCAAATATCTTTTCGTACTTTTCAATAAACTTCTTTTCGGCATCAGTTGCTTGCATAGTGCCGTAATTATATCCACCTGCACCGCCACCGCCATTCCAATATGCAGTGTCCCACAAACTTTTGCCTTTTGCTTGTTCATTGTCAAATGCTTTCTTTTCCTCTTCAGGAAGTTTAGACATTCTCTGCTTGAACAGTTCTTCGGTTGTTTCCTTGTACTTGCCGTTAAGAATATCAACTTTATCGGCTTCATCTCCAAGAAGTCTGTTAATATCCTCATGAAGCTGTTTCTTTGTTTCAACAGGTGTATTATCCCATTCATTAGAAATCTGCAAATCATTATATTGCTTGATTAAATCGTCAAGCTCATTCATATTTTGCTTAACTTTGTCGTATGCTTCACCTGCTTTTTGAGCGTTTTCCTCTAACTTTTGGCTGTTCTTTTCGATAGCGGAAGTAATAAGCGTAATGCCTGCGACAGCGATTGTAGCCATGCCAAAAGGTGATGTAGCCCAAGCCAAAGCTTGTCTACCCAAATGCTCTGTTACAAGTCCAATAGCCGTTCCAAGCTGTCTGTCTGCTACGCCTATTGACAATATTTCTGCAACAATGCTTCTTGCTCGAATTTGTTGCCACAATCTGCCTGTAACAGCTAACGCTGTGTTTACAAGTACAATCTGTGTTACTATTCTTCCAATAGGGGTATCAAGTGCCGTCAGTAAGCCATATAATGCATCTAACGTTCCTGTAATAACTTTCGTATCAGCAAGATTAGAAATATATTCAGTCCATTTAGCACTTACAACCTTACTTTTTGCTTCCCACCCTTCAAGATATAAGATGTTTTCTTCAATGGCACTATTAGCAGAATTAAAATACTCGCTCTGCATTTTCTCTACCATAGACCAATTATCGAGGATACCGGAAAGTACGTTAGCCTGTCTCTTATTTGCTATGCTTTCTGTAAGTACACTTTTTGCTTCAGTTCCTAAAGTATGCCATTTGTCTGCAAGTTCATCAAGAACTTCCATAGGATTTCTTAGTTCTCGCACACCATTAACAACCTCTTTTGTTGAAATGCCAACACCTTTTAAGGCTGCTTCTGCTTTCGCTATGGACTCGTCATCAATAATTGTACCATCCTCAAGCTCGCCCTTTACGCTTTTGACATTCATGACTATTGTACGAATTGCTCTCGCAACTTCAGCACCTTCTCTTTGAGTAACTGCTGTACCCGTACCGATTAATGCAGTCAATTCAGAAATATCCATACCTGCAGTTTTTGCCATAGATGCCGAAACTTGTAAGCCATCAGCCATTTTTTGCATAGAAGTTGGATTTTTGTTCGCAATGTTGTTTAAGGCATTTACAACATTTGTAAGTTCCGTAACATTTCCTTCCAACTGGTAAGCTGCATCCACCGCTAATAACATCTTGTCTGCTGACTCTTCACTAACATCACCAACATTTTGTGTAAGCAATGAAAGTTTACCAAGTTCTGTACTGTGCTGTTTATATCCGGCACGTGCAAACTCTGATACAGATTCAAGATATTCACTTGCAGATCTACCGTATTCTGTTGCAACACCATAAGATGATTTCTTAATTGCTTCAATTTCATCTTTTGACATGCCTGTTGTTTTACGAACCTGAATAGCTGCGGTATCAACATTTTTCATTTCGGAAAATGCTTCGCCAATTTGATTCATAATGGCATAAAGACTTCTGTATGTAACTAAGTATCTTACACCGTCTGAAAGGTAGTCAACAAAATCTCTTGCATGACCTCCGGCAACATTCATATTGTTACCTATGTTTTGAGTGTTTTGTTCAATTTGGTGAGTAACATTACCATTAACTGTCAGCGTTCTGTTTTGCTGTGCCAATGCCGATATTGCTTGATTTTCGGTCTGCAACGTCCTTTGTCTTGACAACTCTAATTGCTGTACAACTCTCATACGTTCCGTTTCAAGCCTATACTGTTGCTGTGCAGATGTGAGATTAGCATCGATATTTACAGGCGTAGAATTTATCGTCTGCATTCGTTGTTGTATATCGTTCAGTCGGTTTACGATATTATCAAGGTTTCGCCCATTGATATTCAAACTGATATTTTGGTTATTTAGCCTATTTACAAGGTTACGCACTCTGCCTTCAACGGCATTGACTGTAGCCTCGTTTAAGACTAAATTTAGGAGTATTCTATCATCGTTATTAGCCATAGACTACCTCCTTACGCTTTAGATTTTGCAGTATCAGCCTTTTCAACAAGTTTTGTAATCTTCTTTAATTGAGATGTAAACTCTTTGCTGTTTTTCTGCATAATTTCAAGGTTTTCAGGTGATAAATCAACTGCCATCATCTCATGCATACGGATAGTAACATCGTTTTCCTTTGTAATGTAGTTCTTGATTTCTTCATCAAACATAGCAGTAAACAAATTATAGTTCGCTCTCAACTTGTTTGCATTCTTACCCGAAAAATCTTCAATGGTGCAACCATTGTTCTTATACTGTTCAATGCTCATTACTCTATCTTCAGGTAGGTCAATGACATTTAAAAATCTTGCAAGTAAAACAGTTTTAGTATACAATTCTTTGTTGAGTGAATTTACCAGAGTAATGCCATTTTCATCCTTTTCTGTTGCAAATTCCGCGCCAATAAGAGCCAGCTTATAAATTTCTGTAATGTCTGTTCCTTTGTAATAAATTCTTTTGTTCATAATAATTTGTTCCTCCTAAAATTCTTTTATAAATATTTTTTAAGTATGCCATTTGCATATCTTTCTGCTTCTTGTTTAACCACCTCAATAACATTGGTGGACTCACCATATCGGGGGTTAGTTTTAGAACCACCCATGCCTCGAATAATACTGCTAATAAGACCTTTCCTAAAATCTCCACTATCAAAGCCTGAATGTGTGCCCCAACCATATGTACTTGATTTTGAACTCATTAAGTTCTCGTCAAAGTACACTTCGATTGTATAATAACCTTTACTGTTTTTTACAGTCTTACCACTAACTGCATCTATCGTTTCATAAGTTCTAATGTAATCAGTGGGAGAGTAGGTGGAATACCATAAATCATTAACCGACTTTCTAAGTTGTTCTTTGGTCTTTTGCATAATTTCATTAGCAGCTTTATTCATTTTAATATCAATTCTATTTACAATTTTTTGCAGCTGTTGTTGAATGCTCATTTAGCCTCCTTTCTTTACAAAAGGCTATATCAGATAAATCAATATCCAATATAGCCTCTATATGTTGTTGTTCAAAATTAATCTGTTATTTCCACTTCCCAATTTAACATTGCTATGTACGTTTTATATGGTATCTGAGCCTTATATTGCTCAGCCATGTTTTTAATAAATGTTTCTTTATATTCCTTATATTTCTTGAATGCTTCGAATGCTGTGTCAGAACCACCTATCTTTTTGGTTTTACCCATAACATTCATTTCGGCTCTGTATTTGCTACTCGTGTTGTCGAGATACACGCCTACCGGCAAATCACCCCTGTTTTTCTTATTGCTAACAAATAAAACATTAATAAAATGAGGAATCAGCGAAACCGTTGCCGGACTGTATTCTTTATTGCCTTTAAATACGATGTCTTTGTCTAAATCAAGCGCCATTCCGGGAGCTTTATTCTCATCATACCACACCTTGAAATTACTGTAATTATGCCATTCTTCACATACAACACATTCTTTATATTGTGGCTGTCTTATATGAAATTTTTCATTATAACAACGATTCATCATATCAGACCACCTTAGATATGATTCGACGTTACTATTTTCGTATAGAGTGCCGTGATATCCTATGCCACACAATACAGGCTCTAAACATTGTTTGCTCCAATTATCAGGTTGATATTTAAGCTCGTTCATTACTTTAATAATAAAATCTTCTGAATCTTCCCCCGTTTCAGTAAAGCTTTGCTTCACGACCTTATATTGATTTTGGTTTAATGGATATAAGTTTCGGTAATAACAAACCTCTTTATTATAACCACTGTGCCAAATAAAGATATTGTTTGCTTTGTCAGGATTAACTATAAATTCATCAACAACCGCTTTTGCTGCACGTAGACTTGTATTTACACAACACCATTTGCCGTCAATAAGTTTTAACTTTGGCAAAGTATAATAGAGCACTCCGTATTTGTCACGCCTACCTTGTAATAACTTGTATTTACCACTTGGCGTACTTCTTATAATACGTCCATAATTAGAAAGCCACACATTCTTATAATCCATTAGTTTAACAAAAACTTCATCTGTACCAATAGGCATTATAGTTGTCTTGTTTATATCTAATATTCTGTAAGGATTTATCGTTTTAAACTTTCTTTTTATAAGTATTTCGACATTATTTGAAATACTTATCTTGTTCTTTTCTTTTAGATAATTCCTTTGGTATTTATATTCACACTTTTTGCAATGTCCTAAATAGTAGGGGTTGTGAAATTGTCCTTTAACAATTCTAAAATTCTCTATTGGTAGTATCATACCACACTTGTTACAAATTTTTGTTACCTCTTTTGTGAGGATGTCACTTAACCAATCTTGCCCCTCTTTATATGTTTTATTGTCATTCATCGTTCCTCCTTTATAATACCCATAAATTCAGACATAAAAATAGACCTCACCGAAGCAGCAAAGTCATCTATGCTTGATTATGGTTCTGCAAACTTTCTTTTTACTCCGGGCAGATGGGAGTAACCCTACACTTATACGGCTGTAGTCTTACCGCTTTTTGTTGTTTTCTTTTTACTCTTTTGCTCGTTTTCTTCCGTAGCAGAAGCAGAAATGATCTTACACTTTATGCCGAAAGAGTTCAATATGTCTACGCCGTCCATACCGTCATAAGTGCCGTTCTTGTATTCGTTGATAACGCCGATAAGTACCGTATAGAGAAAACTCCTTTTCTCCGGCTCTGTTATGTCTGCTAATGCTCTTGTAAATAATTCAATCCATTTAGTGTCACTCATTCTGTATTTCCTTTCTCTTTTCCCTCTCGTTAAGTATTCTACAGGCTTCCTTCAATCTCTCTTTTGCTTTGGTTTTTACGCAATAAGAGTTGATGTTAGCATTGGTAGCATATTTAGGGTATATCGTCATATAATTTTGAATTGATATTCTATCTCCGTCAGCTATAGTATCGGCTATCGCACTCCAAAAAGCATCTACCACTTTTCTAATAATTATTTCGGTGTATTTTAGATGATATTTTTTCTTGTAGGTGTGCTTATTACCACCAACTATAATACGCTCTTTGTTTAGCTTTGCGGATATTCTGTCAATCAATTCATTTTTACTTATTGTGTCCATGCATTTCTCCTTCCGTTTTGCTTTTATGCCAATGAAATCATCGTTTTAAGGCTTGTTATTTTAGGTATGGCAGCGGGTTTTTAACAGTACGGCATATGAACATCCTTAAACCCTAAAATAAGTCTACTATTGCCATATGTAAACAATCAATAATAGACTTATCTTAGCATTCAAAAACACCGATTAAAATTTCCACCAAAATTCCACCAAATTCGAAAATAATTCTATTTCGATAAAATCTCACTTTTGCACAAAACACATCTATAAATGTAGGGTTTAAGCCAAATCGGACAACATTAAAGGGTAATCCATAATTATAAATAATATAGCATAATCACCGAGGGATAGGACTTAAAATCCCGTGGGAGCAATCCCGTACCGGTTCGATTCCGGTCTCGAGCACCAAGTCGAAGTAAGCGCAGCTTGCTTCGACTTTTTGTTTTATACAATTAAAACTCAAAGGTTTCCCCTGCCGGAAGTCCTTCGTCCCACGCTTCCTTTGAACTGTCGGAACAAAGACGAAAAACCGAAATGCTTTCTATCGCATCCGCTTCTAAAGCTTCAAAGCGAAATGTACCATCCAGCCCGCAAATCCCTTTTGTTCCTGTAGCTTCCCCGTCATTTATAAAGACTTCCACGCCGCTATCATCCGCAAAAAGGGTAAGCGACTTCAAAGCTTTTACGTCTGCGTTTCCTGTTTTTTCTGTCCCCTCTTCAAAAAAGCATGCATCATTTTTGCAATGGAGATATAACGGCACACCATCCTCTTTCCCTATGCAGAGGGAAAAATCCGTCTTACCCGAAAAACAGAGGGTTGCCATAAACGCATTATCTTTGATGGATAAGGCGAGGGTTTCCCCCTGTCCTTCGTATATACATTCTCCTTTTCTTGCATACACTTCCTCGCAAGGCTTTGTTCGAATTCTTCCGTTTCGTGCAAATACCTCCCGCGGCAGGGATGCACAGCCACTTCCATCCGGTCTTCCAATCCGCCCTATCATAAGTCTTCGCCCGCCACCCGTAAAGGTCTGGGGTGCGGAAAAATCACCGCCGAAATCTAAAATTCCCCGCGCACGTACGCGAAAATGCCCATCCCCAAAGCTACCCGTGTACCACCGTACTATATTGCCGCCAAATGTACCAAGTGCTGCGTACGTTTTCCCAAGCGGGAAAAAATCAGGATTATTCCATTCGGTCGCACCTTTTTCTTTGAGAAACGGTCCTATATATTCCCAGCCCGCTTTGTTTTCCCGATACAAGAGCATTGCTGCCTTACCCTTCCATGTGCTCCCAACTACCATGTACCGTTCGCCATCTGCCTCGGTTACCTTTGGTGCACAAAATATAGGTCCAGCCTCCCGCACAGGCGGCATCAAAAGCACGGGGACTTCTTCAGAAAAATGCAACATATCGCGGCTTTCCGCCTGCATCTGATATTGCCGTAAAATCGCACCCGTTCGGCGCACTGCAAGACTTTGCGTAAAAAACAGACGCACGCGGTCTCCCATCACTTCCGCACTGCCGGAAAAAGCCCCGCCTGTTCGAAAGCGGGCTAGCTGCAACTCGCGGGGCGGCGCAAACAGTACGGGCAGATGCTTCCACGTGGTAAGGTCACGGCTCACGGCATGCCCCCAGTACAAATTGTCTGCTCCCTCGGAAAAAGGATTCCATTCATAAAACATATGGTAAAAGCCACCATAGGCACAAAGTCCGCAAGGCGCACCCATCCATCCCTTAAAGGGTGCAAAGCGAAGGGGACTTTTCTCTCTGTCCCCTTCCTCTAAAACCCGTATCCCCTTTTCCATAAGTTCTGCACAATCCGAAAGATAGATAAGTCCTGTCGCAGCGTTCTCAAGCGAGAGCGAATAGGTAGTATGCAGGGCGAGTTCAAATATGACCCGTTCGTGGTTTCGTGCCTGTACAAAACGTACCGCATTGCCGTTTTGCAGGGTAATGCCGGCACTGCCATCCGGCTCTGTTTCCGGAAACAATTCAAGGCGGCGATAGATGCCGCTGTTAAATACAATCATTCGCTTCTCCCTTATCATTCTGATATGTTTCACCTTAAAGCATATACTGCGAATTATAGCACAGAAGGGTTTGCTATGCAACGTTTATTTACAAAATTTCTCCAAAAGTGCATGCAATGCGTACACGGCAATTGCAAGGAGTGCCGCCGCCCCAAGATACCCGCCGAACAGCACAGTCTTTGCCATGGGTGCCGAAAGACTCACCGCCATGGAAGGTTTCCATACTGAAAGTAATAACCGACAGTAAAAAGCAGAAAAACCAACCGCAAGCGCTTTTCCTAAAAAATAGCTTCTCATCGAAAGGCCGGCTTTTCGTACAAGAGAAACGGTTTGCAAAAGAACGGACATCCCCCCAAAGGAAAGTAGCCCTGCCATCGCGGGCATTGCCGCTCCACAGCTTTTTGCCGCCGCGGTAATTTCGAAAAACCCTTCTGTTAAAAGTGCGGCGGTGTTTTCTCCCATGCCTGCAATGCACAAAATCCGGCGAATTGCCGCCAGTATACCTGCCGTTTCCATAAATGCCGTAAGCACGGAGAAAAAGACAACAAAGCCGCAAAGTGTTAAAAGCGTTTGCACGGCATCCCCCACGGGGTCTCCAAAGCCTTTACGCATTTTCACGCGCTTCCCCTCGATTCTTTTCCCGAAAATCCGCATGCAAGCGCCAACGGAAAGTGCTGCAAGGCTCTGGGCTAAAAGCAAAATATAGCCTGCCGCAGGGCTTTGATAAACGCCCATACCAATCACCCCGATTACAAAGAGCGGTCCGGCATTATTGGTAAATGCCAAAAGTCGCTCAGCTTCTTCACGGGAAATTCCGCCCGCAGCATACAGGCGGCATGTTACGGCTGCCCCCGCCGGATATCCGCTGATAAGCCCGAGCAAAACAGCTGACGCCCCTTCGCCGCCGATGCCGAAGCCGCGCCGCATGGGTTTTTCCAGAATACGCCCTGCCGTTTCCGTCATTCCGCTCCCCACCAAAACATTGGCACAAACAAAAAAGGGAAACAGCGAAGGAATGAGCGTCCCGCCGCATATTGCCAATGCCTCCCGCGCTGCATCTGCGGAAACTGCGGGCGCACAGGCAATGATAACGGCAAAAACCGCCGCACCTATGCCAATTATTTTTTTCATGGCGTGTCCTCCTTAAAATCAGTCTTTTTTTCTTGTTCTTTCTCATATACATATGGCGAAAGGACTGATTTCATGCGAAAACGAAACCGAACCCCCATACGGGAAAAAGTAGCCGATGCCATGGAGCTTCCAAAGGAAATTGCGTTATCTATGCCTAAAATCACCGTGCTTGCAGGCAAAGAAGCCTCTGTGGAAAACTATAAAGGCGTTATTGAGCTTTCCCGCGAAAAAATCCGCCTATATACCGCCGCGGGCATCCTAAATCTTACCGGTGAAAACTTGGACATTTCCGCCATAACGGACGAGGATGTTACGATACAGGGCATCATCTCCAAAATTGAATTTGAATAGAGGTACAATATGATTTTTTCTGTTTTACATTATCTCCAAGGGTTTCTTGTACTGGGGCTGCACGGTCCCTGTCTGGAACGTTTCATCAATCTCTGTGTGCGCCATGGCATCTACCTTTGGCACATTCGAAAAGAAAGTGACACCCGTGCCACCGTTTGCGTAAGCATACGGGGCTTTTTCCGCATACGGGAAGCGGCGCGAAAAACAAAAACGCGGGTGCGCATTCTTCGAAAGCGCGGACTCCCTCTCTTTCTGCACCGGCACCGAAAACGTGGCGCTTTTATTGTCGGTGTATTGCTTTTCGCCGTGATCCTTACCCTTCTTTCTTCTTTCATATGGGCAATTGAAATTGATGAAACGGAAAAAATTGATAAAAATCTGATAAGAAATACCCTGAAGTCTTGCGGTTTGGATGTAGGTGTGTTAAAATATACATTGAAGGCATCCGAAATTAAAGAGGATATGCTACGGGAAATACCGGAGCTTTCCTGGCTTTGGGTGGAGGTTCGGGGCACACGTGCTTTTGTCCATGTCCGTGAGAAAACACCGAAGCCTGAAATTATTCCGGTGCACCGCCCGACCAATATTGTTGCATCGCGGGACGGCGTGATTGTAAGCTGTACTGCGGCACGGGGCACGGCACTCGTGCAAGAGGGCGATACGGTACAAAAGGGTACGCTTCTTATAAGCGGCACCGTAGAAACGAAGCACGGCGGAACCATGCTTGTCCATGCAGAAGGTACAGCGCGTGCCAAAACCTGGACGTCCAAAAGCGGCACCTTTCCGCTTTCCAAGAAAACAGAAACGGATGCCGGAGAAACAAAGACGCGTTACAGTTTATCTTTCGGCTCTTTTCACCTGCCGCTGCATAGCAAAAAAGCGCCCTTTGAAACCTACCGAACAGAAAGCGAAACGACTTCTCTTCGGCTTTGGGGTGATTTATATTTACCGATAACCATTCAAAAAGATACCATTTACAAAACAAATGTATCCTGCGATAAGCTTTTGGCAGAGGATGCGGCTCTCTTTTACGGGCAAACGCTTTTAGCGGATATACAAATTCCGGAGGACGGAGAAATTATAAATACGGAATATACGCACATACTAAACGAAGATGGAACCATTACGGTCACTTGTACCGTCGAATGTATAGAGGAAATCGGAGAAATACGGGAAATACTGGAGGAAACAGAGGATGACAGAGAGATATTTTGATATAAACGGCATGAAAAACCAATCTGAGCTTTTCGGCGCGTTTGACAAAAATTTAATGCTTATAGAAAAAGAGTTGGATGTGCAGCTTATCACGCGCGACGGCGTTATCAAGATACTGGGCGAGGATACAAACACCCAGAAAGCCATCTATGTCTTTGAAAACCTGAAAGGAATTTTAGAAAAGGGAGACGGTCTTTCGGAGCAGGACGTGCGCTACGCCATCACCATGGCAGAGGACGGCATCACCTTTTCCGCGGCAAGCCTTGGCGAAAACTATGTGTGCATCACAGCAAAGGGCAAGCCCATAAAGGCAAAAACACTGGGACAGAAAACATATGTGGAAAGCATAAAAAACAGCACCGTAACCTTTGGCATAGGCCCTGCGGGGACAGGAAAAACCTACCTTGCGGTAGCGCTCGCGGTGGATGCCTTTCGGAAAAAGCAGGCAAGCCGCATCATTCTCACCCGTCCCGCGGTGGAAGCCGGAGAAAAGCTCGGCTTTTTGCCCGGTGATTTGCAAAACAAGGTTGATCCTTATCTTCGTCCCCTGTATGATGCCTTAAGCGACATGCTCGGCACGGAAAGCTACATGAAATATTTTGAAAGGGGACTTATTGAGGTTGCACCGCTTGCCTACATGCGCGGGCGAACGCTGGATGATGCCTTTATC
Organism: Clostridia bacterium; assembly: GCA_045648645.1. Lineage (GTDB taxonomy): Bacteria > Bacillota > Clostridia > UMGS1883 > UMGS1540 > SIG447. The sequence goes on along the minus strand of JAZROH010000122.1, from coordinate 45,917 downwards.
ATTTTAGACGAAGCGCAAAACACCACCCCCGAACAGATGAAAATGTTCCTGACCCGTATCGGCTTTGGCTCTAAAGCCATTATCACGGGAGACATTACCCAGATAGACCTTCCGGATGGCAAGCGTTCGGGGCTTCGGGATGTCATTTCCATTTTGAAAAATATCGAAGGTATTTCCTTTGTGCATCTGACGGCGAAGGACGTTGTCCGGCATCCGTTGGTACAAAAAATTATTGATGCCTATGAACGAAACGCAGGAAAACGAAAGTAAGGGATAACATATGAAAAAGATAATTATTATTGCGATTTCATTTATTGTTACGTTTCTTTTAATGCTGACGGGGCTTCGCCCCACACAGTACGATATTGCCGCAGGGCGCACCGCGCCTGCAGACATCTACGCACCCCGCGAAATTGTGGACGAGCTTACCACAGAGCGGCGGCGGGCGGAAGCAGAAGCAGACCTTGCGGATAAATACGATATTTCTCCTGAAATTACGCAGGAATCGGAAAAGGCGCTTCGAAGCATTTTGGCTTTTGCAAGTGCCCAGCGGGAAACCTCCGCCCCCATGCAGGAAACGCAAACGGAAGGGATGGATATTTCGCCCCTTCTTTCCATGGATGATGCCGCCTTTTCCGCTTTTTCCTCGCTTCTTATCGAAACACAACGAGAGCTTTTGGAGGCAGGGATTACAGAAAAGGGAGCCGCCCTTTCCGAGGCACGCACCGTCTTGTCCGAAAATACGCGCTACGCGGATTTCGCGGTTTCACTTCTGGATGCAACCCTTGCAGAAAACAAATTTTTTAATGCTGAAAAAACAGAGGAGGCACGGCGCGCACTTCGTGATAGTGTAGAAGAAGTAACCTATAAGGCAAATCAGGTTATTGTGCGAAAGGGGGATATTGTCACCCAGGCGCAATATGCGGTACTCTCCGACCTTGGCATGATAGAGTCCAATACCGCAGGGCTTCACGCGCTCAGTATTTTCGGCGCATTCCTGCTTCTTTTCGCATGCTACACCGTTTTGTATCTCTATATGCGGCGGTATGCCCATGAGTGTTTGAAAAATGACGGTCTTCTCCTCATGATTGCCATTATTTTCGCTTTGACCGTCCTCTTAAGCTCAGCGGGCATTGCCAAATCCATAAACCCCTATCTCCTGCCGATTGTTGCAGGTACAGCACTTCTTGCCATTTTGGTAGATATTCGCTTTGCCGTTACATACAACGCCGTAATTTCCATCTTGTCCGTTTTGATTTTTGAAGGCGATATTTTCTGCCTTTCCTGCCTGATTCTCTCCGGCACTCTATCGGCGTTTGTCTTTACGCGTGCAGGGCTTCGGCACACCCTCGTATTTTCCGCCGTCATACAGGCGGCATGCCAGTTCGGCTTATATTTTGCCATCGGCGTTTTAGAGGGGCTTGAGCTTGAAAGCGCGCTCCTTCGTGGCTTGTACGGGTTCGGCGCAGGTGCTATCAGCTCCGTGCTGATTATCGGCACGCTTCCCTTCTGGGAATATGCCTTTGACGTAACAACCCCCTTTAAGCTTTTAGAGCTTTCCAATCCTGACCAGCCGCTCCTAAAGCGTCTTCTAACGGAAGCCCCCGGCACCTATCACCATAGCCTTATGGTGGGGAATCTTGCCGAGGTTGCCTGCGAGGCTATCGGCGGAAATGCGCTTTTAGCACGCACGGGTGCCTATTATCATGATGTGGGCAAGCTGCGCCGTCCGCAGTATTTCAAGGAAAATCAGTACGCCGAAAATCCCCATGATAAAATGAATCCGCAGCTGAGTGCTTCCATTATCATTTCACATGTAAAAGAAGGCAATGATTTAGCGCGGCAACACCGCCTGCCCGGTGCCATTCGCAGTATTATTGCATCGCACCACGGCAATACCCTGGTTTCCTTCTTTTACCATAAAGCAAAAATTGAAAACGAGGGCGAAGTGGAAGAGGAAAAGTTCCGCTATCCGGGTCCACGTCCCAACACACGCGAGGAAGCCATCGTTATGCTTGCCGATTCCGTGGAAGCTGCGGTGCGCTCCCTTGAAAACAAGGATGAAGCGAGCATCCGCGAAATGGTGCAGAAAATTCTGCACGGAAAGCTGGGTGACGGACAAATGGGCGAAAGCGGTCTTACCCTTCGGGACATGGAAACCATCGAATCCGCCTTTGTTCACGTGTTCTGCGGGTACTTCCACAGCCGCATCCAATATCCGGAAAATGAAAAGAAGGAGAACTGATATGCTTACAATTTGGCTTCGAAATGAACAAAAGGTCTGCCCCTTGACCTTTTCGGTCCGTCGCACCATTAAAAAAAGCATCCGCGGTGCATTTCGCATGCTCGGCAATGGCGAAAGGAAGGCCGTTTCCGTGCTTGTGTGTGACAATGCCGCAATCCGGGAACTGAACGCACAGTGGCGCGGTATAGATAGGGAAACGGATGTTTTATCCTTCCCCATGGAGGATGATGAACGTATTCTCGGGGATATTGTTCTGTCGCTGGAAAAAGCATACGAGCAGGCAGAAGCATACGGGCACAGCCCCGCGCGGGAAATCGGCTTTCTCACCGTACATTCCATGCTGCACCTTTATGGCTACGACCATATTGAAGAAGAAGACCGCATCGAAATGCGGGCAATGGAAGAAAAAATTCTGACCGGGCTGGGTCTTATGCGAGGGGAAGAAAATGTATAAAACGTTGCTCGAAGCGGCAGAGCGTGCCGCAGAAAACGCATACGCTCCCTATTCTGACGTCCGCGTGGGCGCGGCGCTTTTAGCGGAGGACGGCAGAATCTTTACAGGGTGTAACGTCGAAAATGCATCCTTTGGTGCTACCGTTTGTGCCGAGCGTGTGGCTTTATTTTCCGCTGTCGCGCAAGGCGTGCGCACATTTCGCGCCATTGCCGTCACCCATACGCCCTGCGGTATTTGCCGCCAGACCCTTGCCGAGTTTGGCGATATAGACATTGTTACAAAAACCGGCACAAAACGCCTTTCCGCGCTTTTGCCGGATGCATTTAAATTAGGAGAATAAATATGAAAAAATGGACAGCACTACTGCTTTTGCTTTGTTTTCTTGCCCTTCCCGTCCACGCAGAAATTCGCGTGATGGTGAACAATACCCCTGTCACCTTTGACAGTCCGCCCATTATCGAAGACGGACGCACCCTCGTTCCCATGCGCTTTATTTTTGAAGCACTCGGTGCTGCGGTTTCGTGGAACGGGGAAACCCAAACTGCTACCGGTGTGCGCGGGGATACAACCGTATCTGTCCCCATCGGTAAAATGACGGCTTATATAAACGAGGAAGCAAAAGCGCTTGACGTTCCTGCCAAAATTGTGGAAGGACGCACTCTTGTTCCCGCCCGTTTTGTGGCCGAAAGCTTCGGGTGCGATGTCAGATGGCAACAAAAAACAGAAACCGTATGGATTACCGACGGGGAAAGACGGGTAAAGCGTCCCCTCTCCGTACATTTTATTGACGTAGGGCAGGCAGACAGTATTCTTCTGCTTTTACCAAACGGCGAGGACATGCTGATTGATGCCGGGCAAAACGGGGACGGGGACGATGTGGCATCCTATCTGAAAAAGCAAGGTGTAACCGATATTGAATACGCTATCGGCACACACCCGCATGCCGACCACATTGGCGGTATGGATGATGTTCTGCGCGCACTCCCCACGGATGTTCTCTATATGCCTGCACTTTCTGCCAATACGAAAACCTATAAAGATGTTCTCACAGCGGCAGAAGAAACGAATGTGCCGATTTTAAAAGCGGCAGCGGGCGTATCGATTTTCGACGCGGACGGGCTTTCCATTACCATGGTAGCCCCCACCGCAGAAAACACCGATGCCAACAATGCTTCTGCGGTGCTTCTTGTTACCTATTTAAACCGCACGTTTCTTTTCACGGGGGATGCAGAAGAAGAAAGCGAAGTCCAAATGCAAGGGGATCTTGCGGCGGATGTTCTGAAAGTCGGGCACCACGGCTCTACTACTTCCTCCTCCGAAGCATTTCTAAACAAGGTAATGCCACAGTATGCCGTAATTAGCGTAGGTAATGGAAACAGCTACGGACATCCCGCCGAAAAGACGCTTTTGCGCCTTGCCGCCATTGGAGCTTGCGTTCTTCGTACAGACCAGGACGGAACGATTATCTTTACAACAGATGGGGATTCCCTCTCGCAGGATGCTGCATAACTGTAACCATAGGTTTATATAAAAAATTCAACCCACCTGCACTGCCGAAAAAAGGCAGTGCAGGTGGGTTTTTGTGGTGCTTTCCACCGTTCCTTATTCAATTGGTGCGTACAGAATTCCCATAAATTCCTCACCCGTAATTGTTTCTTTCTCATATAGATGCTTTGCAATTTCGTCCAGCTTCGGTTTATTCTCCCGTAACATCTGTACCGCTTTTTCGTATTGTGTCTGCACAAGGCGCGCTACAGTATCGTCAATTTTTGTCTGCGTTTCGGGCGAGCAGGTAAGGCTTGCGTCCCCGCCGAGATAAATATTCGTCACCTGCTCCATGCACACCATACCGAATTCCTCGCTCATGCCATATCGGCAAATCATGGCACGGGCAAGCTTTGTTGCCTGTTCAATATCGTTCGCCGCACCCGTTGTCACCGAGCCGAACACCACTTCCTCCGCCGCACGCCCCGCCGTAAACGTCAAAATCTTGTTCGTAAGTTCTTCCTTAGAAAGGAGATAATGCTCATCTTCATCCACCTGCATTGTATAGCCGAGTGCGCCGCTTGTGCGGGGAATAATTGTAATTTTCTGCACCGGTGCGGAATGAGACTGCAGTGCCGCTGCAAGGGCATGTCCCACCTCGTGGTATGCCACAATCAACTTTTCCTTATTGGACAAAATAGCATTCTTTTTTCGGTAACCGGCAATTACAACCTCGATGCTCTCCTCCATGTCCGCCTGTGTTACCTGCCGCCGATTTTCCCGCACCGCCCGAAGCGCCGCTTCGTTTATAACGTTGGCAAGTTCCGCACCGCTGGCACCGGATGCCATGCGCGCAACGGCGTTATAATCAATCTCCGGGCTTGCTTTGATTTTGCGTGCGTGAACCTTCAGGATTTCTTCTCTTCCCTTTAAATCCGGAAGTTCTACCGGCACACGGCGGTCAAACCGTCCCGGACGGAGAAGTGCCGGGTCTAAGGATTCGGGTCGGTTGGTCGCCGCCAAAATCATAACCCCTGTATTTCCCTCAAATCCGTCCATCTCTGTAAGAAGCTGATTTAGGGTCTGCTCGCGTTCATCGTTGCCGCCTATGTGCCCGTCGCGCTTTTTCCCGATGGCATCAATTTCGTCAATAAATACAATACATGGCGCTTTTTCCTTTGCCTGCTTAAAAAGGTCGCGCACCTTCGATGCGCCCATACCCACAAACATCTCCACAAATTCCGAGCCGGAAATGGAGAAAAAGGGTACGTTTGCTTCGCCCGCAACTGCCTTTGCAAGCATGGTTTTCCCCGTTCCCGGAGGCCCTACGAGCAAAATTCCTTTCGGCATGGACGCGCCGATGGCGCTGTACTTTTTCGGGTTATGGAGATAGTCTACCACCTCCGCAAGGTTTTCCTTCGCCTCATCCTCCCCCGCCACATCCGAAAACTTAATGCCCGAGGAGGATTTTACGTAAATTTTGGCATGGCTCTTTCCCATACCGAACATCATGGAATCGGGACCGCCGCCCATTTTCTTCATCATTTTTTTCGATAAAAACTGCCCTACGCCCACAAAAAGCAATATAGGAATAATCCAAGATAAAAGCAAGCTCAAAATCGGAGACGCTTCCTCCACAATTTCCCCGCCGAATTTTGCGCCCGCCGCATATAATCGGTCTACCATACCGGCATCCTCGATGCGTCCTGTTTCGTAAACAATTTTTTCCGTTTTATCGGTGAAAACAATTCGGTTTGCTTCAATCTGTACAATCCCGATGTTCTTTTCGTCTGTCATTCGCATAAACGTACCGTAGTCCACTTCCTCCATACGGGCACCGAACAGATTCGGCGTAATCAGCATATTAAAAAGCAGTAATACACCGATTGCAATCGCATAATAAAAAAGCAGTGGCTTCTTTGGTGTTTTGACCTCGTTCATTTTTTCCTCCTATGCAAACGGGGGTGTAATAAAAGTCCAGAACGCAAAAAGGCAAGCACTTACATATAGATTGGTTGTTCAAAAAATTTTAAAAACTACTATAATGCAGGAAAATCTCAAGATTTGAGATTTTCCCATATTTTATGCCTTTTTTCTATAAATCAACTTCGCCGCTCGGCGTACACCAGTACGCCTTCGGGTATCCCCGAGCACAGTTCGGGCTCATTTTATCCATTCTGAATCTTTTTCCTATCCCCTCAGAAATCTCCGGTCAGGGGGGATAAGAAATATTTTTGCATTCCCTTTTCTTTCTATTATATACCTTCCTTGCCCGAGGGTCAATGAATAAACTGTGAACTTTATGTAAAAAAAGATTTCGACACTGTTCACCCCATAGCGGCAAATTCCTTTTGCAGCCTCGCTATAATTCGTTTTTCAAGGCGGGAGATATAGGACTGGCTGATGCCAAGCATATCTGCCACCTCCTTCTGGGTCTTTTCATGGCAGCCGCCAAGCCCGAAGCGAAGGCGCATAATCGTCCGTTCCCTGTCGGAAAGGCGGGAAAGGGCTTTTGAGAGCATTTCACGTTCTGCTTCGTCCTCCAGATGGCGGTGCACCAAATCGCTGTCTGTTCCTAAAATATCCGATAGAAGAAGCTCGTTGCCGTCCCAATCCACATTCAAAGGCTCGTCAATGGAAACCTCGGTGCGGCGGGAAGAGTTTTTTCGAAGGTGCATTAAAATTTCGTTTTCGATACAGCGAGAAGCATAGGTGGCAAGCTTAATATTCTTTTCCGGTTGAAAGGTGTTAATGGCTTTGATTAGCCCAATCGTGCCGATGGAAATTAAGTCCTCGGCGCCCACCTGCGTATTATCAAACTTTCGCGCGATATACACTACAAGCCGCAAATTGTGCTCGATAAGTGCCCGTTTTGCATCCTCCGTATCCGGTCCAAGCTTTGCAATCAGCTCCGCCTCTTCCTCAGGCGAAAGGGCTTTCGGGAGTACCTCTGCCCCGCCGATATAATGCACTTCTCTTCCGCAGATGCGCGAAAGAATCGCGCGCAAAAGTTCCTGCCATTTCATGAAAAAGTCCCTTCCTTTATATAAATTCATGTGTCGCAAGCTGCGGCGGCAAAAGTGCGCCGTAGCTGCGGTCACGGGCGAGATTTCTTGTATAAATACCGATTACAACCGCCCCTGCATCCAAAATTTTTTCATTCTCCAAAAGCCAAGCCTTGTCAGGGCGAAAGCCTATCAGCATGCCATGCTCTTTTCCGAGAGAGGAAAAAGGAATCATTCGAATGCGCCCTCTTATTCGCTCGTCACAGATTTGCTCCACGGCAGTTTCTCCCAATTGACAGGCTTCCCTTAAAGCCTCGGGCAAAATCGGCAAAAGCTTTTCATACTCCGCCACAATCACCGGTGCGCCAGAAAACGGCTCACAAAGGGCATTGCCCGTATCCAAAAGCGCATCCATCCAAACCTCATTTCCATTCCACGAAATTCCGATTTTACGGTACATTGCTTCTCTTGCCATGCGGCTTTGCAAAATCCCCCACACAACGCGGATAATGGCATAGGAAAAAAGCACCGCCCCGATTAAAACCTTCCACGGAAGATTTAAATATAATATACCGTTTTTCACAACGGCTCCAAGCTTTGCCCCCGCATCCGTCAAATAAAAGAGCGCCATCACGCACCCGCCGAGGCAAAAGGTTACAAGATAAAATACACCGACGGTTTTTATGTACAGTCGCACACCGCGGATATTAAAGGTGAGCGCCACCACAAAAAGAGAAAATAAAACCTTTGCCGCCGCTGAATACCCGAAGGAAAGCCGCGGAAAAAACATAAAAACAGCATACGCTGCCCCTGCCACCGCCCCCAGCGCAATGCGCCACCGCCGCGGTGAAAGCCTTCCGATTTTCCCTGTCAGGTACAGCACCAGAATGTTTACGGTAAAATTGATAAGAAATAAAATATCTGCATATACAGTCATACCGCCCATCTCCTCTTCAAATGAAAAAGCACCTCTTTTCCCGTCCCTACCAGTATACAGGAAAAGAGGTGCAAAATATGTCATTTTAAAGATAAGTTTTCTGACTTTCTTTGTCAAAATCAGGTAGACAGAATTTTAGTAAGCGCAAGGTCTGTTTCGCTGATGTTTTTCTTCATGCTGAGTGCTTCTTCGATAGGAATATCGGTAACAAGACCGTTTTTCAGTGCCACAATACGGCTGTCGCACCCTTTCATGAGAATTTCAACAGCATGCGCACCCATACGGCTGGCTTCAATTCTGTCCCGCGCTGTGGGGCTTCCGCCGCGCTGAATGTAACCAAGTACGCTGATGCGGGCTTCAATGCCGGTTTTCTGGTGGATTTCCGCCTTGATTTCCTCCGCCTTTCCAACGCCTTCTGCTAAAATGATAATATAATGCTTTTTACCGCGGTTGCGGCATGCAAAAATCGGCTTTATAATGTCCTCATCCACCGAAAAGTCTTTTTCCGGCACAATCACAGCTTCCGCACCGTTTGCGATGGAAAGGCTCAGCGCAATGTGTCCTGCGCCCCTGCCCATAACCTCAACAATACTGCAGCGCTGATGGCTCGAAATCGTATCGCGGATTTTGTCAATGGCTTCCATTGCCGTATTCATTGCCGTATCATACCCAATGGTGTATTCGGTGCAGTCAATATCGTTATCAATTGTGCCGGGAATACCGACCGCCGTAAGTCCGTGCCGGCTTAAATCCAGCGCGCCGCGGAAAGACCCGTCCCCGCCGATAACAACAAGGGCATCAATGCCGAACACCTTTGCCACCTCAATAGCGCGGATAACCCCTGCTTCTTCCATAAATGCCTTGCAACGTGCTGACTGCAAAAACGTTCCGCCCCGTTGCAGGGTATCGGAAACGCTTCGGGGCGTAAGCTCCTGAATTTCACCGTCGATAAGCCCCTGATAGCCTCTTTGAATCCCCATAACACGAAGCCCGTTTGCACAGCCCGTACGAACAACGGCGCGAATTGCCGCATTCATGCCCGGCGCATCACCGCCGCTTGTTAAAACACCGATTGTCTTAATCATGTTCATGCCTTCCTTTCCGTCCTAGTATTAAAACTTCTGTTTTTCCATATTTTCTTTCTTTCAAAATTTCCAGACCACTCGATAGCGGTATGTCCATATCTGCCCGTTTTTCCAAAACCAGCACCCCGTCCGGCTGCAAAAGTGCCTTTCCCGCTATAAGGGAAAGCACAGGCGCATAAAAGCCGCCGTCATACGGTGGGTCCAGAAAAATAAGTGTGTATTTTTCCTGCGTTGCCGATAAAAAGGCAAGCGCATCCCTTTCGATAAGCGTGGCGTTTGCAGTAAATTTGGTATTCTCTAAATTTTGCCGGATAATCTCTGCCGCGGCACGGCTGTTTTCCACAAATGTACTGTGCACAGCACCTCTTGAAAGTGCTTCAATGCCAAGTGCGCCGCTTCCCGCAAAAAGGTCAAGCACCGTCGCTTCCCGCACGTGCGGCATCACAATATTAAATACAGCTTCTTTCACTCTGTCTGTCGTCGGTCTTGTATGCAACCCGTCAAGGCTCAAAAGCTTGCGTCCGCGGGCAGTTCCGGAAATTACACGCATATTGTGTTCTCCTATACTAAAAAATGAATGACAGTCCCGGTTCACGTACAAATAAATTGATATGTGTTTTCACACGCATGAGCAGGCAAACCGTTATTTTATCATGTTTCGAAGTCTTAACAGCGTCAATCTTCTTCGCATATACGGCGAATATTTTACGCAATCATCAAATAATTTTTGGTCTTTTCCTATATCCGCTACCGTAAGCTTACAGCCTGCCTTTTGCATAGCGGTTTTACATGTTTCGTAGCTTGGTACGCTATGTATAATTTTTCTGATTTCCTGCCATTTATTTTTCAGGTCATCTTTATCCACCGCATCACTGACGGTATCCGGCGTATTGAGTTTTCTGACTTCCTCTGCCATTTCGGCATAAAATGCGTACACATCCTCCCAATCGACCACTTCGTCCTGCGTTTCAATGCACGGCTTTTCTGCCAGAGCATTATAATATTTTAACATTTCCAGCGTGGCAACACCAACATCATCGCCATGGAAATTGGGAATGATGTTATCACGAAGTTCAACACATTCAATTAAATGGGCAACAATATGTTCACTTCCGCTGGCAGGGCGTGAATTTTGCGCAAAGCTCATGCCGATACCGGTTTTGAGCAAGGCTTCAAAAATTTTACCTGCGGTATATTCGTCCTTTACGCACACCCTGTCTGCCATTTCCATCAGTTCATCTACAGCTTCCCTTGTAAGCTTTGCAATTTTTTCGCAGTAGTACTCACCGGTAAGAAGCGCGGAAATCTGCCAGTCCACAAGTCCGATATATTTTGCAATCATATCTCCAAAGCCCGCCGACTTCAGTTCATTTGGCGCTTCTGCTAAAATTTTAGTGTCGGCAATAATGACTTCGGGACTTTTCGCATCATAAGAGGATTTGAAACCGTTACATACGATAGGCGCACCGTAAGAGGCAAAGCCATCCATGGACGGCGCTGTTGCAAAAATACAAAGCAGTTTTTTCTGCCGCGCAGAAGCCAGGCGGCAGGTGTCGTTTACCGAGCCTGTCCCTACCGATAAAACGGAAATGTCTTTCCCCTGAATCATCTCTTCAATTTCGCGTACGTGCTCCATGGTGGCAACGCGCAAATCGTCGTAAATTTTATATTCTACCGAAAAATCTTGCAGACTTTCCGCAATACCACTTGCGGCGCGTAATGTGTTTTTATCCGCAACCAGTAAAAGATTCTTGGAAAATCCGTTTTTCGAAAGCATTTCTCCTACGCGATGTACCGCCCCCGATTCAATAAGCACATCCCGAACAGCCGTTTCATGCTGTCTGCCGCAAGGGCACGCCTTCTTAAAATCCTCTATAATTTCTAAGATACCGGTCATTTTGCATCTCCTTTTTAAATTTTGTTCCATTTTAAAATTTTGTTTTCTTTGCAATCACATTATATCACGAGCGGGATTTTTTGTCAATCCCGCTCGTTTAAAAACCGTATTACCGCTGCATGTACATCTGCAAGCATATAAAGCGAACCGAAGGCAAGAATCACATCCGGTTTTTCGCCGTATGCCGCCCGAATGGCTTCGTCCATACTTTCTGCCGCCTGCACCTTTTTATGATATGGCTTTGCCGCTTCGGCAAGTTCCAAGGCCGAAAGGGCGCGAGGGGACGGCACGGTGACACAAATTACGCATTCTGCAAGTCCCGCCGTCTTCTCCATTGCCTTTTCATATTCTTTATCGGCAAGCATGCCTGTAATAAACACAAGCTTTTTCCCTGCAAAAAGGGATTTTACAGCGGCACAAAGGGCATCAATTCCGTCAGCATTATGTGCCCCGTCCAAAATAAATAGGGGATTTTCCGAAACGGTTTCCAGTCTTCCCCGATGCCGTACCGCTTTCAGTCCTTCATACACCGCACTGTCGGGAATGGAAACACCTTTTTCCCGCAATACGTCAATAATCCCAAGCGTTACACATGCATTTTTTGCCATGTGTGTACCTGCAAGGGGCAAGAACAAATCCTTGTAGCGGGACGTTGAAAAACGGTTCCCGCGGTAGGTGCTCTCCGAAACTTTAGGCACCTCCGAGAGAAGAAGCGGCGCATTTTTCTCGGCACATTTTTCGCGAATAACCGCCATTGCCGCTTTAGGCTGCTCCCTATACACCACCGCGGGCACACCCTCTTTTAATATGCCGCACTTTTCTCCTGCAATTTCTTCGAGTGTATCTCCAAGGTATTGCATATGGTCATATCCGATGGAACAAATTGCGGTACAGACAGGATTTTCGATTGCATTCGTGGCATCGAGTCTACCGCCGAGACCAACCTCCAGTGCCACATATTCGCACCCTTCCTCCGCAAAGCACAAAAGCCCGATTGCCGTTACAATTTCAAACTCCGTCGGGTGGGCAAGCCCCTCCGCCACCATTGCCGCCGAGGCCTCCTTTACCAAATAGGCGTTTCGCGTAAAAACGGCATCAGAAATTTCCGCCCCGTCAATTTGCATACGTTCATTAAAGCGATATACAAAAGGGGATGTGTATGCACCCGTGCGGAAACCCGCCGCAGTCAAGACTGCGGCGAGTGCGGTTGTAACCGTTCCTTTTCCGTTTGTACCTGCAATGTGAATGAATTTCAGTTTATCCTGCGGACGACCAACGCGCTTTAAAAGCTCCCGTATATTCGTAAGCCCAAGCTTTGACCCGAGCTTCAGTGCCCCGTGTACAAAGCAAAGTGCGTCCTTATAGCTGAAATTATTTGAATGCTTCAATGCCCTCTAACACCTTTTCTAACATTTCTTCGTATTTTGCCTGTTTTGCCTTTTCTTCTTCCACAAGCTTTGCCGGCGCTTTTGCAAGGAAGCCGGGATTGGAAAGCTTGCTGCTCGTTCTTTTAATTTCATTTTCAAGGTTTGCCTTTTCTTTTTCGAGTCTGGCAATTTCCTTTTCCTTGTCAATCAGTTGGTCTGTGGGCATAAAGAGCATGGCGCTTTCTACAACCACCGTGAGTGCCTTTTCACAGGCCGCATCCTTTTCTGCCTTTACAACCACTTCCGAAGCGCCTGCAAGCTTTTTAAAGAACTCTTCACTACCGGCAAAAAGGTCTGCCTTTTCTGTTACCACATAGAGGCTTGCACGTTTGGAAGGCGGAATCTGCATTTCTGCTCTTGCATTTCGAATGCCGCGAATGGCATCACAGATAATTTCCATTTCCGCCTCATCCTTGGGGAAAGCAAGTGCTTCGTCAAAGGTCGGCCATGCGGAAATCATAATGCTCTCATCCTCTACGGGAAGGGCTGTATAAATTTCATCGGTTACAAAGGGCATAAACGGGTGCAACAACTTCAGCGTTCCGGCTAAAACGTAGCACAGCGTATTTTGTGCATCCCGTCTTGTGGGACAGGCTTCATCATAAAGGCGCGGCTTTGTAAGCTCGATATACCAATCGCAGTATATATCCCAGATAAAGTCGTACACCTTTCCAAGGGCAATACCGATTTCGTAGTTTTCCAGATTATCCGTAACCTCTTTTACCAGTGTATTGTACTTAGACAAAATCCATTTGTCTTCCATCTGGGGATTTTCCGGAAGCGTTACTTTGTCAATATCCAAATTCATCATAACAAAGCGTGCCGCATTCCAAAGCTTATTGGCAAAGTTACGGCTTGCCTCTACTCTTTCCATGTAGAAGCGCATATCATTACCGGGCGAATTGCCGGTAGCAAGCGTAAAGCGAAGTGCATCCGCACCGTATTCCTCAATAACCTCGAGGGGGTCAATACCATTACCGAGGGACTTGGACATCTTTCTGCCCTGCCCGTCACGCACAAGCCCGTGCAGGAATACATGCTTAAAGGGCTCCTTGCCCATGTGTTCCATACCTGAAAAAATCATGCGGGAAACCCAGAAGAAGATAATGTCATACCCCGTTACAAGCACACTTGTGGGATAATAATAGTCAAGTTCCTCCGTCTTATCGGGCCAACCGAGCGTTGAGAACGGCCAAAGGGCGGAACTGAACCATGTATCCAGAACATCGTCCTCCTGCCGCATTTTACCGCCACAAGCACATGTTTCCACATCCTCGCGGGAAACAACCATTTTACCGCATTCTTCGCAGTAGAACGCCGGAATACGGTGTCCCCACCAAAGCTGACGGGAAATACACCAATCATGCACATTTTCCATCCAGTTCATGTACGTTTTCGAGAAACGTCCCGGAATGAATTCAATCGTGCCGTCTTTAACAACGCGCATTGCCTCTTTTGCAAGCGGCTCCATTTTTACAAACCACTGTTCACTTGTAAGCGGTTCTACCGTAGTGCCACAGCGATAGCAGGCACCTACATTGTGGCTGTGGTCTACTGTCTTTATAAGCAGACCTTCTTTTTCAAGGTCCTCCACCATGGCACGTCTTGCTTCATAGCGGTCCATGCCTTTATATTTGCAATCAAAGGAAATTTTAGCATCATCGTCCATAATGCGGATTTGTTCGAGGTTATGGCGCTGACCGACCTCAAAGTCGTTGGGGTCATGGGCAGGTGTAATCTTAACGGCACCCGTACCAAACTCCTTATCTACGTATTCGTCGGCAACAATGGGGATTTCACGACCCACAAGCGGGAGAATCAAGGTCTTTCCGACCAAATCTTTAAACCGTTCATCCTCGGGATTTACAGCTACCGCCGTATCGCCAAGAAGCGTTTCGGGACGTGTTGTGGCAATTTCCACAAAACCGTTCTCACCCTTGATGGGGTAACGGATATGCCAGAAATGTCCGCCCTGTTCACTATATTCCACCTCTGCATCGGAAAGCGCCGTGCGACACTGCGGGCACCAGTTAATAATGCGGTTTCCTTTATAAATCAGCCCTTTTTCATACAGACGTACAAACACCTCGCGGACTGCACGAGAGCAGCCTTCGTCCATGGTAAAGCGTTCTCTGGACCAATCGCAGGAGCTTCCCAAGCTTTTCAGCTGGTTAATAATGCGGTCACCATATTGGTTTTTCCAGTCCCATACTCTTTCGAGGAACTTTTCTCTCCCAAGGTCATGACGGGTCAGCCCCTCGGTTTTGCGAAGGTGTTCTTCTACCTTAATCTGCGTAGCAATCCCCGCATGGTCTGTTCCCGGCACCCACAGGGCACTATATCCCTGCATTCTGCGCCAACGGATTAAAATATCCTGCAGCGTTTCGTCCAGTGCATGTCCCATATGCAGCTGTCCCGTTACATTGGGAGGGGGAATTACGATACAGAAGGGTTTCTTGTTCTTATCGGGTGAAGCCTTGAAATAGCCGTTATCCTGCCACTTTTTATAAAGCTTTTTTTCTACAGTTTGCGGTTCGTAGGTTTTATCAATGTTTTTCATTTTCAAAATCCTTTCTATTTATCTGTTCTTAAGGCATTCCGTGTTATTTTCCCCGAGGTTGTTTTGGGAAGTTCCGAAACATATTCAATTTTACGGGGATATTTATACGGTGCCGTCAGCTTCTTTACATAATCCTGCAGTTCCTTGGTAAGGGCGTCGGAAGGCTCAAAGCCCGGTGCCAACACAACTACCGCGCAAACAATTTGTCCGCGAATTTCATCAGGTCTTCCCACGATTGCGCATTCCTTAACCGCCTCGTGTGTATTGAGTACGCTTTCAATTTCAAACGGGCCGATGCGATAGCCTGAGCATTTAATCATATCGTCATTTCGTCCCACATACCAGTAGTACCCGTCTTCATCCTCATAGGCAATATCGCCGGTATGGTAGATACCATTTTCAATCGGATTGATTTTTTCGCCGTCCTGATAGTAATAATCCAAAAGACCAACCTGTTTGCCGTCCTTCACAAACATAACAACTTCGCCTTCATCGCCTACCGCACAGCGGTTGCCGTCCTTATCAATAAGGGCAACATCATAAAGTGGTGAAGGTCTTCCCATAGACGAAGGACGAATACCAAGCCACTGGAAGGAGCAGGTAATGGGCGTCCCTTCACTCTGTCCGTAGCCCTCATGAATATAATGCCCGCAAAGGTCGTAAAACGCACTGTTGACCTCCCCGCTTAAGGGCTCTCCCGCTGTGGCAAACCACTTGATAGATGCAAGATGTTCTCTCTGCACCCCTGCCTTTAAAAGGAAACGGTACATGGTGGGCGGGATGCACAAGGAGGTAGGTTTAAATTCCTTCATGTGTTCCATAAGCTGCTCAGGGCTAAACCGAATGGGGTCATAGCCTAAAATGGCACTGCCGCAAATCCACTGCCCGTAAATATTCCCCCATCCAAACTTTGCCCAACCGCTGTCGGACTGGGTAAGATGCAACCCGTTATTCTGGACGCACTGCATATATTTCGCTGTCATGATATGCCCCAAAGGATACGTACGGTTATGCACCGCCATTTTCGGATATCCTGTGGTACCGGAAGTAAAATACAGAAGCATCTGGTCCGCATTCGTGCCTTCGTCCGGCTCCTCATACAGCGCACAGTTTTCGTATTCTGCATTAAAATACGGATACCCCTCCACAGGCTCGTCCCCGGCAAAAATAACCATACACTTTGTCCGAAGAGATGCTACCTGCTGGCATACAAAATCATCCTTTACGGCAATTACGCATTTTGCATCTGCCTGATTTAAGCGATAATCAATATCCTTTGCACGGAGCTGAATGGATGCGGGAATTAAGACTGCGCCGATTCTATGCAGTGCCACCGCGCAAATCCAATATTCATATCTGCGGCGCAGAAGCGTCAGCACCTTATCGCCGCGGCGAATGCCCATCTGCGTAAAATATGTTGCCGCCTTCTTGGAAAGCACAGAAATATCGGAAAAGGTAAAGGTACGGGCAACCCCTTCGTCATTACAATAGACAAGTGCCCGTTTTTCCGGCTCCAGCTCTGCCCATGCATCTACAACATCCCGGGCAAATTCAAATTTTTCCGGCACATCCAGACGAAAATTCGCCTTAAAATCCTCGTAACTTTCAAATTCAGTCTTTTTTACGAACCTCGTTAAAAGTTCCATTCGTATCATCCTTTCCTGCAAACAAAAAAGTCATTCACCCTGCGTTTAGGACGAATGACTCGTGGTACCACCTAAATTCATCTGCCGCTCACGCGACAAACCTCAATCGGCACATGTATGCCGTTTCCCATTTTTACGGTTGGAATTTCCGTCGAAGTCTACTCAAAGCAAGATTGCTCTTTTCGGTCCGCAGCTCCAAGACTACTTCCCTGCCCTTCCGCCAAAGCGCTTCCACCATCCGCTTCTCTCTATAGGGTTCCATGACAGGTACTCCTTCTCTTCATTGCCTTTATCCATATTAATTTATTATAGTATACCCGTTTTCGCCTGTTTTGTCAAGCCTTTTTTACATTTTTTCTAAAAATTCGGTGAAAAACCGCAGAATTTAACTGTACAGGCTGTGAAGAGAGGCATAGATGCCTCCTTTTTGGAGAAGCGTTTCGTGCGTTCCCGTTTCCTCAATTCCGTTTTCCGTCAAAACCAAAATTCTGTCTGCACCCCGCACGGTGGTAAGGCGGTGGGCAATGGTAAACGTTGTGCGTCCGTGTGCCAGTCGGTCTAAGGATTCCTGCACCAGTCGTTCACTTTCATTATCCAGTGCGCTGGTGGCTTCATCCAAAATTAAAATGGGCGGGTTTTTCAAAAATAATCTTGCAATGGCAATGCGCTGCTTTTGTCCGCCGGAAAGCTTCACGCCTCTCTCGCCCACATAAGTGTTATATCCATCGGGAAGCGCTGCAATAAATGCATGTGCTCCTGCCGCCCGTGCCGCTTCCTCTACCTCTTTTTGTGTAGCATCGGGTCTTCCGTAAAGAATGTTTTCACCTACCGTACCGCTAAAAAGATATACATCCTGCTGCACGACCCCGATGTTTCGCCGGAGAGATTCAAGCGTTACGTCCCGCACATCCTGTCCATCTATCAAAATACGACCTTCCACCGCTTCGTAAAAGCGGGGGATTAAACTGCAAAGCGTCGTTTTTCCGCCGCCGGAAGGTCCGACAAGTGCAATGTTTTCGCCGGGCGAAACCTGCAAATCAATATGCGAAAGTACCGTTTTCCCTTCCTCGGAATATCGAAAGCTCACATTATCAAACTGTACGTGCCCCTTTACTGCTCGAAGCGGCACAGCATTTTCTTTATCCGCAATTTCCACAGGCTCCTGCATTATCTCCATGAATCGGTCAATACCTGTGGTACCTCGCTGAAACTGTTCGGTAAATTCCACAAGACGGCGAAGGGATGCAATAAGTGTTTGAATATACAAAAGATAGGCAAGAAAATCACCGGGTGTAATTTTCCCCGCCAATAAATACGCCGCGCCAATGATAATAACGGCAATATACATTACACCGTCAAAGAAACGGATGCCGCCATGAAAAAGCGCCATGTACTTATACGCGTTTTTCTTCGCTCCTAAAAAGCGTTGATTGCCGTCCTCAAAGCGTTCTCTTTCATAGTCTTCATTGGCAAAGCTTTTCACAACGCGGATGCCGAGCAGGTTATCCTCAAGCTGCGCATTCAGCTCGCCCACCTGCTCTCTCTGATATTTAAAAGCATCCTTCATTTTGCGCCGCAAAAAGATGCGGGAAAGGAGCATGAGCGGCAAAAGCAGGAACAAGATAAGTGTCAGCGGAACATTCACCCGAAGAAGTATAATAAACGCACCTATTATTTTAATGCCGGAAATAAAGAATTCTTCCGGACAATGATGTGAAAACTCCGTGATATCAAAAAGGTCATGGGTAATGCGGGACATAATCTGCCCCACCTTGGCATTATCGAAAAAACGGAAGGAAAGCTTTTGGAGATGGTCAAACAAATCCCGCCGCATGTCCGTTTCGAGCCTTGCTCCCATAACATGCCCGATATTGCTCATATAATAGTTTGCAAGCGTATCTAAAAGCCGCAAAAACATGTATAAACCACCAAGTCGCAGGATCAGGGACATAACAAGCGTCCCCGCCGATGCCCTGTCCGTAATTTCCCGCACAATCACAGGAAATACAAGCTCGCAAACACCGGAAAAGGCGGCGCATAATAAATCCGCCGCCATAATCCACACATAAGGCTTATAGTATTTCAGAAATTTCCAAAATGAGCCCTTCATTGTTTTACACCGTTACGAAGCGCTTTTCTTCGCTTGCCGCATATGCCGCTTCTACAATTTTCTGTACAAAGATAGCATCTGCTGCAGGCACAGGCGCTTCTGTGCCGTTTGCAATTGCATCGCCGAATCGCTCTACTTCCTTTGTGTACATATTGCCTGTGGGAACATCGATATATTCCGAAGTGTTACCCTGTCTTGTCTGGGCGGCATCATATGCCTTGCCTGCATCGCTACGCAAAATCTGCACCGTGCCCACTTCTTCCTGCGCAAGTGTGCCGTCGGCACGCATGCTGCCGGCTGTACCGTAAATTTCAATTTTCCCCGTTACGGCATCATCCGGAATATTAAAGTTGGATTCGATAACACAAAGCGCACCGTTATCCATACGCATCAAAACTGTAGCGCTGTCATCCACGCCGTAGGAGAAGGTCTGGGTTTCGCAAATCGCCGTTACTTCCTTTGCACGAAGCCCTGTTACATACTGTACAAGGTCAATACAATGTACGCCAAGGTCTACAAGTGCACCGCCGCCGGATTTTGCTTTATCCTGCCGCCATACGCCCGGCATATCTGGATACCAGCATGCAAACTGAGAACGGATGGAAACAATATCGCCGATAGCGCCTTCTGCGATAAGACGTTTCATTTCCTCATGGTAGGCATGGAAACGCATCATAAGACCGATGCTGAGGCGTACACCCTTTGCGTCGCAAAGTGCCTTCAGTTCTTCCGCCTCTGCACTTGTCAGCGCCATGGGCTTTTCCAAAAGTATGTGCTTGCCTGCATTGGCAGCGGCAATCACCTGTTCTTTATGGCAGAAAACAGGCGTTGCAATATAAACGGCATCCACCTCATCGAGTGCTAAAAGCGCATCCATATCGGAAAATGCATGCTTTACGCCAAATTCTTCTGCTACTTCCTTTGCAAATGTTTCATTTGTATCCATAACGGCTACAAGTTCTGCATTGGCAGCGCCTACAAGACCCGGAATGGTTCTCCGTCTTGCAATACCGCCACAGCCGATAATACCCCATCTGATTTTCATATTCATTCTTCCTTCCTGCTTTATTATATTTCTTTTAGTTTACCATATTTTGCCGAAAAAGTCAACTCCTCGTATCAGGAGATGCGGAAATTTCGGTTTTTCACAAAATCCTACAAACTTTTTGGTGAAATCCCCCAAGATAATACCGCATTATCTGTGCATTTTTTTCTTAACCTCTGCCCAAAGCCGCCGCCAAAACGTAGCAACAATTGCTATAAGCACTAAAAGCGCAAAGCCCGAAAAGGCAATGAGCGGCCAATGCATGGGCAAAACACCGCGAATGCCGAGCGCTGCCGCTACCAGCGCACCAAAAGCAATAAGCAGAATTGGTAAAAACTGTGCTGCATAGCGACGAAATGCCGAGAAATAAAGTGTCACAGCGGCAACCAGACCTGCAAGGAGCACTAAGGGAATGGCAAGCTCTGTTGCCCATGCCCCCGACTGCGTGCTTTTCTCTATCCCGAAAAGTAAAAAGCTGATTGCCACGCTTCCCGAAATAATACGGCGTATAATGCTGATTTCAGCCGTTTCCCATTCAAGGAAAATTACGTATGCGGTATAGGCCCCGAGCACCACATAAATTGCCCAAGGCGCACCACCCACTATAGTATTTATAAGGCAGGATATGGTGCTTCCAAGCCAAAGAAATGCCACCATAAGCCGCCGCCAGAAAAACAGTATGCCGTTTTTTTTCGCCATGGGATATAAGGCAGCCGCTTCCTGTACATCCGTTTGCGTCATACCGCAAACGGGGCACAAACGAAAGGCATCTCCGATTTGCGTTTTACAGGCTTTACATATTCTCATTCTGCCACCCCCTCAATATAAAACGGAATTTCCGCTTCAGAAAGGGCGCGGGCAATAGAAGCGGGAAATGTTTTGTCCCGCATAGAGTCTGTTACCGTCAGCACAGCGGTATCCTTATAGGAAACTAGTGTGCATTTTACGTTTGTCTTGCACGTAGCACCCAGCACAAAATCAAAAAAGCGGACATGCTCGCCGAAATCCTCTTCCACTCTGCCTAAGTTCGAAAGCGTGCTTGATAATACCTGTTCGCCCAAAATACCGTAAACCTTTTTCAGCACCAGCCCTTTAAGTCCCAGCGGCATACTGCGCACAAGCGCGCCCGTTGCCATTTGATTTGCACTGTACAGCATGCGTGCCAGCGCTTCTTTTTCCGTCTGTGCCTCCAGTTGTTTCCTTATTTCCGGCACCATAGCTTCCCTGTTTTTTATTTTATACGGCAAGCTGATTACGGCATACAGTGAAAAATTCCGAAGGGTTTTGGACGGATAAAAACGCCGCATGTTAATCGGCACCTGTACCTGCATACATTCCTCCCCGCCTGCATAAGAAACCGTTTTTCGGACAGCGGAAAAAATATGACTTGTCAGATACACCGTCACGGTGGCATTTTCTCTTTTTGCTGCCGCGCGAAGTGCTTCCGTAGGCATAATAAAATGCAAAATCCGTGGGGTTTTCCTTTTCCGCTTCCCCTTACCGGGTTGCAGCGCCATGCGTTGCAAAAATCCACTTCCCTTTTTTTGTTTTTCAGCCTGCCCGAAGGCATTTTCTGCTTCTTCAAAGGGCGGTTCCTCTTCTAAATCCGGAAGCTGCACCAAAACCGGCGTCCCCATAAGGCGCAGATATTCCCGCACCAAGGTTTTTAAGAAAACCATCGCGCCCGTACCATCCGTTAATGCATGGAAAATTTCCAGTGCAATTCTGTTTTTATAGTAAAGCGCCTGAAAACACGGGGTTTGTCTTCGTCCGAGAAAAATTTTGGAGCAAGGCGGCTGTTTCTCCTCCCGCACGAAAAAGCGGCAACGAACAGCGTCAAAATAATGCCAGAACACGCCCCTTTTCATAGCGGTAGAAAAGACGGGAAATCGTTTTATCACCGAAAGAAGCGCCACCTGCAGCACCGCCGGCACCACTTCCTCCTGCATGTACGCCGAAACACGAAACATCGTGCCGCGGGTATGCGTCATGGAAAGGGGGTACACTTTCGCCGCACTGTCAAGCCGATACCATTCATCAGGAGAGGGCGGACAGTAAAAATCACCGAGAATATCATCTCCCACTCTTTCCTCTATTTCTTCCGCCGAAAGCCCCGCCTTTTTATAAAACGCGAAAAGGCGCAAAAAGTCTTCCTTCAGCGCCTTGCTTTCTTTTTTGGGAAGCCGCACCCGATACAAAATCCGATGCAAAAATGCTTCCATTTCCGGTGCAGGCGAAAGTCCCTCGCCCGCACCTTTCTTTTTCTTACTCATACCAAAGGATTTCCTTCCTTATCGAACAGGGGCAGTTTTTCCAGAAAAACAATATCTATCCGGTCTGCCGCTTCCCCTTCGGCAAGCACAGCCATTTCCCCGATAATCTTTCCGCCCGCCTTTTGCACAAGCGCATCCAAAACTTTAAGGGATGCCCCTGTACTGATTACATCGTCTACCACCAAAACGCGCTTACCTTGCATAAGCTCCCGTTCCTTTTTCCCGATACAAAGGGTCTGTATTCCTTTTGTGGTAATCGACTGCACCTCTGCCTTTAAAACATCTTCCATATATAGCTTCTCGCCTTTTCTTGCAACTACATACGGCTTTCCGCTCTGCCGTGCCATTTCATAGCAAAGAGGAATCCCTTTCGACTCTGCTGTTACCAAAACATCAAAATCCGGTGCCTTTTCTAAGAGAGCCGCCGCGCACGCCGTGGTAAGCTCTACGTCGCTGAACATAATAAATGCGCCGATATATAAGTTTTCATTTATAGGGCAAAGAGGTAAATCCCGCCGAAGCCCTGCAATTTCCATCGTATATTTCATACCCTTCTTAGCGCAGTACAACGCCTAACTCCTTTTCCATGTTTTTCAGAATTTTATCTGTCATACGTGTTACGGCTTCATCCCCGAGCTGTTTGTCCTGCGCACGGAACGTTACCGTATATGCCATGCTCTTTTTCCCTTCTCCGATTTGCTTACCTCTAAAAATATCGAAAAGCTGTATGCTGACCACATTTTTGCAGGCGGCACGGATAACCCCTTCAATTTCGCCGCAAGTAAGCGCTTCATCGCAAACAAAGGCAAAGTCACGCACCACATCGGGGAACTTCGGCAGGGGCGCATACTTCATCGTGCTTTTAAAATTCTTCTTAAGTGCTTCATAGTTAATTTCGGCAACAAAAGCATCCTTTGCAAGCGAAATTTCCTCGCATACCTCATACGAAAGCTTGCCGATATATCCAATCACTTCCCCGCCGCAAAGAATCTCCGCCGTAATGCCGGGATGGAGGAAGGATTTTTCCGCTTTTTGATAAGTAAATGTCAGCCCGAATTCATCTGCAATGCCTTCCACAATACCCTTTACCTTGAAGAAGTCTTCTTTGTCGCCATACGCGCCTACCACAATTGTCTTATTTTCTGCAGGCAATTTTGTAAGCGGGAATGCATCTGCGATATACACATTGGCAAGCTCAAAAAATCTTCCGGCATCGTTTCCGTTTTTAAAGTTTTTCACCATAATATTTATGATGTTCGGAACGAGGGTTGTGCACATAATGGAATAATTTTCGCTTATAGGATTATCTATCCGGATTGCATTCCGAAGCGGACTGTCTGCCGCAAGGCGCAGCATATCCAGTTCCTTTACGGAATAAAAGCTGAAGGTCACAGCCTCAAACGCGCCTTGCTTTACAAGTGCATTTTTCGCCTTAAGCTCCATTTTCTGTTCTTCCGTAAGTCCGCCGTTGGTGACTGCGGCAAAGGGCAGAAGCTGCGGGGTAATGTGCGAGTAACCGTAAAGCCGAATTACTTCCTCTGCCAAATCCTCGTACCCGAATACGTCTTCGCGGTAAGGGGGCGCTTCGGCGGTAATGGTTTCCCCATCCACGTCCACCTTAAATTCAAGGCTCTTTAAAATTTCGGCAATCGTATCATTCGGCACTGTGATGCCCAAAACCTTATTGATTTTTGCAAAGGTGGTTTTGATAACGGCAGGTTTAATTTCTTTTGCCGCAATTTCATATCCGGTTTCCGAAACGGTACCGCAGGCAAGCTCTTCTATAAGATGGAGTGCGCGCTTCATGGCACACTGCGTTGTGTATTCATCCACACCCTTGCAGAACTTTGCACTGGAATCCGAAGACTGCCCAAGGCTTCTTGAGGTCTTTCTTACACTATCCCTTGCAAATTTGGCGGATTCAAATACAACGTCCTTTGTTGTAGCCTTAATTTCGCTGTTAAGACCACCCATAATGCCTGCCAGGGCAACGGGTCTTGCAGCGTCACAAATCACAAGATTATTTTCATTTAAGGTAAACTCTTTTTCGTCGAGTGTTGTTATCTTTTCTCCGTTTTTAGCGCGCCTTACGTCAATCGTCTTTCCACCGAGATCGGAAAGGTCAAACGCGTGCATCGGCTGACCAAGCTCCATCAAAATAAAGTTTGTAATGTCTACAATGTTACTGATGGCATTAATGCCCACCATCGCCAGACGCTTGCGCATCCAAAGCGGTGCTTTTTCAATTTTAACATCCTTTACGTAATGGGCAATATAGCGGGGACAAAGGTCTTGCGCCTCTACCGAAACCCGAAGTCCGTCATCGTTTGCTTCCTTATGCGCCACAAAAGACATATCCGGCATTTTCACAGGCTTTTTCAAAATTGCCGCAATTTCTCTTGCCATGCCGAGGATGGACTGACAGTCGGGGCGGTTTGCCGTGATGGAAATATCAAATACATATTCATCCAGACCCACGATTTTTCGAATATCTTCTCCAATCGGGGCTGTGTCCTCTAAAATTAAAATCCCGTAAACCTCTGCGCCTTCATACCAATTTTCGTTTATGCCGAGTTCCTCACCGGAGCAAAGCATACCGAAGGACTCTACGCCGCGAAGCTTTCCTTTTTTAATTTTAATGCCGCCGGCAAGGGTGGAGCCGTCAAGTGCTACCGGAACCTTAGCACCGACAAAAACGTTGTCTGCCCCCGTTACAATCTGAATATCCCGTCCCCATTCTTCGCCGCAGTCAAGACGGCAAATCTGCAAATGGTCGGAATCCTGATGCTTTTCAATATGCGTAATCTGTCCGACTACACATTTTGTAATCTCTTCTCCAAGGTATATAACCTCTTCTACCTCGAAACCGCTGGAGAAAAGCTTTTCCTTAAGCTCCTCTACCGGTATATCTATATCTACATAATCCCTAAGCCAACCAAGTGGTGCTTTCATCTTTCTCTACCCCCTTATCTCTGCGTCATCCGAAACTGCCGAAGCGTACGAATATCGTTATCAAACAGAATATGAATGTTGTTAATGCCATATTTCAGCATGGCAATTCTGTCTATACCGATACCGAATGCCAGTCCCGAATATTCTTCCGGGTCAATTCCGCAGTTTTCCAGCACAACCCGGTTTACAATTCCGCCGCCAAGCACCTCAATCCAGCCTGTTCCTTTGCAAAGCTTGCAGCCCGTACCGCCGCATTCGCAGCAGGTAACATCCACTTCAACACTCGGCTCTGTAAAGGGGAAGAAGGACGGACGAAGTCTTGTTTTTGTATCGTCGGAAAAGATTTTTTTCGCAAGCAGGTCGAGCATCCCATAAAGGTCACAAACCGAAATGTTTTTATCTACAACCAACCCCTCCATCTGATGGAACATGGGCGAATGGGTTGCATCATAGTCCGAACGGAACACTCTGCCGGGGCTGAGCACCTTAATCGGCGGTTTTTTAACTTCCATGGTTCGAATCTGCCCCGGCGAAGTCTGGGTACGGAGCAAAATGTTTTCCGTGATATAGAAAGTATCCTGTTCGGCACGTGCCGGATGGTCCTCCGGTACGTTCAGTGCCGTGAAGTTGTAATAATCCGTCTCAATTTCCGGCCCTTCAAATACATCAAAGCCCATGCCTTGGAAAATGGAAATAATTTCACTTTTAACAAGGGATACGGGATGAAGTGCACCAATTTCGTTTTTTTCTGCCGGCATGGTTACGTCCACGGCTTCGCTTGCATTTTTAGCTGCCAGCTCTGCTTTGCGAAGGGCTTCCTCCACCTCGTCAAAACGGCTTTCTGCCCATTGCTTGAATTCGTTAACGATTTTACCGAATTCCGGTCTTTCTTCCTTGGGAATATTCTTCATTTCCTTCATAAGCCCCGGAATTTCGCCTGCACGGCTTAAATATTTTTCGCGAAGCTTCGAAAAGCCTTCGCGCCCGAGTCCCTCACACAATGTGTTGGAAATCGCTTGCCGCATCTGTTCGATTTTTTCTCTCATACTAACCTCCTAAATTATACAAAAAGTCGTCCCTATCCATCGATAGGGACGACTTGACATCGCGGTACCACCCTAATTCCCGCCTATGGCGGGCACTTCATTAAGACGTAACGTGTCTTACGCGGCGCTCTCTACTGCCTGTTCAAAAGCGCAGCTCCCGGGTGAACTTCAGCAGATTTCCCCTTAAAACGCTTCCAGCCGACGGCGTTTTTTCTCTCGGAAAGGTACCTTCTGCCTACTCTCCCATTCATTGCTTTTCTTTGAGTATATCATGAAAAGCCCCAAATTGCAAGGCTTTTCTTATTTTTTTATTCTGCCGTGGAAACAGGTGCCACCTGCGCACCCACCTTTTCACGCACTTTTCTATCCAGTTCTTCCATTACGGCGGGGTTTTCCGTCAAAAACTTCTTGGCATTTTCACGGCCCTGCCCGATGCGCTGCCCATCATAAGAATACCATGCGCCGCTTTTTTCGAGAAAACCATACTCTGCCGCAAGGTCTAAGATATTGCCAACCTTCGAGATACCCTGCCCGTACATAATATCGCATTCCGCTTCCTTAAAGGGCGGTGCAACCTTATTTTTAACAACCTTGATGCGTGTGCGGTTGCCCACAATGTTGCCGTCTACCTTAATGCCTTCCACTCTGCGCACGTCAAGACGGACGGAAGCATAGAACTTCAGGGCACGACCGCCGGTGGTAACTTCGGGATTTCCGTACATTACGCCAACCTTCTCACGCAGCTGGTTAATGAAAATTGCCGTAGTATTAGACTTATTCACAACACCCGCAAGCTTACGGAGTGCCTGGCTCATAAGACGTGCCTGCAAACCGACATGCGAGTCACCCATTTCGCCTTCAATTTCTGCTTTCGGCACAAGAGCCGCAACCGAGTCCACAACCAAAACGTCCAGCGCGCCGCTTCGAACGAGGGCTTCTGCAATTTCAAGTGCCTGTTCGCCCGTATCCGGCTGTGCTACGATAAGCTCGTCCACATCCACGCCGAGATTTTTTGCATACTGCGGGTCGAGCGCATGCTCCGCATCAATAAATGCAACCTCGCCGCCACGCTTTTGCGCTTCGGCTATAATATGTAAGGCAACGGTGGTTTTACCGGAGGATTCAGGTCCGTAAATTTCCACAATGCGTCCCCGCGGCACGCCGCCTATTCCCAGTGCCAGGTCCAGCGCAAGGCTCCCCGTAGGAATTGCTTCTACATTCAAATGTGTATTCTCGCCCATTTTCATAACGGCACCCTTGCCGAATTGTTTTTCAATTTGACCGATTGCCGCTTCAAGCGCTTTTTTCTTTTCTGACATAATAAACACTCCTTATCTTACATTATTATACCGAGAAAACATCCCCCTGTCAAGAACGGAAAAAATAATTTTTCTACTATTTTCTATTTTTTTCAAATTTCACTTGATTTCAAGGGATTTTTGTTGTAAAATAGTAAGTAAATTTTAGTAGGAGTGAAATACTATGAACAAGAAAAACATTGAATCCATTGCCGTAAACGGCAAAAAAGTTCTTGTCCGCTGTGATTTTAACGTACCGCTTGATGCAGATAAGAACATTACGGACGAAACCAGAATTCTCGGCGCTCTGCCCACAATTAAGTATTTGGTTGAAAACGGTGCACGCGTAATTCTCTGCTCGCACCTTGGCCGTCCGAAGGGCGAAGTGAACCCCAAATACAGCCTTGCACCTGTTGCAAAGCGTCTTTCCGAGCACCTCGGCAAAGAAGTAAAAATGGCAGAAGATGTTATCGGCGACAGCGCAAAGGCACTGGTTGCCGCTATGGCAGACGGTGACGTTGTTCTTCTCGAAAACGTTCGTTACCACAAGGAAGAAGAAAAGAACGACGCAGCATTTTCCAAGGAACTGGCTTCTCTTGCAGAAATTTATGTAAACGATGCATTCGGCACGGCACATCGCGCCCACGCTTCCACCGCAGGCGTTGCCGATTATCTCCCGGCAGTATGCGGTTACCTCATTCAGAAAGAGCTTGACGTTATGGGCAAGGCTCTTTCCAATCCCGAACGTCCCTTTGTTGCCATCCTCGGCGGTGCTAAGGTTTCCGATAAGATTGCTGTTATCGAAAACTTAATCGGTAAGGTAGACAAGCTTATCATCGACGGCGGCATGGCATACACCTTCCTCAAGGCAAAAGGCTATGAAATCGGTACTTCTCTCTTTGATGCTGAAAAGCTTGACCTTGCAAAAGACCTTCTCTCAAAAGCTGCAGCAAACGGCGTAGAACTTCTTCTGCCCGTTGATACCATGGTTGCCCCTGCATTCCCTGACCCGATTACAGCTGAAATCGCAGTTTCCGCAGCCGATGCAGATGCGATTCCCGCAGACCAGATGGGTCTTGATATCGGTCCGAAGACACAGGCTCTCTTTGCAGAGGCTGTAAAGACTGCAAAAACCGTTGTTTGGAACGGACCTATGGGTGTATTTGAAAATCCGGTACTTGCAAAGGGTACCATTGCAATTGCAAAAGCACTTGCCGAAACCGATGCAGTTACCATCATCGGCGGCGGTGACAGCGCAGCTGCCGTTGAACAGCTTGGCTTTGCTGATAAAATGACACACATTTCCACAGGTGGCGGCGCATCCCTCGAATTTTTAGAAGGTAAAATCCTGCCGGGTATCGCATGCCTCGAAGATAAATAAGAAGTAAGAAAGGAAAGAAATACAATGAGCAGAACAAAACTCGCAGCCGGCAACTGGAAGATGAATAAAACCCCCGCAGAAGCCGCAGAACTTATGAAGGATTTAGCCGCAAAGGCAGCAAACGCTAAAAACGATGTTCTCGTTTGCCCGCCGTACGTTTGCCTCGATGCAGTACTCAAAGCTGCAGAAGGTACCAAAATCATGGTTGGCGCACAGAACATGTATTTTGAAGATAAAGGCGCATTCACCGGTGAAGTAGCCCCCGGCATGCTTCGCGAAATGGGTGTTACCCATGTTATTATCGGTCACTCCGAAAGACGTGAATATTTTGGCGAAACCGATGAAACCGTAAACAAGAAGGTTTTAAAAGCCCTCGAATACGGTCTTTGCCCCGTTATCTGCTGTGGCGAAACTCTTGCACAGCGCGAAGACGGTATCACCATCGAATGGATTCGCATGCAGATGAAGAAGGCATTAAAGGATGTTCCCGCAGATGCAGCTGCATCCCTCGTTATTGCCTACGAACCCATTTGGGCTATCGGTACAGGCGTTACCGCCACAAACGAACAGGCAAATGAAGTTTGTGCTGCAATCCGTGTTCTCGTTTCCGAACTGTACGGTGCAGAAGTTGCAGATAAAATCCGCATTCTCTACGGCGGCAGCGTAAACGCAGGCAACTCCGAAGCACTCTTTGCTTGCAGCGATATCGACGGCGGTCTTGTCGGCGGTGCAAGCCTTAAGGCAGACGACTTCACCGTCATCGCCAACAGCTAATTTGAGCAAGGAATGCATAAGGATGTAAAAAAATAGTGCAGATTGGACAAACTGAAGTAAAACAGGGCGTAAACGCCCTGTTTTACCGTGCCCGAAGGCGTACATAGGTACGTCGAGCGGTGAAGTTTGTTCAAAGCACAAAGCAACAAAAAAAGAAAATTCGTTTAAACGAATTTTACATTTTCTCTTCGGAACTTATTTTCGAATGGTTTTAAAAAAAATTTGCTTTGTGCGGTATGTGCATTTTTTGACATCTTAATAGAAAGGAAGAGTAATTTTGGATAAACAACTCATGGCGCTGATCATCATGGATGGCTTTGCCACAGCGCCCGCAAATGCCGGCAACGCAATCGCAAAAGCAAACACCCCGAACATCGACCGTCTTTTCGCCGCCTACCCGCACACAGACATTCAGGCAAGCGGTATGGACGTAGGTCTGCCCGAAGGACAAATGGGTAATTCCGAAGTCGGTCACACAAATATCGGTGCCGGAAGAATTGTATATCAGGAACTGACCCGTATCACAAAATCCATTGCAGACGGCGATTTTTTTGAAAACAGCGCCCTTCTCTCCGCCATGGAAAACTGCAAGGAAAACCGCTCTGCGCTCCACCTTATCGGGCTTTTGTCCGATGGCGGTGTGCACAGCCATATCACACACCTGTATGGTTTGCTCGAAATGGCAAAGCGCCATGGTCTTACCAAGGTGTATGTACACGCCCTCCTCGACGGACGTGACGTATCCCCCACCTCCGGTGCCGGCTACATAGAAGCCCTTGAAGCCGAAATGAAGCGTATCGGCGTTGGCGAAATTGCCACCGTTATGGGTCGGTATTACGCCATGGATCGCGACAACCGTTGGGACAGAGTAGAAAAAGCATACGAGGTTATGACCCGCGGTAAGGGCAAAAAGATTGAAAACCCTGCTGAATATGTACGCGTTTCCTACGAAGAAGAGGTTACGGACGAATTTATCGTTCCCGCCACCACAGACGCCGGTAAGATTGAGAAAAATGACAGCGTTATCTTCTTCAACTTCCGCCCCGACCGCGCCCGTGAAATCACCCGCGCCTTTGTGGACCCGGATTTCAGCGGTTTTACCCGCAAGTTCTTCCCCCTCACCTACATCTGCATGACGCAGTATGATGCAACCATGCCGAACGTAGATGTAGCTTTCAAACCCCAGAAGCTGACAAACACCTTTGGAGATTATATTTCCGAAAAGGGCTACACACAGCTTCGCATTGCCGAAACGGAAAAATATGCACACGTTACGTTTTTCTTTAACGGCGGCGTAGAAAAAACAGCCGAAGGCGAAGACCGCGTTCTGATTCCTTCTCCCAAGGTTGCTACCTACGATTTGAAACCTGAAATGAGCGCAGTAGAAGTTAAAGATGCTGTTCTTGCCCGTCTTACCGAGCAGGATGTTATCATCTTAAACTTTGCAAACTGTGACATGGTTGGGCACACCGGTGTGTTTGACTGTGCCGTGCGCGCAGTAGAAACTGTGGATGCCTGCGTGGGCGAAGTTGTAGATGCCATTTTGGCAAAGGGCGGTATCGCGCTTGTAACGGCTGACCACGGCAATGCAGATTGCATGTACGCCGAAGACGGCAGCCCCTTCACCGCACACACCACAAACCCCGTTCCCCTTCTCGTGGCGGGCGCAGGAAACGTAGCGCTTCGCAAAGACGGTCGCCTTGCAGATATTGCACCGACCATGCTCGAGCTTATGCATCTGGAAAAACCGGAAGAAATGACAGGCGAAAGCTTAATTGTAAAATAAAGAAAAATTATAGAAAAAGCCGAGGATTGTTCCTCGGCTTTTTACTATTCGTTATTCTTCGTCCTTTTCTTGCGCGGTCAGGATTTCCAAAAGTGCCGCATACGTTTTCTGGGGGTCTTCCCGAAATCTTCTGCAAACCTCTCTTGCCGTTTCCTTTGACCCCACGCTCATGCGGATATCAAGGAGCGGAAAGCCGCTTTCCCGAATGGAAAGCTCCGCCGCATAGGAAAGCTCATTTAAAGGGCGGAAGGATGCGGAAATATCCGCCTCGTTTCTCTCCCGTTTTTTATATGCGCGAATGGTCAGCAGCAGCTTTTCACGCACGGAAACCGGAATTTTTTTAATATAGGTTTCGTAGGCATCCTTGCCGTGATGCGTGAGAAAATAAAGCCGCACGCCATCCTGCAAATCTATATCCACCAGTTTTTTCTCTACCAATTCGTCCAGATACTGCTGCATCGTAAAATAATCCACAAATTCGTAGTCCATAAAAATATCGGTAATCTGCCCGTTATCAATGGCTTCCCCGAAGTTTTGGATAATATATAAGATAATCAGCTTTACCTCTGATGGCTCTGTAAATGTGTACATTACCGCATACTCCTTATATCCGTACCGTAAAAATGCAGCTTTGTAAAATGTCCTAACACACGGGAAAGCATACGGTCGGAATACAAACGCCCGATATCCGCAAGCTGTAAATTCGTGCTGATAATTGTGCTTTTTTCTGCCATAATGCGGCTATTCACCACATAGAAAATATCCGCATCCGTCATGGAATTTATAAATTCCGTGCCCAAATCATCAATAATCAATAAATCCGCTTTTAAAAGCTGTTCCTTTAAAAGGGTACGCGCCTCATCCCCCCTGCCGAATCGGGCATCGGAAAGAATTTCGGCAATCTGCCCTGCGCTTTGATAGAAAACGGAAATCCCGCGCCGCAAAAGCTCGTTTGCAATTGCACTTGATAAAAAGGTTTTACCAAGACCGGGATTGCCGTAAAAGAGAAGGCTGTCCGTATGCTTTTCAAAATTTCGCGCAAATTCACGGCAGACATTCACAATAGACTGCATATTTTTTCGGGGCGAAAGCCGTTGTCCTTCTGTGGGCGCATCGGCATAATAATTTATATCAAAGGCATCAAAGGTCTGCTTTTGCAAAAGCTTGCCCATGCCGGATTCTGCGGCTAAAGCCTCCGTCAAAAGGGTAAGATAGCAGCTGCATAATTTGCCATCCCGAAGCCCCGTATCCTTGCAATGTGCACAGGTGTACGGCACGTCCAGATAGTCTTTTTCAAAGCCCGCCTCTTTTAAAAGCACCCGCTTTTCCGCCGCATACTTTGCCGTTTCGCGGGCATATTCCTCTGCAACTGCCTCGGGCGTACCCGTCCCGTCCCAAACAGCGGAAAGCATGCGCATACCGCCGCCGAAAATCGCATCATCTATCTCCCGCATGCGGGGAATGGCACGATATACCTCTTCCCGCCGCATGGACAGAAGGGCTTCCCGTTTTTTCTTTCTTTCATTAAATTTTCGGTTTACCCCTGCAAGGCTTTTCTCATCCATACTCGTTTATCCTTTTTTCAAGTGCACGGCGTTCAATTTCCTCAAAATCATACACCGCGGTCTGTTCATAATTTATAAAAGCATTTGTTTTCTTCTGCTGTGTCTTTTGCACGGGCGCAGGTGCCGTATCTCTGGAAAGCTCCGAAATAGACGCAATGCCCTGCTTATGCCAGGACTGCAAAATTGCATTTATGTACGGGAAAGAAGCCTGTCCCGTGGCGAGTACCGCTTTTTCGTATGCCGTTTTAATCAGTTCCTGCGGCATCTGCATTTCTTCCGTCCACTGCAAAATATGTGCATATTCGGCATCGGAAAGGTCGCGTCCCGTAATGCCGAGCATCCGCTTATATTTTCGGGAAAGCTTTGCCCTTTTATCTGCATTTTGCAAATGCTTTTCCGCTTTTTCAATTGTGTTAATTCCCTCATCCGCCCATGCAATTGCAATCTTTTCCGCATAGCGCATGCTGTATTTTTCCAGCGCCGCGCAATGCTCCAAAAGCATCATGATAACCTCAAGGGGCAATTTCAGCCATTCATAAAAGCTAAAGAGCGTACCCGCTTCCGCCGTCCCCAATGTTTTCCCGAAAACATTCTGGGCAAAATCCAGAAGGGTTGCCATTTTTCTGTCTTCCGTCACCGCCGCGGCAATATCCCGCGCTTTATATTGAGGCTTTTCCTGCACCTGTGGCGGGGCAGGGGATTCCATGGTAAGGTCGACAAATTCAATGCCGCCGTCAGGGTCTCTTCGAATAACACCCTTTTTTTCCCAATACCGCCATGCCTGTATAACATCCGATTCCAAAAGGTCAAGCGCCTCAGCAATATGCGCACTGTCGGGCTTTGTTCCCACAGCATAGCAAAGCCGAAGCCCGTAAAGATACACTTTTACAAACGTGGCATTCGCTTCTACCATATATTTATCTACAAAGGCACTGGCAACCGGAAATGCCGGAAGCCCTACCGAGCCTGAAATCTTGTATTTAACCATGGCTTGCTCCTTTTCCTTTTTCAGCATCGCGCTTCGACGGGCGACCGCTGGCCGCCCGTCAAGAAATATTATAGCAGTTTCGATTACAAAATACCAGTATTATTTTTACAAAACGGTTACAAAACCATATTTCTTACAAGGGATGGTATACAAAAAATGTTCTTCTTCCAAATCTTGCGCCCGCCCTTTGCCTCTCCCCCGTCACCGGAAAAAGAATTGCTTTTTTCTTCGGAATATGCTATACTGGTACAGAAAGAAGGTAAACTATGCAAAAAACCGAAATCCTTGCGAAATACGCAAAAAACAACGAAGATAAAATGCTTCTTGCTCATATACTGGATAGAGAAGCCGTATGCTTACATAAAAACATTCCCGTAGAAACAGATTTTCTGGACCCGCGCCAGCAGGCGCTCGTTTTATCCCTTGTACCGCATCTTACCGTCAGACCCACGCTTTGGGGCGGCTACGAAGATGCAGAACGGAAAATGCTCTTTTTTCTTCCGGACTATATGGAAGCCCCGCCCGAAGACGCGCTTTGCATTATTAAGGCTATGCACCGCGATACCCGTCCGCCCGGACATCGGGATTATCTGGGCAGCATTTTAGGGCTTGGCGTTGACAGAGCTGGGGTAGGAGATATTCTGGTAGAAGAGGATGGTGCACAGCTTATTGTGCGCGCCACGCTTGCCGATTTTTTTGCGGCAAACTATCAAAGTGCAGGCCGCGTACACCTTTCTGTTTCCGCCCTTCCCATTTCTTCCCTTTCTATTCCCGAAAAAGAGCCCATATACAAAACGGCATCCCTCGCCTCGCTCCGTGCCGATGCTGTGCTTGCCGCCGCATTTTCTGTTTCCCGCACCCTCGCGCAGGATGCGATTCGTGCACAAAAAGTGTACTGTAATAATCTGCCGCTATTAAAAGGTGACAAGCAGCTGTCCATAGGGGATAAGCTTCGCTGGCAGGGCAAAGGACGCTTTATTCTGGAAGAAACAGGCGGTACCAGTCGAAAGGGACGGCTTTTTGTAACATTCCGCTTTTAAAAATGAATAATTTGTAAATCTCCTTTAAACAAAATGGAAATGTTACGTATTTTCCATTGACAGAAGGAGATTTTTGCAGTACGATAACTGCGTCAAATACAAGGAGGTACATATATGGAAACAACATATGCAAAGCCCAAAAAGAAGCTCGGCAAAAAAATCTGGATTATTCTGGTTGCCGCCCTTCTCGTCGTTGCGGTTGCCGCCTTTTTTATTGTGCGCCCGCGCCTTAAAGGGGAAAGTGCGCAGGCACAGACTACCGCCACCGTCACCCGTGGCTCTATCACTAAAACGATTGAGGGAAGCGGGGTTATTGAGGCAAACGACCAATATACTATCAGTTCTCTCGTAACCGGTGAGGTTTTGTCGGATACCTTTGAAGAGGGGGACATGGTAAACAAGGACGACCTTCTCTATGTGATTGACAGTACAAATCTGGATTTTAATATCGAAAAGGCAGAATCAGGCGTACAGTCGGCACGGCTTTCCTATGAGGAATCTCTGGAAACGCTTGAAAACATGACGATAAAATCCCCCATCAGCGGCGTTATTTCCTCTCTTTCCGTAAAAGAAGGAGATGAAGTTTCCGGCGGCAAACAGGTAGCGGAAATTATAAATTCCGACCGTATGCTTTTAACGCTTAACTTTCTCGCAGCAGACGCACAGTATATCTTCCCCGGGGATATAGCTTCCGTAGTGCCGGAAAACGCGCCGTTTCAGACGCTTTCAGGCACTGTAAAAAGCGTAGCCTCGGGCAGCACCACCAGTGCGCTTGGTGTTTCCGTTTCGGCTGTTGAAATTCTCGTGGATAATCCCGGCGGTATCGGGGACGGCTCGCGCGCCACAGCTACCGTTGGTACATATGCCTGCAATGAAGCCGGTACATTTACATACGAAGGTCGCGAAACCGTCACCGTTAAAACCGGCGGTGATGTTACGGGTCTTTCGGTAAAAGCAGGGGACCGCGTTGAAGCCGGCAGCGTTCTTTTCACCTTGGAAAGTGATTCTACCACCCGCAGCATCGAGCGCAGCCGCCTTTCGTATAACGATTCTGTCCGCAGTCTGGAAAATACCTACGACCAACTGGAGGACTACAGCATTAAAGCACCCATTTCCGGAAAGGTTATCCAGAAGACCGTGAAAGCTGGTGATAAGCTTGAAAGCGGAAGCGGCGGCAATGCATCCTCTATGGCAATCATAGCAGACCTGTCTATTCTTACATTTGAAATGTCGGTGGATGAACTAGACATTTCGAGCATACAGGAAGGGCAATCGGTGCAAATTACCGCCGACGCCGTTCCCGGTCGCATGTTTACGGGGCGCGTGGATAACGTCAGCATTGTTGGTACAACTGCAAATGGCGTTACCGCCTATCCCGTCACCGTTGTGCTTGACGGCGCAGAAAATGCCGCACTCATCCCCGGTATGAACGTCAGTGCCACCGTTATCGTAGAACAAAAACAAGATATCCTTTTAATTCCCGCTTCTACCATTTCCCGCGGAAACATGGTAGCCGTAAAGGGCGAAGACAGTATGGAAAACTCTGCACCTGAGGCTGCCGGTACAATGCCCGAAGGCAAAACGTCCGCCTCTGACGCTTCCAATATCGAAAGCGCAGCCGAGCGCGTAAAGGAAAAAGCAGCACAGCGCACAATGAATATGGAAGCGCCGGAAGGGTATCACTACGTCCGCATTGAAACCGGTATTACGGACGGCACCTATATCGAAGTCCTCTCAGGGCTTTCCGAGGGCGATGTGGTACTGTTACCCGCCTCTGCCGGAAATGCAAATTCTGCCGTAGCCTTTACCCGTGATGCCGCCAACACACGTATGATGGGCGGTATGCCTATGGGCGGCGGCATGCCCATGGGTGGCGGCATGTCCGGTGGGAACCGCGGCGGCATGGGCAGTCGCTAAGATTGGGGGTATTCTTCTGATTACATTAACCGATGTATATAAAATTTATTCCGACGGTGATAACGAAATTCACGCCCTCGACGGTATTTCTCTCCATGTGAAACAAGGCGAATTTGTTGCCATTGTCGGTTCTTCCGGCTCAGGGAAATCCACCTGCATGAATATTATCGGCTGTCTGGACGTACCTACTTCCGGCACATATCATCTTGACGGCACGGATGTAAGCACCATGCACGAAAAGGAGCTTGCTCATGTACGAAACCAAAAGCTTGGCTTTGTATTCCAGCAATACAATTTGATTCCGAAGCTGAATATACTGGAAAACGTGGAACTGCCGCTTCTTTATCGGGGCATCAGTGCCGCGCAGCGGCGGGAAATGGCTATGGAAGCCTTAGAACGCGTCGGCATTGCGGACCGGTATAAAAAACTACCCTCCCAGCTTTCCGGCGGACAGCAGCAACGCGTGTCCATTGCCCGCGCTCTGGCAGGGCGACCGTCTGTTATTCTCGCGGATGAGCCTACGGGCGCGCTGGACTCCAAAACGGGACGCGAGGTGCTGGACTTTATGAAAAGTCTGCACAAGGAAGGCACGACCATCGTTTTGATTACCCATGATAATTCCATTGCCGCAGAGCTTCCCCGTATTGTTCGCATCCATGACGGCAAAATTCTTTCCGACAGCGGAAAGGAGGAAACAGCATGAACCTGCGGCAATCCCTGCGTCTTGCGCTGAAAAGCCTCGGTGCAAGTAAAATGCGTTCCTTCCTTACCATGCTTGGTATTATCATCGGCGTTGCGGCAGTTATCATTATTGTAAGCCTTATGTCCAGTCTTACAAATTATGTTATTGCAACCTTTGAGGATATGGGCGCAAATCTTATCACAGTAAGCATTTCCGGTCGCGGCGGCAATCGAAGCGTAAGCCCCGAAGAAATGCAGGAATTAGTGCTTGATAATCCGGACGTTATCGGCTACATATCCCCCTCCCTATCCTTTAATGCAACCGTTAAAAACGGCAACGAAAACATTTCTATGCAAGCTACGGGTGTGAATGAGGACTATGATGAAATCAAACAGCTGAATGTGCAGATTGGCAGACATCTGACATATGCGGACATAAATGAACGATGCAAAAACTGTGTTGTGGGCACGTATCTTGTCAAAGAGCTGTTTGACGGAGAAAACCCCTTAGATAAAACGGTGTATGTAAACGGCTACGCCTTTCGGATCGTTGGTATTTTAGAGGAAAAGGGCACAAGCACTGCCTCCAGTGCCGATAACACGCTTCTCCTTCCGTACACAACAGCAAAACAGCTTACCGGAAGCAACATCCGTTCTTTCAGCGTTAGTGCCTCCACAAAGGATACCATTGATGAAACAAAAGAAATTGTAGAAGCATTTCTGCTGGAGAAATTTAGTTCTGACGATTATTATACGCTAATAGACCAGGCTGCCATTATTGAAGAGCTTAATAAACTTATTGGCATGATGACCACAATGCTCGTAGGCATTGCCGCCGTTTCTCTTCTCGTTGGCGGCATCGGTGTAATGAACATTATGCTGGTATCGGTAACGGAGCGAACGCGCGAAATCGGTATTCGAAAATCTCTCGGTGCAACGCCGTGGGATATTCTCGGTCAGTTTTTGGTGGAGGCGTGTGTAACGAGTGGCATCGGCGGCATTATCGGTATTTTGGCGGGCGCAAGCGGAGCATCCTTTGCGGCAAAGCTTATCGGTATTCCGTTTACGTTATCTGTCCCCTCTATTTTGATTGCCTTTTCCGTCTCCGCCGCCATCGGCATTGGCTTTGGATACTTCCCTGCAAGGAAAGCATCCCGCCTCAATCCCATCGACGCACTGCGTTACGATTAAGAAAGGAGCCTTTTCAAATGCTTAAAAAACTTTTTGCCTCCATGCTTGCTCTCTGTCTTGTGTTTTCGGCACTGCCCACACTTGCCGCCGAAGCAGACGGACGGCTGGCACTTCTTCGAAGTCTTGGAATTTTTGAAGGGTACGAGGACGGCGCATACCGTCTTGAAAACAATTTAACCCGCGCAGAATTTACAAAGGTGGCGGTCTGTGCCTCGGAAAACCGAAAGACGGTTTCCGCTTACCTTGCGGTATCGCCCTACGCGGATGTGCCGCATACGCTCTGGTCCGCGCCCTACATTCGCCTTGCGGCACAAAAAGGGTATGTTACCGGATATCTGGACTCCACCTTCCGCCCCGATGACCCGATTACCTTTGCGGAAGCTACCGCGGTATTCCTCCGGCTTCTCGGCTATCAAAACAGCGACTTTGGTGCTGCATGGCCGAGAGGACATATGGAAATTGCAGCACAGCTCGGGCTTACGGACGGCATAGCGCTTGACTTTAACGCATCCATAACCCGCGGCGATACAGTCACGCTTTTATATAACCTTCTGGATGAAAACCGTAAGGGAACAAACACGGAATATATTTCTGTTTTAGACTGCACTTCGCAGGAAAATGTTGTTATCCGCGCCACAAGCGAAGAGGACACCGCTATTTCCTCCGACAAAGTGCTGACCTCTGCAGGTACATTCAAAAAAGGTACAGCCTTCTCTTCGGAATGGATCGGGCGCACCGGCGAACTGTTTTTGGAAAACGGGGACACCATCATAGCCTTTGTCCCCAAAAACCAGACGGCAAAAACCTATACTGTTACCGGCACGGCAGGCAGTGACCTTGTTTTGGATGACACCATTTACAACTGGGATGACAATCTCCCCGTCTATTATAAATCTGCCGCCATCACCTACGGACAGGCACACACAAATGTAAAAGCCGGATGCACCTTCACCCTTTTTTATGATGCCGACGGCGCCGCAGAATACGGGCTGCTTCGAAAAACCACGCCGCAAACTGCCGACGCTGTAGCCGTAAAGACCTACGCAGTTTACTCTGTTTTAAATGACGGCATTATCACCTATAAAAACGGCGTTATGGAAAAAGTTTCTTTAAATGACGGCATCACCCTGTATGAAGGAGATACGCCCGCGGGAACGCTTTCCAAATCGAGGCTTCAAATGGGCGATATTCTAAAAATCGTCTATGATGAGGACGGCGACGCAGAGTATGTAATTTTAAACACAGACGGCGTGGAAGGGCCCTACACGGTGCAAAACAACGCCTGGACTGCCCGCTTCCCCGTTACCGCCTCTACTGCCATTATGCGGGATGGCAAAAAGGTTTCCGTTTCCGATATTGAAACGTATGACATTCTCTATTATTCGGAAGCTTTGAATATGGTACTTGCTTATACGGATAAAATCACCGGCGTATATAAAAACGCTTCTCCCTCGAAGGACACCCCCTCCTCTGTGGATATTTCCGGCACGACATACGCTATTGAAAGCGTGGAAGCCTTCCACAAGCTGGGCGCAGGCGGCGTCTTTTCCTACGGCGATACCGTAACGGTGCTCCTCGGCCGAGATGGGGCCATTGCAGATGTTGTGACCCATGATGCAGAAAGCCGTGTGATAGGCTTTGTAACGAATACAGGCACGGCGCAGTACGAAACTGCTTTGGGCGAATCTTATACCGGCTACACCATTTCCATAGTGGGTGCAGACGGCAAATCCCTTTCCTTTGAAGCGGACAAAGATTACGATTCTCTCTTAAACCGTGTAGCCGCCCTTTCCTTCTCGGACGGCAAGGCATCTGCCACCCTCGCGGAAACGGGGTCCGTCAGCGGCACGGTGGATGCGACAAATGAGAAAATCGGGCTGGATACCTTTTCCTCTTCCGTTAAAATTTTAGACACCTTTTTCCCCGACCCATATACAGCCGGTACAGC
Source organism: Clostridia bacterium (assembly GCA_045648645.1). GTDB lineage: Bacteria > Bacillota > Clostridia > UMGS1883 > UMGS1540 > SIG447. The sequence goes on along the minus strand of JAZROH010000122.1, from coordinate 5,181 downwards.
TTCTCCCATATTTCTCCGGCGGCTCGACGGCGTATCCATTCCTGCCTCCAAGGTCTTGCATGTTGCCCGGGACAGCCAAAACCGTATTTGTGAACTCATTTTAAATGATGTGACGGGAGATATGCATAAATACGGCGTCGTTACAAAAGTAAATAATAATTCGTATGGTATGCAGGTTTCCGGCAGCTACACGTATATAATAGGTGGCAGCACCGGCTCATATCAGACAAGCGGCAGTGCCTTTTCCATCGGTGCAAATACGCCCGCACAATTTACATACAGCGGCGGCAAAATCCACAGCATCACAAAACTTTCGGAAATTTCGGGCGTAATCAAAGAAATCACAGCCGGTTATATCCGCTATGCCGACGGCAGCCGTTATGATATAAGCGATGCCGCCATCTACACAAGAAATTCCGATTACGTTTATGTGCAAAAAAAGACCGGCGACATCAGCGCCGACTCCTACACACTTCGTGCCTATTATGACCGCTCCCCCGCCTCCGGCGGCAAAGTACGGATTATTATTGCAACGCCTATTGCCTAGCAAGGTTTTACCCCTTAAAAATCATAAAAAATGCAAAGTAAACCATGTTTTTTGCAATTCCTTTTTTCTCTTTTTTCTGTTACAATTTAGAAAAAAGGAGGCTTCGTTATGAAAACAATAAAGGATAAGCAAATTCTGGTAGGTGCTGATTTTGCAGGCTTTCCTCTCAAAGAGGCGGTTGTAGAGCACCTGAAGGCAAAGGGCTGGACCGTAACGGATGTGGGCGTACGCTCGCCGGAGGATGACGATACGGATTTGATGTTCCACCGCATAGGTCTTCGCGTCGGCTCCATGATTTCCGAGGGCGAATTTGAGCGGGCACTTCTCTTTTGCGGTACGGGCATGGGCATCCATATTGCGGCAAGTAAATGCCCGCATGTACACGCAGGTGTTGTGGAAAGCGTACCCGCGGCAAGACGTGCCATCACCGGCAACGGCGTAAATGTCCTTGCGATGGGCGCATTTTACGTAGCCCCCAAAATGGGCTGTGACATTGCCGATGCGTTTCTAACAGCTGACCTCGGCACCGATTACGAATGGTGGCATAACTTTTATGAATTCCATAAGCTTGCCATTGACGAGCTGGAGGCTTTCGACTACGCGGAATATAAGAAAAACGCTTTTAAGGTAAAACACCTCGGCGATTACGAAATTAAACTGGAAACAAAACCGGAAGAATAAGAATGGAGGTGTAGCAAAATGCTCACACCACACAAGGCAAAAGAAACGTTTAATAAAGCCATTTTATTGCAACTAAAAATGTTAAAATACAGGAATAATTCGTCATTTGACGAATTTCTATTATAAAGCGCCATGTGTTTTGAACAAACTTCGCCTCTTGACGTACCATCGTACGCCTTCGGGTAACCCAACAAAGCCCCAAAAATGGGCTTTGTTGGCTCAGTTTGTCCAATCTGAGCTATTTTTCGTCCACCCCAAAGGAGCTGTAGCAAAATGAATTCCATTTTGCTACAGCTCCTTCATACTTTCATATGCTTTTTATTTTTTTGGATGCGGCAATATCGGTGCTGTACCGTTTACATCGTCCCGCACGATGCGATAGAGTGCTGCGGCAAGCGGTACGCCGAGAAGCATCCCGAAAATACCGAGAATACCGCCGCCAATGGTGACTGCCGCAAGCACCCAGATGCCCGGAAGTCCGATGGAAGCCCCTACCACTTTGGGGTAAATCAAATTTCCCTCAAGCTGCTGCAGCACCAAGACGAGCATAAGAAAAACAAGTGCTTCAATCGGGGAAACAGACAAAATCATAAGTGCGCCAAGCCCTGCGCCGATATAAGCACCGGCAACGGGAATGAGTGCCGTAAAGGCAATGAGTGCGCCAATCATGGTGGCATATGGAAGCCCAAAGAGAAGCATAAAGACCGTACAGAGTGCGCCGAGGATAACCGCTTCCGTGCACTGGCCAACGATATAGCGATGGAACGCATCATCCAAAACCCGCACCACATAGCCGCCTTTCCGGTACACAGCGCCCGGCAGATACCGTCTGCCGGCTCTCTTTATCTGCCTTCCGATTTTATCCTTCGAGCCGAGAAGATAAATCGAGAAAATAATGCTTAAAAATGCCGTTACCGTGCCGGAGATTACGGAGGTAATAATATTTAACACCACGTTCATTACATCCCCTACACCGCTTGTAAGCACCCTCGCAATTTCTCCGATGCGGGATTTCCAATCAAACGCCTGCAGAATTTGAAAGGTTTCCTCTGAAAAGAGATTCAGACTTCCCGCCCATGCGACTAGTTTTTCAATCAGCCCCGGTACAGCGGACAAAAGAAGCTGTACACAGGAAACAAGCTGTGGAACGATTAAACTGACCACGAAAACAAGAATGGCTATGAGGGTCAGGAACGCGCCCAGCATGCAAACAGGTCTGCGGCTCTTTACGGGGAAGCCCTTTTTCTTTTTCGGGAAATAGTGCCGTTCATAAAACCGCATTAAGATGTTGACAAGATACGCAATCATGCCGCCGATAAAGAGCGGCACCGCCGCCCCAAGCACCGCGCTGATAAAGCCCGCCATTTTATCCCAGTAATACATAAAAAGATAGAAAAGTGCGGCAAAAACACCGATTTTTATAAGCTGCTTTGTTTTCAAATTTCTCTTCCTTTCTGCCCCTTCTAAGGTTTATAAGTAAATCCTGTCCGGAAATGCATCCCTTCGCAGTATGCCCCACATCTTATCAATATACGAAAGTGTGTAGTAATTTTCAAAGTGATGGTAATAAAACGCGCCCTTCTTTGTCATTTTATAAACGCCGTCCTTTTCCGTTATAAAGCCGAGGCTCTTTGCCAAAAACAGCTCAACGCCGTATATCTTTTTGAGTGACACCCCGAAAAATGTTTCAAAGGCGGCGGAATCTACGCGCGTTGTGTAGGCTGTCCAAAATAGATAATACAGCATTCTCTGCCTTTTCGTAAACCGCAAGGTGAGGGATGTTGGCAGCGTGTCCGCCTGTATTCTTTTCGTATATTCTTCTGCGGAAAATGTATTGATTTTAAATTGGTCCTTTAAAAGTGTTGTGGCAGAGCAACCGAAGCCCAGAAAATTATCTCGTGTCATGGAGGAGTATTTTGCGGTTTCCGTGCCCGAGAACGTCCAGATAGAATCCCGTCTGTACCCTTTTTCGGCGCAGTAATCCGTTACTGCATCCAAAAGCCTTCTCTTTTCTTTCTTTTTCATGGCTCGGACTTTGCTTTTCGTAAAGGTAAAGTCAATAAACGGGTACACCGCAATATGGTTAGCCCCGCAGGCAAATGCCGTGTCTATATCCGCTTTTAAATCCGCAAAGGTCTGCCCCGGTAGTGCAAAAATAAAATCCATGGAAACTGTTTCAAAATGCACCGCGTCCAGAGCGGCGCGGATTGCCTCTGCCCGCGCTTTGCTTCGTCCAAGTAAAGCTTGAAACGTATCTCCAAAAGACTGGATACCGATGCTGATTTTCGTAATCCCCGCCCGTTTCAGCTGTATAAGCTTTTCTGCTTCCACATCTGCAGGATGCAGTTCTATGCCTATGCCTTCCGTTATGTCAAAATACAGCCGCATTGTATCTATAATTTCCGGTATTCGCTCTGCCGCCAATGCCGGAGAGCCGCCGCCAAAATACAGACTTGTCACTTTTTTCCTGCTACTTTGCATGTTTCCCACCATGTGGATTTCCCGAAGAAGACTATCGATATACGCATTGCATTTTTGAGCGTCGTATACCTCCTTGCAGTACGGACAGAAATTACATATCCGTCTGCAAAACGGAATGTGCACATAAAGACCCATGTTTTGCGCATCGTCATATAATAGCTTTTTATCAAAGTCGTTTGTAAACGTAAACGGCTTTGTACTTTTTGTAAGCCACATTCTTGCGGCTGTTGTAAGTATATGCATTTTCTCACCGCTATCACACATATTTTAAATATGTGAAAAGCATCTCCAACATAATTTTAATATTCCCACGAAACAGCAATGTATATTCCGCTACGAAAAAATAACCGCATTTTTCGCAAAGTCCTTCCACATCGATGCACCGCCCGCAGGTACTTAGCTTTCCGTTTTCCATTACCACACATTGATAGCATGGCGTGGGGAAGCTGCTATTCGCAATATACGGAAAAGCACTTTTCAAATTGAATACGGGCATTTTCTCCCGCATCATTTTTCTGATTGTATCTAAACAGCTCTTTTTGTCTTCTTTTGTCAGTTCCAATTCCTTCGTATCGGGGTACGGCGTATGAAAATTAAACGATACCGCACGAACATTTCGGGTTTCCTTTGCAAGCCGGCAAACATGCGGAATTGTATCCTTATTCATTTGGTTTACTGCCATATAAAAACAAATGTTGTCTGCGGTTGCATGCTTTATATTGTCCATAATACGATCATATGTATCGCCACGAATACAATTATGCCTTTCCCGATCCCCGTCCAGGCTTAATAGAATTAAGTCCGCCTGCGGCAAGTCGATTTTATATGTACCGTTGGTAACAACATTGACGATTAAAAAGCCCATTTCCTTTGCCTGTATCACCAAATCCCGCAAGGTTTTTCCATCATCCGTCCATAAAAACGTTTCGCCTCCGCAAAAAAACAGAATGCGGATGCCCATATCATATAAAGCCCGCATTTCTTCCATAATTTGTTTATACGGGTACACCACCGCCGTCACATTGTTCACCGAACAATGCTTGCAGGAGAGGTTACATTTGTCTGTTAAAATAATTGTTCCAAGTATCGGGTCCTTCTTCTTAAACAAAACCGTTTTTATCCCAAAGCCCGCAAAATACAAAAAATCTTTTATCCGCATCCTATACCTCTTTATAAGTTGCCTCCAAATTAGATGGAATCAAATTTATCGTATCTTTCCTTAATATGTCTTAAAAGCCCCGTGCATCCAGCCAAAACATCTTTATATGTGCTGTCAAAATCTCCCGAATACCACGGATCCGCCACATCCTTATAAGAGCCGGCAAAAGAAAGTAATTTGTGTATTTTTTCCTCCGGATCACCGCCTACAATCCGCAAGGTATTACGTACGTTCGCACTGTCCATACACACTAAATAATCGTATTTTGCATAATCAGATTTTTCTAAATGTTCCGCACGTTTTCCGGCATATG
>JAZROH010000121.1:0-1513 GCA_045648645.1 Clostridia bacterium | reverse complement strand
GTTCTCTGCAGAAAGACTGACACGGAGGGACCCGTGTGCAATTTCATGGGGAAGTCCGATGGCAAGAAGAACGTGGGACGGGTCGAGCGATGCAGAAGCGCATGCGGAGCCGCAGGAAACAGCAAAGCCGGAAAGCGCCAAATGGAGAAGAAGTCCCTCTCCTTCAATAAAACGGAAGGAGAAGTTGGCGTTGCCGGGCAGACGCAGCGTTTCATGCCCGTTCAAAATCGTATAGGGAACGGCATCCAGAACACCGCGAATCAGTTTATCCCGCAGGTGTTTTACCTTTTCAGTTTTCGCTTCCATATTTTCGGTAGCATCAGAAAGCGCCTTTGCAAGCCCTACGATGTATGCCGTATTTTCTGTTCCTGCGCGCATACCCCGTTCCTGTCCGCCGCCGTGAATAAGGCGTTCGATTTTCGTGCCCTTTTTAATGTAGAGCGCGCCAATCCCTTTGGGACCGTGGAACTTATGCGCAGAAAGACTCAGCATGTCTACGCCAAGGGAAGAAAGGTCAATCGGAACTGTGCCGACAGCCTGTACCGCGTCTGTGTGAAACAGTACGCCTTTTTTATGGGCGATTTCACAAAGCTCGCGGATGGGCTGAATGGTACCGATTTCATTGTTTGCATACATAATGGAAACAAGTGCCGTATCCTCCGTGATGGCGTTTTCCAAATCGGCGGGGGAAACCAGCCCATTTTTATCTACGGGCAGATACGTAACGGAATACCCCTGTTTTTCTAAGAATTCACAGGTGTGAATTACGGCATGATGTTCAATGGCGGAGGTAATAATGTGCTTTTTCCCGCTCTTTAAAGCAGCACCTTTTATCGCCCAGTTGTCCGCCTCGCTTCCGGAAGCTGTAAAGTAAATTTCCTTGGCATCACACCCTAGACAATCGGCTACGGTTTTTCGCGCCTCCTCCATAGAACGTCTTGCATCGGAGCCTACGGAATAGAAAATAGAGGAAGGATTGCCGAAGCCCTCGGTAAAATATGGAAGCATCGCGTCGCGCACCGCGGGACTTACCGCTGTGGTTGCCGCGTTGTCAAAATATATCATGGTATATCATTCCTTTCCAATAGTATATTATACACCGATTTCGTCCATCTTTCAACCCTTTTTTGCATTTTTTTCCAAAGGAGAGCAATTAGGCAAAAAGAGTAAAAAGACATGTGGCAAGATAGATGCAAAAAGGGAATCGATTTTACATCAATTCCCTTCGGATACGTGAAAGAATAAGCTTTAAGTGTTTACACTATTTTTTATTCATTAATTCTTAAATTCTTTGCCATTGATAAGAAAGTCAATAGAAACATTAAAATACTCGGACATTTTAATAAGCATATCAAGGCTTGGTTCACGCTTATTGTTTTCATAATGAGAAAGGGCTTCTCTGGAGATATTTAAATCCATAGCAACCTTTAATTGCGTTAATCTTCGTTCTTTTCTGATTTGTTTTAAGCCTTTCACAAAATCACCTCTTAATAGTATTGTAACATTCTGTTAC
>JAZROH010000120.1:0-13223 GCA_045648645.1 Clostridia bacterium | reverse complement strand
GGTGCTGATCGGCATGCGCTTGCACTCCTTAATCTATGCAACCACGCTTGCAATCCCTGCGGTTGCACTTGTCTATGACCCGAAAATCAGTGCATTCATGGAGTCACTAAACCAGCCGGATTGTGTGCCGGTAGAATCCTTTTCCTTTGCGGATGCCAAGGCAGTGTTAAGCCGCATCATTACCGAGCGGGAAGAAAGACGGGCGCGCCTTCGCCGCACAAACGCTGTTCTTCGAAAGACGGCGGAAGAAAACGCAACCTATGCGATAGAACTTTTGCAGAATGGGCATATAAGTTTGTAAATAAAATAGTCCGCCCCATACGCACGCGTATGGGGCGGACTATTTTATATTCCCTTTTTATTTGCCTTGCATTTTAGCGATTTCCACATGTCGTTTGATTTTCTTCGTGGTAGTCTTTTCAAAATCCTCTTCACGGACAATCACCTTAGACACACGTTTGTAGCCCTGCAGGCTGTTATTTACCTCGGAAACGGCTTCTTCCACTTTTTTCTGCAGCTGTTCCTTGGTATAATTTTCACCTAAAATGTTTTTTGCCTCTTCAAAGTCGGGAAGCACCTGTACGGCAATTTGCGCGTCACCATCCGGCAGGTCAATGCCGTATACCATGGATTCTGCTACGATGGGAGCGCGGTTTAAGTACGCTTCAATTTCCTCGGGGAAAATATTTTTTCCGTTCTTTGTAACAATTACGTTTTTCTTTCTGCCCGTAATATACACAAAACCATCTTTATCAATATAGCCGTAGTCTCCGGAATAGAACCAACCGTCCTTTAAAACCTCCGCTGTTGCCTCGGGATTATTGTAGTATCCCATCATTACGTTCTGCCCGCGGATTACAATTTCACCGATGCCGTTTTCATCGGGACTGTCAATCTTGATGTCTACGCCGGGGAGAGGCAAGCCTGCCGCGGCATCGCGGTAATTACAGTCACGATTCAAAGCGGCAATGGGCGCGCATTCCGTAAGACCATAGCCCTGGATGGCTTCAATGCCGAAATCACGAAGCCCTTCCGCCACCACCGGATCAATTGCGGCAGCGCCTGCAATCAGCATGCGGAGATTGCCACCGAGTGCGGCATGAATATCCTTAAACAGCTCGCGGCGTTTGTCGATGCCAACCTTTAAAAGTGCACGGCTGATTTTGATGCCCATGCGCAGCTTTTTCGCTCTTCCGCTTTTTTCCGCCTGCTTCCAGACTCTATTGTACATGGTTTCCAAAAGAAGCGGCACGCCCAGCATCATCGTTGCCTTGCACTCCGCAAGATTTTTCGTGATGTATCGAAGCCCTTCGCTGTATGCAACGGTTGTCCCGCGGTAAATCTGGCAGAGGAAGCCGCAGGTACATTCATATGTATGGTGAATGGGGAGAACGGAAAGGAAAACGTCACTGGAATCAATGTATACCATGGAACACATACCCATAAGGTTTTCTGCAATGTTTCTGTGGTTTAACATAACGGCCTTTGCCGATGAGGTTGTTCCCGATGTAAAGAGAAGAATACGCATTTCCTCGGGGTCAATTTCAATATCCAGATAGCTTCTGTCCCCTTCGGCTAAAAGCTTTCTTCCTTCTTCCAAAAGGGCGGGAATATCCAGCTCCATGCTGAATTTTTCAGCCACGGGAGCATTTGCGATGCTCTTTTCGTTTTTCGGTGCATATACAACCGCATCCACCTCTGCCGTTTCAATCAGCTGATGGACTTCCTTTTCGGGCAGCTCCTTGTCCATCGGGACAATAATGCCCACCCCGCAAACGACTGCCATATAGGTAATATCCCATTCATAGCGGTTTTCACCGATTACGGCAATTCGCTTGCCGCCAAAGCCGCGGTGCAGCAGTGCCGTGCCCAGTGCATAAACGTCATCTCCAAACTGCTTATAAGAAATCGGCTCATACTTTCCGTTTTTCTTTGATAAAAATGCGGCTTTTTCACTGAATTTTTCAAGACTTTGCCGAAGCATGTCACGCAAATCGCGGATTTTCGCCACTTCATAAAGCGGTCTTTCACTTGCCTTCATATTCATAGCCTCCAAAAAAGTTATAATTTATACCTATACTAGTATAGCACAATTTTTTAGAAAAAGCAAACTTTTTTTACAGAATATGCAAAAAGCGTATTTACAATGCGCCATGTGGTATGGTAAAATAATAGCCGAAGGAAAGGAGAACCCCTATGTCTTTACGGAAAGAAAATCGAAGCACGCTGTTTCTTATGCTGATAACGGGCATACTGCTCATTTACACCGGTATTCGCTATAATCAATCCTTTTTCCGCATACTCCCGCTTTTTAATTCTCTTTTTATCGCGTATTTGCAGTCCCGCATCAGTCGGCTTGCACCGCTTTTAGGGGGGCTTAATTGTTTTTTATATGCGGCGGTATATTTTCACTATACGCTATACGGCTCTGCAGCATACGTGTTTTTTGTTGCCGGACCCGTGCAGCTTGTCACCTTTTTCCGTTGGCGCCGACGCCCGTTTAAATCTTCCACCATGCTGAAAAAAATGTCTGCCAAAACGCGCATTGCCTCGGGGATTGCCTGTGTGCTTTCGTTCTTTGTGCTGTATGCGATTTTAAATATTTTCGGCTCGGAATATATGCTTTTGGATAACGGGCTGACGCTTATCGGCGTTTTAATTTCCTTCCTTACCATGTTTGCATACATAGAGTATACATTTTTAAATGTTATCAGCACGTTTATGAATATTATACTCTATGCCCGCATGATGGCTTCCTATCCTGAACAAATAACCTTTTTGGTTTTTTATGTGTATTCCTTCATTTGCGCCGTAAAAGCCTTTATCTATGTGCAAAGGCTGTATGCGGAGCAGCATAATGTTTGAAAATTTTGTGCTTTTCCCTTTTGCCCTTGACAACGAAGGATTCTTTTTTTGTAGGAAAACCGTCAAAGGGGCAAAATTTCGGCGAGGGATTTTCGAGTGATTTGGCTTTGGACGCCGTCGGCGGCAGGCTTTATGATGGTAACGAACGTATTTTCCTGCGCCGCGCCGCGCGTAGCTTGCGGGGTGAGAGGAAAGGGGAAATCTGCCCCCTTATATTGAAACTTTACCTTAATTTCTCCATTTTTCATCGAGGCGGAAATAAAGCCGTCACCAAAGGGGAATTTCATTTTTTGCCATGCGTCGGCGGGATATACCCTGTCAGCGGGGATAGGGGGCAGGGCACCCGGCGCGGTGAGAACATAGCGCGGCTTCGACACGCCGTGCGCCGCGAGATACGAAAGAAGAAGCGCCCTATCGGCATTTATACTGCAGTCCAGAAGGAGTGCAGTTTTTTTATGAAAAAGAATCGTCACATCCGTTTCTTCTGTGCAGAAGCTGTGGATTTCTACTTCATATGCACCTTCCTGATGCATTACGGGCGGTGGGGGCGTGCTCGCACGGCAAGCGGAGAGAAGAAATACGAGACAGAGAAATAAAGAGATGTTTCGAAACATAAATTCACGTCCATTTCACTAATAAAATGTGTACTATAACCATTGTAACTAAAAATAATAGATATGTCAATAAAAATTGATGAATATATTAGCTATAAATACACATTGTATATAGTACAATTAGTTATAAGGTGATGTGTATGGAGTTAAAAGATTTTAGTGCCAGACTTTCTCAGCTTAGAATGAATAAAGGTTTTTCTGCAAGAGATATGAGTATTAGTATGGGGCAAAGTCCAAGTTATATTAATAATATAGAAAACCAAGTATCTTTTCCGTCTATGAGTACGTTTTTCTATATATGCGATTATCTTGAGATAACGCCTGCGGAATTCTTTGACGCTGAATCTGTAAATCCTACGAAGGAAAAGGAACTCTTAGCGCAACTAAAGGGTCTGCGAAACGAAGATTTAGACCACTTGATAGCACTAGCCAAGGCACTGAAGAATAAATGAAGAACAAAAAAGGGGAACCGTGACGTTTTAAACGGCTCCCCTTCGTTTCGGGATGTGTAAGAGATACGGTGCGCTCCCGCTCTCTGCCGACTGCCTTTCGGCAGTAACCGGCATTTAGCGTGTGCTCCCGACTCCGCAGTGCGAAAGCCGTACTTTCGCCTGCTTCGACGAACTGCCGCTATGCGGCTGTTCGGATCGGGGATTACGGCACGCCAAGCAAAAAAGCACTTGCTTTTTGCAAGTGCTTTTTTGCTTGGCGCGCCGTAAGAGATTCGAACTCCTGACCTTATGGTCCGTAGCCATACGCTCTATCCAGCTGAGCTAACGGCGCATGCTCTTTTCGAGCCGACTATGATAGTATACCACGTTTTTTTGTAAAATGCAAGCTTTTTTTGAAAATAATTCCTAGAATTTTATTTTTTCCCGTTTTCTGCCTGTTTTTGCGGGGGTTGTATGCGAATATCCCGTACCCGCGCGGAAAGCTGTGTATCGCCGGCGCATAGAAGCACCGTCTGCCCGACGGCATAGTGATTGCCGCTGATAGTAACGCCGTTTTCTTCCTCCACGGCAACGGTATTTCCGTAAATTTTAAGGGAACAAAAGCCCTCGCGGGATGCAGGGGAAAATTTCCCGTCCGCACTTACTGTCCATGTGCTTGGCACGTCCGTTTCAAGGTGCGTCACATACCCTAAGTGGCTGCCGTTTTCCTGATCGTACAAGGGGGCGGCAGTGGTAATTCGTTCTGCAAGCCAATTTTCCGCCTCGGGTACCCAAAACTGTAGTTCTGCCTTTATTTCACCCGTCCGGGGCAAAAGAAATTTTGTGCCAAAGATGGCAACTAAGGCTATAAGCAGCAAAATTGCCAGAAGGTCAATTATATTGATTTTGCCAAATACGCGCCCGTCTTTATCGAGTATCATCCGCATGGTCCCCCTTTTTATTGTAAGTATACCCAAATTATGGACGGAATATTGCAGAATGATATTTTACTTGCAATATTTTACACACTATGATAAAATAATGAAAAAGGATGTGGAAAATATGCATATAAATCGGGATAAGCTGGCGGCAACCTTCAATACGATGCAGGAAAACCTGCGGGAATATTCTCTCCCTCTATGGGATGCGCTGCCGGATATAGAACTGTATATGGATCAGGTTATTTCTATTTTGGGAAAGTATCTGGCAATTTATTATGAAACCATCGGCGCAGAAAAATGGATTACCTCATCCATGATTAACAATTATGTAAAGCTTGGGATTATCCCTGCGCCCGTGAAGAAAAAATATTCGAAAACGCATCTGGCGTATCTTTTGATTCTCTGCACACTTAAGCAGACGCTGGATATGGCAACCATTCAGAAAATTATACCGGTGGATTTGGAAACGGAAGAGGTTATGAAAACATATAACGCCTTCGTGGAAAACCAAAGAAAAGCATATCAGTATGTAACAGAAAATATCCGCGTGGTTGCCGAGCCGATTTTAAACCAGACGGAAAGTAATGAAAAACGGATAAATGACCTTTTGATGCAGGTTGCGGCATCGGCAAATATTTTCAAGATATTGACGGAGAAAATGACAAAAATTGAGCAGTAATAAAACAGCGGCATGGCGAATCGATTGATTCATTGTGCCGCTGTTTTTATGGAGTCATGTTATTGCAGGACTCGTATTGCATCCGTTATTGTTTTTTCAAGGGCTTCCTTGCCATATTTATCTACCTGCGTTTTATCCTTCGGCCCATGGGTCAGGCATCCTGCACCGCCGATACAGCCGCCCAGACACGCCATACCCTCAATGAAGTTTGCGTCAAGCAAATTTTTGCTCTTTTTGAGAAGGGCGATACGGCATTCTTCAATGCCGTCACAGGAAATGGGCTTGAGGTCAAAATCCTCCAGTCCCTGCTCCTTAAGCGCTTGCGCCACTGCCTCTGCAAGCCCGCCGCAACGGGCAAAGATACGTCCGAAGTAGGAAGCGTTGTCAAGAACACCTTCTTCCATGGTGGTAATATCAAAATCACGGCTGTCAAAAAGTGCCTGCAATTCTTCAAAGGTAAGTGCCGCATCCACATAAGGCGAAACCTCCGGCTTTTGCACCTCTGCTTTCTTTGCCGTGCACGGACCGATAAATACGACTTTTGCCGCAGCATCTGTTTCCTTCAAATATTTCGCGATGGTTGCCATGGGCGAAAGGTTATGGGAAACAAAGGGCAGAAGGTCGGGGAAGTTCTTTTCGATGTAGGCAACAAAGCCGGGGCAGCAGGAGCTTGTGAGGAAGGCTTTTTCCGCAAGCTCGCGACTTTCTGCCGCTGCAACCATATCCGCGCCGAGTGCCGCTTCCACCACTGTATGAAAGCCTAATTTTTTAATGCCTGTTATAACCTGCCCAAGCTTTGCGTAGGTAAACTGACTGGAAATGGTGGGCGCAACAACAGCATATACTTTATAGTTTTGGTTATTGTTGCTTTTTTTAATAAGGTCAATGGCATCCAGAATAAAGGATTTATCTGAAATGGCACCAAAGGGGCATTGGTATACACATGCACCGCAGGCAATACATTTGTCATTATGAATAAATGCCGCCTTATTTTCGTCCATGGAAATTGCCTTTACCTTACAGGCATTCTGGCAGGGACGCTTATGGTTTGTGATGGCGCTGAACGGACAAACCTTTGCACAAGCACCACATTCCACGCATTTCGTTTTATCAATATGCGCTTTTTGCTGGGAATCGAAGGTGATAGCACCGCGGGGGCAAACGTCTTCGCAGCGGTGGGCAAGACAGCCGCGGCATGCGCCCGTAACCTCATACCCGCCCATGGGGCATTCGTCGCAGGCGATGGGAATAACCTCGATAACATTGGGGTTTCCCCGATTGCCGCCCATGGCAAGCTTCACGCGTTTTGCCAAAATGGCACGTTCTTTATATATGCAGCAACGCATGGTGGCTTTTGGACCGGGGAAGAGGGTTTCGGGAATGTCCGAAACTTTTTCCAGAAGCTCGTCCTGCCAGGCAAGACGGGCAACCTCCCGCAGCACCTTATATTTTAAATGCTGAATCTTTGTATCAAACTTTCTCACGTATGTTTCTCCTTAAAAATAGCTGACTTTAATATGCTTGCCCATTTGACGCAGGCATTCCGAAAGCTCCTTCACCAGATTCATTTTGATGTTGAAGTTTATGGGAAGGTCAGGGTTTTGGTGGGCAGGGTTTATGGCACGCCCCACATAGAAGTTTATATCCGTTGCTTCTTCGAAAAGCATACGTGCAATCAAAGAAGCGCCGTCGCGGCTGAGCGCCCAATGTTCATACAATTTGTTTTCTGAAATAAAGTCCTTAGCGTATTCCAGAACACGGTTTATCGTGATAACACCCTCGGTAACAAGGTCAACGCCGTCAATTTTTGCAATGGGCGGTACATCCTGTCTTTCAAAGGTCAGCGTGGCTTTCACCTCACGCCCCAAAAAATTTGCGGCAATGGAGGCGGTTGTTCCGCCGCAGACGATGTGCTTGCCCTCCTTGGAAAAGAAGAGGGACATCATTTTGTTGCAATCGTCCCGATTGGCGGGCGGACCGAACAGAATGTTTACGGAATTGCGCTTTCGGATGCGGATGGCGCAGGCGGTAGCATCGTCACCGGGCTTTCCGCCGTAGAGCTTATTACATTCATCCACCAAAATAGTCGCAAGCGTTTTGGCGTTGTAGCCGGCACATTCAATCGGCTCCATAAAGGCAATAATATCCTCCCGCTTCCAGCCGAAATTCAGCGCGGGTCCGATGCCTGCATGGGGGCAACCATCACTCATGGCGAAAAACAGGTCGTTTTCCTCCAGATAGACCTTGGATTTCAGTATCTTTTTCTCTCCCACATAGATTTCTTCCGTGGGATAATCGTAGTTCTTACCATCACGAAGAATGAAAACCTTCGGGTTATCATACTGGATAATCTGGGCATATTCATTGTTAACAATATGAATAATCGTAAAGGTGGAATAGGCGACCCCGCGCACGGAACACACCGGAAGCGTTGCCGCCACAGTGGATACCGCGTTTTCAATGGAAAGCCCTGCACCCATGAGGGTGGAAAGGATTTTCGAGGTAAGGGTGGATAATATACTTGCTTTCACACCGCTTCCAAGTCCGTCTGCAAGAACAACGATAACGGAATTATCATCCTCATTTACAATGTCAATATGGTCACCGCAAAGCTCTTCGCCGTGGTGATTGATACTGCGATAGCCAATGTCGGCATATAAATCATTCATCGGCAATTGTCTCCTTAAGCTTTGTAAGTGCAATTTTTGTTTCTGCCGCCGTTTCACCGAGCAAGGATGCAATTTCCTGCACAATGCGAAGCTGACGGTCTACCACTTTATCCGCAACGTCTATGGTTTGTGCGCTGATGCGTTCCTTTTTCTGGCGGCTTCGTTCTTCTTCCGTAACGTCGCGCAGCATGCAAATTAAAATATGGTAATCCTTGTCGGGAATAATGGTTTGCTCTACATATCTGTCATATTCCGCAAGGTAAATACGCTTGCCGTTTTGGCGTTTGCCCGACTCCATAACGGAGATAAAGTCTACGGGGTCCATAATGCGGACAATCGGCTCACCCATAACGTCTGACGAAGCGCGTACGTTTAGGAGCTTTTTCGCTGCGCGGTTAATAAGCTGTACCTCCAGCTGTTCATCCACAACGATAATGCCGTTGGGGGTGTTGCCGACTATGTTGTCGGAAAAGCTTTCCGCCTTTTCTTTTAAAAACGGCAGACACATGGAAACCTGCGCTTTCCCCTGAAAAATGGCAACCGCTTTTTCACGGCAGGAATCATAACCGCAGGAGCCGCAATTAAGTTCATCCTCGGGGCGCACCTTGCCCATGTTTTTCAAAACGGTCTGAATTTCTTCATCCGTGGGCATCTGCAGATAGCGTAAAATGGGGTCGATGTTCTTCTTCATTTCCGCATGAGAAGGCTGTTTTACCTTAAAATCCTTTTCACCCGCATAATCGGCAATGGCTTTATATTCTCGAACGGGACTGCGATTGAATTTTTCCATAACAGGTCCGGAAATACAGCTTCCGCTGCATGCGGACATTTCTATAAAGCACTTTTCGATGTTTCCGTTTTCAATGTCCCGAAGCGCCGCCATACAGTTTTGAATGCCGTCAATTGCCATATACGTAAATCCTTCCACGGGCTTCATGGTTTTTAGAATACCGCCGGTGGTGGGGAAAAAGCGGGCACGGCTTTCATCCGAATCATCCATATCCGGTGCAAGAGAAATATTTTCACTTTGGAGCCAGCTTGTAAGCTCTTCAAACGTCAGCACCGCATCCGCATAGCCGGGATATGCATCCGCTTCGTCTTTTTTGGAAAGACACGGGCCGATAAACACAACCTTTGCCTCCGGATGCCGCCGTTTTATGTCCATGGCGTGTGCCTGCATGGGCGAAAGAGTATCCGCAAGGTGAGGAAGAAGCCCGGGAAAATACTTCTGAATTAAAAGATTTATCGAGTGGCAACAGGAGGAAATGAGAATGTTGCGGTCTGCATCCTCCAGCATTTTGGTATATTCATTTTTAACAATGGTTGCACCGATGGCTGTTTCTTCGGCATCGGCAAAACCGAGCTGTTGCAGCGCTTTTGTTATGCCGCGAATACCGATTCCGGGATAGTTTGCGATAAAGGACGGCGCAAGGCTTGCATAAACGGGCGCGCCGCTTAAAAGCAGAACCCGTACCTTTTCCGTTCCGTCCGCAATTTCCTTTGCGTTTTGCGGACACACAACAAAGCATTGCCCGCAAAGAATACAATCATTAGATAAAATATGCGCCTGATTGCCGGAAAATCGAATGGATTTTACGGGACAATGGCGAATACATTTATAACAGTTTTTACAATTGGATTTTTTAAGCTTGAGCCATTCTGGCATATGTACACTCTCCTTTTATCCTAACTTTCGCAGGATATTTTCTTCAAAAAATACATCAAAGCCGGCGGGGGTTATGCCGGTAAATACCGTGTCATCCACCTGAATGGTTACACCTTCCCGATTACATTTGCCGATACAAAAGCTGCCTGAAAGGGTAATGCGGTCTTCGAGCCCCCGCTCTTTTAAAGCTGTCTGAAATTTTTCCACAATTTCATAGGAGCCCTTTAAATGACAGGAGCTGCCTATGCAGATTTGCACAACCATACATATCTTCCTCTCTGTAGCTTCTTTTTAAATATTATAGCATAAAGTGCGGGGACTTGACAAGAGAATTCTTTTTAAGACAAAAAATAATATACGTCGAATGGAAGGTAAGAAAAAAGGGTGTGTAAAAAAACTTAACTTTTTACACACCCTTTTGGGGAATAGGAAAAAATGTTTCAGAACGGAAAAACTGAGCCAAAGCGCAAGCTTTGGGTTACCCGACGGCGTACGTGGGTACGCCGAGCGGCGAAGTTTGTTTGTAGCAAAAAAGCATTAGGATATAGAAAAATCTCAATTTCTTGAGATTTTTCTGCGTTTTAAATGCATGGTGCAAATTTACTCACTTAACTTTTCTTTCTTTTCTTGCCTTTTTGTGGTCTGGACTTTTTTTACATTCCCGAATGTTTAAGATTCCCGGTTTGGAGAGAAAGTCGGCGCCTTTCGCATAACAAGCACGGGCTGCATCTGCCGTTTTAACAGCGCTGCGCCTGCGGCGGGAACGATGTTTTGCATATCCGCCACGAGCGACGTAGGCTTTCGGTCCGGGTCATCCTGCCCGAAGGGGACAAAGAAGATGTTTTTCCGGTTTAGAAGCTGCCCGATGTTTTTTGCCGCGCCGGAAAGTCCATCGTTTGTGGAAACGGCTAAAAGCACGGGACGTCCGTTTCGAAGGTGCGCCTTTACCGCCATGGTTACGGAGGTATCCGTAACGCCGCTTGCAATTTTAGCTAAGGTATTGCCTGTGCAAGGGGCTACAATGAGAATGTCCAGAAGCTTTCCGGGCCCGATGGGCTCTGCTTTTTCAACAGTGGTAATAATTTCAGTCCCCGTAAGTGCTTCAATGCGCCGCCGAAAGGATTCGGCGGTACCGAATCGGGTATCGGTTGTGGCGGCAGCGGCACTCATAATGGGTACAATTTTCGCGCCCGCAAGCTTTAAATTTTCCATTTCGGGTAAAACCGCGCTGAAGGTGCAAAAAGAGCCGGTCAGCGCGAAACCGGCTGTGATGCCGGATAAATCCATGGTATTATTTCCTTTCGCTGAGTATGTTCCGTATTGTTTCACATAAAATTTTGCCGGCAGTTTTGGGTGCAACTTTGCCGGGGAGAGATAGTGCATGGATGGTTTTTACGCCAAACGCCTCGGCGGCTTCCGTGTCCACACCTCCGGGCAGGGAAGCAAGGTCAATCACGAGCGCATCGGGTTTTAGGGCGGATAAAACAGAGGCGTTTATGACCTTCTCGGGAATGGTGTTAAAAATCACATCATAGGTTTTGGCACTGCGGGTGATTTCGGCAGTTTCCGTGGTGGCATAGCCGTGCATGCGGCAAAGGGCAAAATCGGAGGCCTTGCGGGCGGAAACCGTAACATGGGCGCCAAGGGCGGCAAGACTGCGGGCAAGATACTTGCCGATTCGTCCGAAGCCCGCCACAAGACAGTTTGCACCCCAAAGCGTTACGGGCAGCTCCCGCATGGCAATTTCGAGAGCGCCCTCCGCGGTGGGGACGGCATTTAAAAGTGCCAATTCCTCACGGGAAAAATAGTCAATCAGCGGCACGCCTTTTTCTGCAAAACGCGTCTTTAGCCTATCGCTTGCCATGCCACAGAGCACAAGTGTTTGCGCACGGCATGCTTCCAAAAGCCCGTCTATGGGAATCAAACCGCTGAAGGCAGGTGCGTAAACCGTTTCGCCGTCCCGTGTGGCAGGTACACCTAAAATGACGGCATCCGCATGCCGGACGCCCTCATGAAGGAGCTTTACGGGGATTGTGTCTGCCGAAATACCAAGACCCGTCACCTCTTCGCCGCTTTGCCGAAGTGCCTCTGCCATAAAACCGATGCGATTGTCACCGCCAAGTACATAAAGTTGCATACTATATCCGCCTTTCCATAAGCATTCTCTTCTTTCCCATAGTATGAAAAACAAAACAAAAACGTGCAGTATAATCGCTGCACGCTTTTGATGTTTATACCATTTTTTGCAGAAGATAACGGGGATAGCCGTATTTTATATATTCCCGAAGAACCACGAAACCTGTTTTTTGAAAGTTTTGATAACTGTGGGTGTTTGGGGGTGCGACGGTGGCAAGCACATATGCCGCTCCGCACATCTGTGCTGTTTTTTCGGCTAAAGACAGGAAAAAACGCTGCATTCCGTAGCCCCGATAGGCGGGGTGTACCAAAACGCCGTCAAAGGTAAGGCAGGCGGTGCGGGGAAGACCTGCATCATCCGCAAGGGTACGGTCTGTATCCCTGTTATGAATAAACATACTCCATGCGGCAATTTTTTCGCCGTCATATACGCCGTACACGCTGTCAAGCCGTACCGACTCCGCAAGCTCCTCTTTTGTAATCGGCTGAAAAACGGTGGGGTCACCAATGATTTCCACAACGGTGTCCTGCAGGGAAAGACACACAGCAATTTCCTTTTCGGTCAGCTTGCAAAGGGAGAAGGAACGCTTACTGCCTTTTCTGCAAAGTATAATTTTTTCTTCCAGCATGGTACGCTCCCTAATATATCAGATTTTTATTTTTCTTCCCAAGGGATGAAGACCGTCCCACAGAAATACCCTTGTTCCTTCCGGCATTGTAAATTCACAGCCGGAATATCCCGCAGGGATTTGCAGCTCTTCCATGAGTAAAAGAGAGGACAGTTTATTTGCGGTGGCGTAGTGTGCAAATATCACCTGTGCGCTTACCGGCGCGGGGCTGTAAAAAACAATTCCGGTCCTAGTACGGACAAGATGCGGCGTATCAAGCTGTGAAACATTTTCGATAAATGCAGCAGCATCCGCAAGCCCATACCCAAAGTAGTCATCCCGACCGGCTTCGCCCAAATCATAGGCTGTTTGGAGCAGGGCTTCCGTAAGGGCTTCGGGGGAAGCGGACGGGTTACACTCCAGCCCGAGCGCCAGAATACCGCTGATTATGGGGGCGGCAAAGGAAGTGCCTCTGTATTTATCGTGGGTTGTGACGTAGTCGTCCTCGCTGTCAATGCCCGGTGCGCCAACGCAGCTGCCCGGCGCTACGATATCAACAGATTTATTGTATTGTGAGTAGTAGGCGTGTGCATAGCCGTCACCGCTTTGTTCCA
>JAZROH010000119.1:0-2739 GCA_045648645.1 Clostridia bacterium | reverse complement strand
GGCATCGATATGGAGCAAACGCAATATAGCAAGACCATCGACAAAATACCTGCGCCCGACATTGCCATTTCTATGGGATGCGAGGTGGGCTGCCCTTTCATCGGCAAAGCTTTTGATGAAAATTGGGGCTTGCCCGATCCCACAGGGCAAAGTGATGAGGTCTTTATTGACGTCATAAAGCAGATAGAGCAGAACATAGGGAAACTATAAGGCAAAGTCCTCAAGAGCTTAGTTGCTCCCATTCGCTCGGGATGGATTTAGAATAAATATAAATCAAGCTAAAATTCGAAAGTTTGACGGAGTGAAAATATGAGCAGATATCCCATCAGTAAGGAATTTTTTCCATTTTCGCTTTTCACACCACCCATCAGCGAGAAGTTTCTTAAAGTGGCTGTAGCCAATATGAAAGTGCCAAAATGGATCTATAAGGACAAAAAGCTTGATGTGCGCCCTTATGAAATCAAAAGCTACGACGGCGATAAAATCGAATGCTTCCTGATGGCTCCGAAAGCGGTCAAGGATAACTCTCCTTGCCTCATTTACATTCACGGCGGCGGCTTTGTGCTCAGCGCTGCAGGCTATCACTACAAAAACGCTGTGCGCTACGCCAAAGAGCTTGGCTGCAAGCTGGTGTTCGTCAACTATCGCCTTGCGCCAGAGCATCCCTTCCCTGCGTTCTTTGAGGACTGCTATGCTGCTTTTTGCTGGGTATACGATAATGCCGAAGAGCTGGGCATTGATAGGTCGCACATTGGCATAGGCGGTGACAGCGCAGGCTCCACCCTTGCGGTGGGTGTGTGCCTTATGGCAAGAGAGCGGAATCACCCTGTTAAATTCCGTTTCCAGATGCTCCCCTATCCTTTTTTGGACGCCCGCAACGAGAGCCAGTCTGCCAAACGCTTCACCGATACTCCCATGTGGAATTCTTCCCTGTCAGAACGGATTGGTCCCATGACAAAGGTGGACAAGGATGACCCCCATTATGTCTGGTATTCCCCCGTGGAAGCAAAAAGCTTTGAAGGTCTGCCTCCCGCCTATATCGAAACGGCAGAATTTGACTGCCTCCACGACGACGGCATCCTTTACGCCAATCTTCTCCGTGACTCCGGCATCGAAGTTGTGTTGAACGAAACCAAGGGCACGATGCACGGGTTTGATATCGTCACAAAAGCACCCACCACTCTGGCAGCTATGGAGCAACGCATCGCTTTTATGAAACAGATGATATGAATAATGAAAAAACCAGTAATCCCGATGGGATTACTGGTTTTTTATGGCAAGTCGCACCGATTTAGATATCGGCAAAAATAGCAGTATACTTATCTCACCACCGAAGAATGACTGTAAATGTAGAATTCCTTCTGACTTGGCATCCACTTCTTTTTTTTTTCGGGGAAAGTTTGATCAAAACTTGCTACCGCGTCAGCATCCTCGCAACAATCGGCAGCGGTACTGGGAATATACATCCACTTTCTGCCGTCAAGTGCATTCGGCACAAGCTCGCATACAAGAAGTGCAGTTGGGAAATTGCCGTCAACAACAAAACTTACGTTTTTCTTTTTGCAACTTACAAAACCGCGGCTGACATAGTTTCCAGGATTTCCAAAATTAATGTTCACATCGTATCCCATTTTTCTTGCAACATCAAAAGAATGTTCTATCAGAATTTTCCCGAGCTTTTGCCGCTGATATTCAGGGGCAACGCAAAGAGGGCCAAAAGAAAGTATTTCTTTTCTTTTACCGCTTTCGTCCTCAAGCCATGCTTTTGTATACATTATATTGCCTATGATTTTGCCGTCTTTTTCAAGGACAAAAGCAAGTTCGGGTATAAAATCGGGGTGGCTTCGCATTTTATGTACATAATAGTGCTCGTCAGCCCCCGGTTTATAAACGTTCCAAAATGCCTCGCGGGTAAGTTCTTCAACTGCTCTGTAATCTTTTTCTGTTTCTAAACGTATCGTCAAATCATCCATTTAAAAAATTCCTTTCTTCATTGTCCTTTTGCAATCCATTTCTTTGACCAAGCAAATAATGTTTCGGACATTAAATTAAAATCCACCATTCCGCCTTTTTTCAAATTCAAAAAAGTTTCCACTATTGCACGTTCATCGGAAGCTGCAACTTGGAGCAATTCTTTTTGATGTTTCATATAGTTTCCGGTTTGCTTAAACACAATCGCCTGTACAACAAAAGAGGCAGATTTATACAGTCCCCGCAAAATATCTTCGCTTTTTTCATGGAGCATATTGTGAACACAGCCATGGTATATATTACAGGCACCGATTTTGATTGCTCTGTCCACAGCACTTTCGTCAATAAGTGCCATCACTTCATCAAGACTTCCCTTGATTGGTGCGGTGTCATGGCAAAACTGAAACAGATCGGACGATTCCCAATTCATAAGATCATCTTTGCCGGAAAGAAAACCGCAAATTAATTCTCTGTGCAAAAGAGAATCCAACATTGCGTTGTAGGTTTTGATATCCGAAGCAGACAATTCATCCAGAATGACAACAATATCAATGTCGCTATTTTCGGTTGCTTCGCCACGACCGTAACTGCCTTGCAATCCGACAAACCATACCCGTGCTCCAAACGTATTATTTAAGGTTTGCAAGAAGTTTTGTATCCAAACATTAATATCTAACATCTTTTTGACCTCGTCAATTTCTTGTTCTTAGACATATTATATCATAAAAGCTTTAATTTTTCCACCTAACACTATTTAGAATTTAGTTC
>JAZROH010000118.1:0-39146 GCA_045648645.1 Clostridia bacterium | reverse complement strand
ATCCTACACCTCACCACCGCCTACGGCGGAGCCTCTCCTCAAGGAGAAGCCTGTCCTTCCTGTTAATGAAATACTCCGCCTAAAAATTTCATTCAGGCGGAGTATGTTTGCTATGTATTCCTTAATCCAAATCACTGTATGATTCAGAGTTATTATTCTCGCTATGCTTTTCCATCTTGTCTAAAATCATTTTGGTCAGAACTCCTGTCGCCGCCTGTGAAATAAATTCACCTGCAATCTTCTCGGAGTCATTCCTCGTATTTGGATTATGGAAGGTTATATGTAGTTTCGCTTTATTCATATAACAATTCCTCCTCGTCGAAGCGAAGTCCACTCGCTCCAATTTTTAATCCAAAATTCTCGCCCGTTCCCTTGCTTCTCCTCTTCCCAAAAAGCTATTGCTTTTTGGGAGCCCTTGGGAACTTGCTTTATGTTACATACTATGTAAGCCTGTCCTAAAATATTCACTCTTTTGGAGAATTAAATTCTCCGTGTGTACGCTTGGCATCAAACACCGCCATCTGATGAATTTCATCACCCCATTCTTGCATAACATCCAATCTTCGAACCATAAGCCAATACAATTTCGCAATCATAACCTCGTTTTTGAAAACCAATCTCTCATAATGCTTCAGCATATTCTTCACCGAATTCTCAACTGATTTCGCAATAGGCGATTTCCATTTCGCATCTTCGGGATTTAAAATATACTCGTTATACGTTTCGATGGCTTTCCTAATGTACTTACTTTGATTCTTTGCTCCAGACAATTTCATCAGCATTTCGCTTGATTCTACCTGCTCTTTGCTAAGTGATACCGTAATTCTAACATTTGCCACAATTCTGACTGACACCTCCTTATCATACGGTGAATTCCGCTTGATTTCAGCCATTCCGCTATAAGTATCCTACAAATCAGCACCACAATCCTTGATTTAGCACCATATCCCAACGGCACTGCCGGTGGGCGTTTGACCGCATTGGTGTCGGACACCGACACCAATGCCTTTTCCTGCTTCATTTTATTCTGTCGCAGTTTTCCGCTTCGGTGTGCTAATCAGGATTCTGTTTTTGGGTACTATGTAGGTCATTCCGCCTGTTCCATTATCAGATTTAACCCTGAACTCATAGGGGAAATTTTGGGCGAGTTTATCGAGCTTTCTTATCATTCTCTTGTTGTAAGTGAACACCTCCGCCGGCTCACTTGTCTCATTGAAAAGAATAATCGTCTCGCGCTCGTATGCAGATAATTTCATCAATAGCACCCCCTGTAACCAAAATCTCTGGCGATGTCAACGTCAACATCTATATCAATTCCGTCTATCGCATTGTAGAGACAGGCGATGGCATAGCCTACTTCATTTGACATACTACCGGTGTTCTCAAGCATCTTTTTCATCATGAATTCGATGGCATCAGGTGTGATTCTTGAGAGTTGTTTGATGATTTGCTTACGAGGTATCCTTGCATTATTTACCTTAATGAAGTCCGAGTAATACATCTTAGTGATGATGCTCTGGATGTAATCTCTGCGATACTTGTCTTTGATTCCGTCGAGGTAGGCCAGGTCAAGAATTTCATCAAGACTCTTATTGAATGATTGATTATTCAAATAATTATCTTTCAATTCTTTTTCTTTATTTATTTCCTGACCGCCTGTTCCGGCGGCACCACCCTCGTCAGAGTCTAGGGGTACCATATACAAAACTTCATCCTTACCCTCTCTGTGGTAATATGCAATACCATCAGGCAGGGTGTAGAGGTTGCTGATGATACGACTGTCGCAGCTGCGGTTCGATTTAATGATAAGTGCTTTCTGTTCCAATTCCACAATCGCTTTCTCAACAGTACTCTTGCTGATGTCAAGCTTTCTTGCTATCGTTTTCATACTTGGCCAGCACTGTCTCGTATCCTTGTTGATGCTCGACAGTAAATAGAGATACACCATCGCAGTATGAGGTCTAAGCCCCAACTCAAAAAATCCTCTGTCCACCTTAAAGTAACCTTTGTTTTTCTTTACCATAATCAAATCCTCCTGTTATTTATTGAATTTCATACTCGAGTATGATATCATTGTAATATACCTAGAGACACGCTTCCAAATGTATATTTGTGTTCGAGTGTTTTATTAAATTATTACTTAACCACAAGGAGGTGCGCTATGGAGTACGATGGTTTATATATCAAAATGAAACCGGACGGGACTATGACAAAAAGAATAATCTTTGGAGGTTCCCAACGCAAACTACCTGCTACTACAATCAAGGATGAAATAATTTCTTTCTCTGAACAGAACTTTGAACCCTATCTTGAAATGCTTACTGAAATTGATACTGCCGCTGAAGATGTTGTTGGAAATGAAGAATATAAATCCGAGGTTAATGTGGACGAGTTTATAAAATTTGCTAACATCGTTTCCGATTCATGCAAGAGTTTACAGAAAAAAGATTTTGTTATGGGTACTCTTACCAGCACATTGCTTAAGGATAGCGTTCCTGTGGATGATGGCACCGCAGAGTATATTTTTGAAGCCGTACACGAGATGCGCACTTGTCTGTATGATATTTATATGTTTTACAAACACTTGATGGATTTTTTGCATCGGAGTGCTGATGGTATAGACTTGAATTTCAAAAAAGACTTTGCGCAGTTTACAGAAGTCACAGCGCCCACTCGTTGCATATTTGACGGAAAGAATTTAACGTATGAGTATGTATTCCGTTCTTTATCTCAATATTATGTATTCGTAGTTCAGCAATTCATAGCCGCAGGTTATCGTGTGCAAAAATGTAACTGTTGCGGAAGATATTTCGTTCCTAAGACAAAAAAAGAAACCCTGTACTGTGACAGAGTTATCAAAGACGGTCGTACTTGCAAAGATATTGGACCTTCCGTTAAAAGAAAACACGCAGAGGAAAATGATGAGGTTATAAAAGCCTATCGGCAGAATGAGCGCAAACTGCAACGCCGAAAAGAACGGGCAAGACACCCAATCGAGGAAACTAAAGAGGAACTTGTAGCTTGGAAGGAGCTCAATAAATGGCGCAAAGCTGCACAACCTGCTCTTGAAAAATATCTAATAGGTAAAATCTCAAAAGAAAAAGCACTTTCCTTAATTGTAACCGAAAATAAGAAAAAATACGATTTGAACGCCAACAAATAAGCAGATGTTGGCTAAATAAAATTTAAGGGGGTATGTTTACCTTACTCATCACGAGTTTGGTTCACATACCCCTTAATATTGTGCGTTTTTGGAATAAGAATGTGTATTATTTTAGTTTATCTTTTATTGTTATTAATAACCTACCATCTTATTTATATCTCCATCCAAGCTTACGATGATGGTTTTTGTTTTGGCAGGTGCTACATAACCGAATCCGTCTATGTAGGCCTTGTTTTTCTCTTGTATTATTTCATTTCGTATTCTCATTTCCTTGTCTGTGAGGTAGCAGGTGTCTTTTGCCATAATTTCGTCATTTGGATTTATGGGGTCTTCCGGATTCTTTTCCCATTTCGCATAGAGAACATCGGGCTTTGTGAATTTGAATGTTGTTACCTGATTTTGCTTTGTTCTCGGATCGGTGAACTATCCCTTGAATGTGCAACCGTATTTTGTTGGGACATAACTTTCAAGGTTAATGCTCTCGCCGTATCGTTTGGTTATTGGTCTAATAAAGCTACCGCCGTCCGACGCAAATCTCAATGTCAAATCGCCCACGATGCCAAGTTCAGTGTCAAAGGTCACTCGGTATTTACTGAGCCACCAAGGTTCCACTGATACAGTTGTTGATAATAGCATTGTTGTGGCAAGTGCCGTACATATTATTTTCCTTTTCATAATCTCATCCTTTCATTTTGGGTATAAAAATACCGACATACTCGAAATTCATTCATCGAATATGTCGGTATCATTTTCAAAGCATTCTATAAAGAATCTTGCTCCTAATTTGAATCCTTTTATAAATGTTTGACATTCTGTAATCTGTATCATCTCATCATAACAAGCCTTGAATTTGTCAAACAGCTCTTTTTCTTGCTCATTTAGGTTTTTGAGCAATTCTTCTTCGTTTTTGGTAAGTAACCTAAATACCTTGTCAAACTTCCTTTGACTTTGAAACGGCCTTTCCATTGGATTAAGATTTCCATACCAAAATTCTTCAAGCACTTTCATCTTATTCACCTCCTTTGCAACACAAACATACCACAGAAGATGGCATAAGTCTACGAAGTTTTTTCAAAGTCCTTATCTTTGTTTAAGGTGTGTCATATTTTGATATAGAGATATATGTAAAAGGAGTGAGCCGTGCGACTCACTCCTTAGTGCGATTTTATATTTATTTGTTAGCTTCGATAAATCTCTGAAGAATTGCTGCAATTTCTGCTCTTGTTGCATTATCTTTCGGATTGATTGTTGTAGCTGATTTGCCTTTCATAAGACCTGTACCAACTGCCCAATTCATAGCCGAAACTGCATATTCAGAAATCTCACTGCTGTCTGTAAAGTGAAGATTGTCTTCTAATGTTACAGCTTCCATGCCCTTGTACTGTGCATATCTAAACATAATAGTCGCAATCTGCTCACGAGTGATGTTTGCATCCGGTGCAAATTCGTTTTCTGTTACACCGCTTACAATGCCGTTCTGTTTAGCCCACGATACAGCATTTGAGTAATATGCACCCATATCAATATCAGCAAATGGGATACTTCTGTTTGTAGCAGGTTCTCCAGCATTGCGATAGAGAACAGTAACGAGCATTGCTCTTGTAAGAGTATCGTTAGGAGCAAATTTATCATTACCAACGCCGTTCATAAGTTTGTTTTCAACAACATACTGAACATTTTCATAGAACCAATCTGTTGCTTTTACATCTGTAAATATTGTTGATTTATCAGGGTTATCTACTTCAGGTTCTTTTTCAATTTCAGTCCACTTAGCATAAAGTGTAAAGCTCTTTGTTACCTTTGCTGTGAAATCGTAAGCTGTTGTAAGTTCTTTATCTGTGTACCAACCATCGAACTTAAAGCCGTCTTTTGTCGGTGCAGTAGGCTCTGCTGCAACAGCATTTTTGTTTACTGTAATCGCTTTAACTGTACTACCACCATTTGTTTCGAATTTTACGGTGTAAGTTGAAACTCCACCGCCGCCACTGCCAGAAGATACTTTGGAGAATTTAGCTGTTATAGTAGTATTATTTGCGGGCATTGTAAATGTAGTTGAAGATGAATTAGCATTTGCAAATGTGCCACCATTCGAAGTAGCCCACCCAGCAAAGATATATCCACTTTTAGCTTTCGCTTCTATATCAATTTTTTTACCTTCGTAATAGTTGCCATTATTTCCGACAATAATTTGGCCACCATCTTCACACTCAAATTCTAATGGATATGTTTCAGCCTCTTTGAATTTTGCAGTCAATTCGATATCCTGTGTTACACAAAAACGATACGGGTTTTCTTGTGATATCTGTACATTTTGTGCATACCAACCATCAAATTCATAACCCTCAAGTGCTATAGCTTCAACCTGAGCAAAATTTCCTTCATACATAGAGCTTGAACCCATTACAATTCCTTTAGAATTATCCTCTGATGTAACATTAACATTGAAAAGTTTTACATCATCACCCTTAATATCGTTACTCGAAGGAATTTGGTTAGCATCTTTTGATAATGAATAAGGAGTATTTGAGCCATTTTCAACACCTTGTTCTATATCTAAGTCGCTATATTCAGGTACTTCCCCTACTAAAACATCATCTTTATTTACACTTATATTATAATAATTTACAATTCTTGATACAGATGCCTCTGTTGGATTATATTCATTAATTGAATAATTCATTTCGCCATTATCAGTAGCAGTCATATGTACATCGTAATTTGAGTCGGATGGCAGATACACCACCTTTTCTCCATTATCATTGATTGTTGCTATAATTGAACTATTTGCAATTTTTTGTGGTTCATCGTTAATTATTTGGGCAACAACATCCCCATTCTCGTCTTTAACAGTAACATCTATAGGACAGTTAACCTTAATTATTCTGTATGTGCCTTTACTGAATTTAACTTTTGGGTTTTCAACAAAATTCTCGTCCATGCTCTGCAACCATGCAAGACAAAGTAAAGGATCATGTGCATCAAATAAGTGGTTATTACTTAATAAGGTTGCTATGTAATTTGGATAATTAACAACATAAGAAAGCAAAATGTCAGCTAAAGCTACTACAGATTCTTCTAATCCTTCTTTATTGTATTCTATATCAGCTTCATCTAAACTCTTTGTTAAAATTTTATATATTTCTTTGTATGCAGTTTCTTCTCCAGCGTATATAAATGTTGAGAGTATATCCTTCCAACCATTGCTGAGATTTTCTATCAGTGCTGTTAGGGCAGTATCACTTTTTTTCTTGCTTTCTCCCATAAAAGCAGATATTATTTCTCTAAGAGCCTTTTGATAGAAGTTTGAATAATCAAATCTATCACCAATATAATCATTAGACAATATATCTATAAAGTCATCTAAAAATATTGATTGTGGTATAGGATTATTTGATTCCTCATAAATAATTTTCAATTCAGGAATAAATTTAATTTCCTTAATTTTTTTAAATTCAAAAGTATCAACCTTGTATTCCCCTTTGTAAAATTTAGTCATTTGCTTAACGGCATCATCATAATCTTTCTGATTCATATTTTCCGCAGCAGGTAGTATTTTATCTATTCCATATCTTCCAAACCCCATTGCTGCAGGTGCAACCTTTGGGACAGGGTCATTAGGATTAATTATATTAAATATATTGGTATACTCAATAGCTTGCAATATCTCGTTTTCATAATCTCCACCTGCAGGTGTTTCAAAACAATAAGCATATAAATCATCATTAGATAAAGATACAGTTTCATCCAATGTAGGAATAATCGCTTTTGCAGTTCCATCATCTAATGCAGCGGCAGTAAGGTTTGCAGTTGCAGCTGCTCTACTAAATCCTGTTATCCATATTTTGATTTTCCCTGAGATGTTATTCTTTATTATGAATTTATTTATAAAATCCAACACATTTTCTTTTGCAGTCATAAATCCTTGATGTTGCCCAGTAGGTCCAATAGTGAAATTACTTGCCCACTCTTTCCCATATCCACCACCTCGTACTGCAATTGCAATTAAAGTATAATCTCCTAATGGTTTGCTCGCTCCGGCAACACCTATAGAATCCGTTGTAGGCGCGTTTCCGTTATCAAAACCACCTGTTAAATAACTATTTGTCATATAAGTTTCTTCATCAAAATCACATTGCAATAGTAGTTTTTTTACATTCTCACTCTTTTTTGTATTATCCGTATTATCACTCGCATAAGCGCTATGTGCCAAATACATTGACATTGTCGCAAGACTTGGATTATATGTATATGAAGAATTTTCAAAATATTCATCACTGTAGTATTTGAATCTGTCTTCAGGTTCAGGAACAATCGGTTCATCAGGGGTATCTAGTCCTGTTGAATTGTAATGAACGGTAACTTTGTCCCAAAATCCATCTCCGCCCCAATCAAAATCCTCTTCTTCGTTATCAATTTGCTCCCATTCTTTTTCTGTTCCAGAATAATAAATATCTTTTATTTTATCCTCTACAAAACTATCAAAAGGATTATCAATCAGGGTTACAGATTTTGGTATATTTATGGCAGTCAAAGATTGGTTATCGCAAAATGCTTGCATTCCTATTTTTATTACAGTATTTGGGATAGAAAAGATGTTTTCCTGTTTACCCCCGGGATATTTAATCAAAGTTGTTTTATCTTTGTTATACAATATTCCATTTTCGGTTCTATATGTAGAGTTATTATCTTCTATCTCTATACTTTCTAAATTTTTACAACCAAAAAAACAACCCCCATCAAAATCTTCTCCTATAACCTGATCTTCTCCGTAGTCATAATATAAATCAAATGTATAGTTGAAATCTTTTGGTAAAATAACCTTTTTAAAATTAGCACCGAAAAATGCATATTGTCTAATAATTTCTACATTTTCGGGAACTAAAAAAATCTCATCATCTCTCCCTTCTGGGTACTTAATTAACATTTTTTTATTTTTATTATATAATATTCCATTATCAGAACAATATTTTGAATTATTTTCTCCTACGATAATTTCCAATAATGAATCTAAACCTTGTAAACTATGGGGATTAATGTTTATTATGCTATCGGGAAAAGTAATTTGGGTTACTTTTACTAAATTTGAAAACGCAAAACTTCCAATTGTTGTTACACCTTCTTCAACAATTATTTGTTTTACAACCCTTTCACTCCAATACCAATCCTCTCCTGAATATTCCTCCCAAAATGACCAACCTGAATCACTATTATACATTTCTCCTGTACCACTAATTGTTAATGTTCCGTTCTCGTCTAATGCCCATGTTAAATTGTCTCCACATTTTCCTGAAAATTCATCAGCAAAAACATTCAATGACGGAGCCATTCCTATCAACATTACTAAAACAATTAAGAAACTCAATACCTTTTTCATAAATACAACATCTCCCTAAATTATTTATAAAGTTTTTCAATTTCCTTTTCTGCACGGTCTATCTCAGCCGAATCAATAATCATAAAAACCAAACCGATTATTATCATAACAGCAACAAGAACAAAAGTAACCATTAAGCTTTTTGTCAGAGATATAAGCACCCCAATAAATAATATTACTTCTAAAAGCAACACTATAATTATATATCTCTGGCGGTTCATGGCTGCAATATCGGCAGGAACAAGTTTATCTGCATCAATTTGTGTACTCAACCTATTATGGGGTTTTAAGTTTTTGCAATTATCATTTCTTGCACGCGCAACGTCAAGTTCATCAATCAAAGGAATAATCTCATTGAACTTTTCATCAAATTTTTCTTTGCAATGTGCACTTTTCAAAACTTCATTTATGATGAAAACATTTTCCTTGTATTTATCAGATTTAAAAATAAAATCAAATGAAACGGATATAATTATTGTAAATATAGTAATAATGTTTACCGTTTCTTTACTAATCGCAAATAACTTGTTCAGTTCTGTAGCATTAAATAAAGATATAATAAGAATTATCAAGAATGCTATTGAACTACACAAGTCAATCCACTTTGCAAACATTTCATTTCTTTTTCTTACCGCTTTCAAGATTTCTTGTTTTAATTCATTACTCATTTTGTCATACATTTTCGCTTACCCCCATTGTTACTTTTACCACATAACTGAAATTATGTGGTAAAAATTTTAATAAATATAGGTTGTGAGAAAAATGTATGAAATTTTTAGCAACAATTTTTAGACCAATTAGTGTTATTTTGCGAATTGGTCTCTTAATGTTGTCTATTTTTAGAAAATATGTAGAATTAAATTGTATTTTTTCTCAAATCATTGACTTTATCTAGGTTTTGTGGTATACTTTATCTGTAGTTTTGTATCAATTTACCACATAATTTCAGTTATGTGGTATTTTTATTTTAGCATAGCAGCAAGCCTAATTTTTGTATTTGCTGACGATGCACAATTCCACTTTCCATAGTATAAATTCTTGTTGTATTTACATTTGAATGACCCAGGATGTCAGCAAGTCGTACCACATCTTTTTGAAGCGAGTAGTATGTGCGTGCAAACAGATGACGGAGATTATGGGGGAATACTTTGTCTTTAGATACTCCAGCAGATTCACAAAGTTTTTTCATATCAGACCATATATTTGACCTATCAAGCGGCTTTCCGTTTTTACTTACGAACACGGAACCGCTTTTTATATTGTTTTCTTTTATATAGCCTTTAAGCATTTTGCAAAGCTGCTTTGGAAGTATAACAATTCTCATTTTTCCTTTGCAGTTTATTGTTGCTTGCCCACATCTTACAGCATCGGTTGTTATGAAGCGTAATTCAGATACTCTCAAGCCTGATGAACAAATTGTCTGCATTAAATAATATAATCTCTGATTATTTTTACTCTTAGCAGCTTTCAGCAATCTTTCATATTCTGTCTTGGTAAGTTCCTTGTCCTTGTTCGTAAAAATCTGCTTTTGAATTTTAATAGATTTTACTTTTAGGTCATACCATTCGTTGTATGCAAAGAAACTGTTAAGGGAAGATATAATTGAATTTACACTCGCAGGAGCATATTTTTCCATTATCTCTTGCTTGTATTCGAGCACAAGGCTTTTGCATAATTCTTTGTCATTAGACCAGTGCATAAATACCGTTATGTCCCTGATGTATTTATCTAATGTCGCTACTGATTTTTCCTCGTCAATCAAATATTCTTTAAATTTTGTTATTAGTTCTTTTGTGATTTTTCTCATTTTTGAATCAACTCCTTTGGT
Organism: Clostridia bacterium; assembly: GCA_045648645.1. Classification (GTDB taxonomy): domain Bacteria; phylum Bacillota; class Clostridia; order UMGS1883; family UMGS1540; genus SIG447. The sequence continues at coordinate 28,781 of JAZROH010000118.1, read as the reverse complement.
TTTATTTTACCACCAACGATAAAATATATAAGAGTTGTCAACGATTTGAGTTTACCTCCTTATTCAACCACAAACAATACCACAAGAAATGAATAATGTCCATTCAAATAATAAAAATAACAAAAAGTCGTGTTGATTAACACGACTTTTTAATTAATATATTAAATATAATTAATAAGGTAATTTTTCAATTAATGAACGTGTATAAGCTGCAGCTGCTAGTGCAGCATAATTATGCCAAATATCATTTTTTTTGCCATCGCAATAGTCACTTATTCCACGAACTACATAATATCCCATTTCTAATTGCCATGTAGCTTCTGCAATACCGCTTCCTTCCATCTCGACAGCATGGACTGAATATGTTTTTTTGAGTTTATCCCTTTTGGCCGGGTTTTTGAGAACTCTATTGGCAGATGCAATTTTTTCTTTAAAAATATATGGATAATCATTTCTGTTCGGATCTGCAGGATGGCTAATAGAACGACCTTCAATATCATATAAAATATCAGTTTCGTTAGAGGGACGGGCAAATGCATCAGGATATTTTTGACATATTTCATCAATATATTTTTCCCAAGGTTTCTCTCCCATGAGTTTGCCGACGTCTAGATGAGCCTGTGCTTCAAGCAGTCTTGCAGCTGGTGGAACGCTACAACCTCGCAATTCTTCAAATTCAGCTCGTTCGCTTACAAAATCGTATGAAATAATTTCTTTAGCAATTACTATATCACCCAGTCTAACATGCTTTTCTTTATCTTCTGGGGATGGTATTCCACCTGCTATTCCCACCATAATTATAACATCAATATTGGGGAATCTATTTCGTAGACAATTAGCACGTATTGCAGCGGAAGTATTACCTGGTCCAATTGTTTGCGCCAGTGCAACTTTATGTTCTCTGCCATCCAATGAACGTATTTTCCCAATACAGTACTCTCTACCTGTTGCCATGGATGTTTTTGGGAAAACAGCTGTTCTAGGGTTAATCATCATGTTCTTCATTGCAGCAAATTCTTCAGGTAATGCTGTTATAATGCCAATACCTACACTCTTATCGACTTCTTCTTTATACTGTATTGTTTTTTGAGAATCTGTTTCTTCAAAATCATTATGAATATAATAACTATCCGCATTAATGTTAATTTTCATAAAATCATTTTTCTCCTCACTTTTAATGTTATCATACATATCATCTACAATAACAAACCCAGCAGAATATGAACACTGGCGTTTAGACACATTACAGGCTGTAGATGCTTGATTCCAAACGGATTTAATGTCACTGTGCAAAGTATCACTTACCTTGCCAAAAGCACAACCAAATTTAAAGTCAACCTGTTCATAATCAGGTTCTGAGAAGAGAGTTCGAAGTTTTTTCGCAAAACATACAGCTTTTTCCAAGTTTTTGAATAGTATAGTTCCAAATGAATTTGTTCCAACTTCTCCATATATGTAAATGTTATCTTCATCTAGTTTTAAGATTGAATTAACAATTTTTTGAACTTCTTCTACAACATTAATATTTTTTGCATTTTGAGTGTTCCTATAACCAAAAAAGTCAAAGTGTAATATTACATAATTAGAAATTCTAGTATTTTTTATGTATTGGATACACTTGTTTATGGCAACGTCTATATCTCTTCTCTTGTTTGCACGGACATAATTAGTATCAGTAGGCTTTTTTAAACTGTGTATACATATACAAAGTTTTTCACATAATTTTTGAATTGTTGAATCGATTAAATCAACAGTTGATTTATATAAATTCGAATATTCCTCTTGTGCTTCAGTAGTACAAAGAACTTTAAATTTTTCTAAAATATCTGAGTCAACAAATTTATTTTTATCGGAAATAATAATAAATTTTGATAAATATTTTTTGTCTAGGACAAGTTTATATAACATAATGTTTATGATTGCTTGTTCTAAAAATGTTGTATATGATAGTTTTGATAATTCTGTGTTAAATTCATCGCTAAAAGGGACTACAGAATCAATTATCTTTTTGTATGCATCACGAAATCTAACATCGTAACCCACAAATTTTTCTATTGTGTCAAAAAGTTCCTTTTGATTATATTTTAATTTTCTCAATGAGGCATTTGCAACTTTTGCGGCATCACGTAAATATCGTTCAGCTTTTGAAGGTATTAAAGTTCTATATGCTGTGAGAATATTAGAGTGTGCGAGCACTATATCATAATGTACGTGTCTATAATAAATATCCTGATCTCTGCATATAATTAATTGATTTAGCGAGTCAGATTTGCCAAATTTTTCATGAATAGTATTGAGACAATCAATATAGCTCGTTATCTCTGAAAGTGGGACAGAATCAGACTGTGAGAATGCGTCAATCTCATTCGGTATCATTTCTTGATTAATACTTAAGAAATCGCCATTCTTATCCCTTATGCAATATTTAGAAATTTTATTAACATCATACAAAGATATTTCTATTTCTTCGTTAAGTCTATTTTTAGCATATGAAAATGGACCATATAAATATGGTTTAGTAAAAAAATTGTGGAAATCATACCTATCCATTGGGTAATCATACGCTAAGTTCGCAATAACTTTATTTAAAAATGTAGCTTCCATTCTATGTAGCTTGCTAGTTTTTTCTCTTGTGCCACAAATATTAATAATTATAGGCAGAAGAATGGATGCTTTCTTTTCGATATGATCATAGTCACCCTCGCCAGATCTACATGCTCGACAGTATACTCCGTTAATAATTACATTTCTAGCTACTAACACGCCTCTATCACAGAGGATATCAATCCATTTTATCAAGTTGGATCTGCCTTCATATCGCGCAATAAGTTCGTCGAACGACAAGAAAAATTTAGTACCAAGAACAGAATTATTCTGTTCAATACGACGTTCGTACTCACTTCTGAGTGTCTTCATAATGTTCATTATAGAGTAAAACTTTGGAACATCCGTAGTTGGAATTGGATTTAATAAATCATTGAGTGAACTATTGACGGTGCTCTGCAAAAATAATATTGTTGATTTTTTTAAGGTGACCGCTTTTTCGTTTCCAACATATGATATTAAATCAAAATCATCAATTGTGTATATTTTATTTTTTATCAATTCTGGCATTTGAGAAAAGAAGGCTTTTAATAAATATAAGTTGCATGAATAAAGTATATTCATATATATTCCTTCGTTTTCTATATTTGCATTTAATTCGTATGGCAACTCAAATGGCAAGTCTCTCAATGTGTTTTTAATATTGGGAGCAGAACTAATATTCCATGATACAAAATACAGGGGTACTATCGACAAACATTTTGTTTCCGAATTGTATGCAATTCTAATTTTGCTCAAATTGCTATTATATACGAGATCATCAGAAACAAAAGGAAATTGTATAGGAAACCTAAAATTATATAAACATAATTTAGTTATATTTTTAGGGGTATATACATCATTTGTAAACTGTAGTTCTCCTAATTCAGACAAATTTTTGATCAAATCTGAAAATAAATTTTCAGATATTTCTGTCCGAAAAACAAGGTGGTCTATATCAAAAGAATGGTCATCTTTTGACAGCTCTATAGATTGCTGTATTATATATTCTTGGTATGTAGATTCCTTTAAATATTGAAAAATCTTTGCTTTTTCATCGTATTGTTCTCTTTCAGCGGTTCGAAGCAAATCTTGTCCTACAAATGAATAAGTGTCTACTATTGCACCTTGTTCCTCAAAATATTTACGGTATTCATACAAGGTTGATGTATACTTTGACGCGTCATCTATGACCGCTATTTTCTTACCTTTAATGTTGGGTTTTGTATTTGAGAAATATTGCTTGTATCTTATGTTATAAGAATTTGTTTTGTCATCATTCTTTAAAGAACGGATTAATTTACAGCCTTTTCTTTCCACGGGTACTATATAATCGGGATTTGTTGCTAAAATAAGAGTAAAAAAATCCGAAAATTTTTTTGAGTATTTTTTAAACGTATTATTCATATAGATCCCTCTTTTCGATAAAATGTTATCTAAAATGTTTATTTTCAATTATTGTATCATAAAATAATCCAAAATTCAACAATTTACGATTATATAAGCTAAAATTTATACGAAAAATAAAAAAGTACAGCTATTCTCATAACTGCACTTTTGTGGTGGTCGGGCGAGGAGACTTGAACTCTCCAAATAGTCTCTTGCATTGTTTAAGCATACACTCTTCAATTATTCTTATCACTTATTTACTCACGCTCATTAATAAGTTTTCAACTTTATCTAGTAAATAGTCTGATGGTTCTTCGCCTTTTTCTTTCATTTTTATCATTTCAATCAAATCATTGTCTGTAATATCGACTATAAATTTTCTGGTTTCTTTTAACACACCTAAAGCCGCTTTATGTGCATTTTCATCAAATCCTTTGCGAGATATGATAAATGCTATATTTCTTAGAGCAGCGGAAAACAAATATTTTTCAGTTACATAAATTAAATTTTGGTCTACTTTATTTGTGTAGTTTTTGTATTCAAAAACTACAAACTTTGTATTATAAAACTGTATAATAAATCTCCAAAATTCGGTAGTTCCTTTTAACGAACATAGCAAATCCATTCTAAACATATTATCTTTTGTTTTATGCTGTGTAGAAAACTGGGAAAATTCATTACCAAATAAATATTTTATTATATCATTACAGATATCTTCATATAGTATGGCGTTTTTGTTACTTTTTCCCGCATTACAGTTATTTAACCTATCTATCAATTCTTCTCCCTTTGATAAAACGGGAGAAGATTTTGAATTGCAATTATCATTCGCAAGGATATTTACAAAAGCTCCGAACGGCTCAGCCGGATTAATGTCGTTGATCGGATAAGGCACTAGTTTTGATAACCTGGCTATTAATTCTTCGTCTCCATTACAAATATGCAGTAAATTTTTTATATCCCATATAAAGACATTATTTTTCTTAATCAATTCACGCTTCAAATCTTCATTTATGTCACAGAACATTATTATACCATAGTGACACTTGATATAATTGTCCAATAATGCGCTTCTTTTTATCGTTTGTATGTGTTGAACCGCAGAGTTGATTATCTGCGACTCATTTTTTATGCCACGATATGTTTTTACTTCAAAAACAACTTGTTCTCCATTTATTTGTGCAATTATATCCGGCTCAACTTTATATTGAGAAAAATCAAAAAATTCATTAGTTCTAATTTTTTCAAAACGACATTTTTCAAGTAATGGAGCAATAAATTCATTGATAGCAATGTTTTCGTTATAAAATTCATTTATGTATGTAGCATGTGAATATTCGAATATAGTTTTAGAATCATAAAACCAGCATTTTTCGTCCATATTAGCATTTTGGACTAACCCTAGGAAACAGGAATTTTTTACAGAGAAAATTTTATTATACAATGGTGATTTCATCGTATCGGCATCATCACAAATAACGAGTGCAAAGTTCAATAACGACACTTTTTTATAGTTGTCCAGTAAGTCTTGGTACGTCGTTATTAAATAACTCTCATTCTTATAATTTTTCATGCTTGTTGCAATGCAATATTGCATCTCTTGTTCTCTTAACATATGTTTTATTTGTTCAACACTTAATCTATGTCTACTCAAATACAAAACATTAGCATCTCTATTATCTTTAATAAAATTATGTGCGATTGATAAGGCTGTTATAGTTTTCCCTGATCCCACGGTCATGCTTATGCTTATTTTGTGCAATCCATCAGCAAAACTCTTTAATGCCAAATTCATTGCTTCTTGTTGATGTTGTCTAAGTTTTATATTCATACTATATTACCTCCTGAATGAATAAAACATTATATATTCATCCAATTCTTCTTTTTTCTAATTTCGCTTCGTGACCAATAATCTGTATAATAATCAAAAAATTCACTTATGACAGGCATAAAATATTTTTCTCTCTCCAATAAACATATATAGTTTTTCAATGATTTGATAATTTCAAACAGATGCCATACAGCATAGCTTTGAGCATATTCGCAATCATATTGATTCAACACCAGGTGTTCAACAGAATCAATACTATTTCCACTTAAATCATCAAAATAAACACATGAACATTGATCTAACACTTTTGCTGCATATAAATGTTGATTTGATATTGTTTTGCGAGGATAGGTTTCAAGGATTTTATTTTGTATTTGCTTCCACTTGGCTAACGGATTATCCTTGTTATAATCTGAAATAGTCAGGCTATCAAAATTATAATATCTATCCTTATCTGCAAAAGCATTTAAGAAAGAAATTATATCATTACTAATTTCATCATTAAAACTTCCAATACCAATTTCGTTTAATAATTTCTCTATGTCATGACCACATCTTTTTAGTTCGTGATTTTCAGGAAATCTGCCATCATTTTCTACACGAAGTTTCATAATCATTATAATTTTAAGCATACGCTCCAAACCAATTGAAAGTGAAAAGAACGCTTGGTAAAACAAGCCCATATGTTCTACATCGGCTTTTCTCAATGCGTGTAATCCTGTACTTAATAGCGATTTTGTTAAATGTGCTTCATTTGCTAGCAATTTATCTTTTTCAGTAAACATTTTGTTCTCCTATAATCATACCATTAAATCCCTATAGGCAGGCATCAAAATTTTTTCATATCTTGCCGTAATGTATGTCTTATAAAATTCCTTTTGCAAATCGGAGATATAAATAATGTCATCAATAAATGCATTTATGCGTTCAATATCAATACAGGGCTCAATTCTTAAAATTGCTTTATTGCAATCCTCGTATTTCATTGAAGAAATAAAATCATAGTAGTTGATTTTTCTATCATTCAGTTTAATTGCGGATGTAGGAAATTGGAAGATACGGGCATTTAGTTCATCTTCGTTTTCTAAGATAGTTTTCATTACCTTTTCATCCGCCTGTGGCAGAAGGCAACTTCCGCAGTCAAAAACAGGAGCAATTTCAGCCGTTTGAGTTTCGTCATCGAACAAAAATCCCCAGTTACCATTATGCCTGTCAAAGTTGCCAAGCAAGGCATCTACTACAAATACATTCCAGAAATGCTCAAGCAAGTCTTTAGGATTTACAAATTGTTGCTTTTCAATGGTTTCAAGAACATCGGAAAGCTCTGTTCCTGTTCCGTTATGTTCAGAGTCGATGACGGTATTTTTTATAGAACAAAAATCATATAAGTTTTTGTTTTTATCAGTAAAATCCTTGCATGCACAAACGGTTTTCACCTTGCCGTTTACTGTAAAGGTTCCAAGCTTTGTTTCTTGAGCTTTTACGCCTATCATATTGAATATACTACTTGCAATATGCTCGCTGATTGAACTGTTGGTGTATGACAATTCTGTTGGCTTTTTATTCCCTGAAGGCGGGAATTTAAGCATATATTTTTCGCCTTCATATTCTACCGCTATTTTCTTTCCGTTTGCACCATTATATGCTCTGCCTATAATTCGTTTACAGTTTGTAAAGTCAATTCTGTTTGCCATAATATTACCTCCATAAATATTTCTGTCTTAAATAATCTGCATGCTCTGGTGTTATGAGTCCATCACTGATTTCTGCCATATTGATGCTCCCGTAAAGTTCACCCCAATAGCAATCTATCAGAGCGGAATTCTTTGATATGGCATCTTTGTATACATCCAAATCATGCTGCAGATATGAGGGAAGACCGTACTCATAGGAACGCTCTCTTAAAATAGTTGCCATTCTGTCGTCAAGTAGGCTCTCCATAGATACATTTAATACCTTTGCGATTTTATATAAAGTCTCTCCCGAACATTTTTCAATGTTTGTTTTACCGCTGCACAATTCACTAAGCGTTGCATGGGGAATCCCGGAGAGTTTTGCTAATCGGTATTTTGTCATTCCAATATTATTTAAAATTTCATTTATACTCATTTTTATCACCCTAATATATTCTATGCTATTATTATATCGCTATACCGAAATAAAATCAAGTAATTTTTAAAAATTTAGCTGAAATGCATAAACCCCTTGTAAGAATATATCTTACAAGGGGTTTATGCTACTTCGATATAAAAAGTTTCTATGTTACTCCTACTATATGTACAGTAGATTTTGAAACGCTGTATTTTTTTGCGGCGTCACGAACTGTGGCATTATTGTTTATTATATAGGTCGCAAGTTTGGTTGCTCGATCTTCTATATAATCCTTCAAAGCCTTCACTCCCTCATATTACTTTGTTTCATCTTATGATATGATGCAGATAAGTATGCGGATTTGTGGAAGAAAACAATAATTAAGGGATAGGAAAAGCCCCGAAACCGACTGGGCTTCGGGGCAGTATTACTTTACGATTCATTTTATGCTTTTTTGACAGGTATCCTTGTTTGTGCCTGGATTGTTTGTATCCATTCCTCCACAGTTTCTTTTTCGGGGAACGAGAGGCTTTCGAGTGCATATTCACGCCCGAGCCGTGCGGCTTTTCCACTTCCTAAGGGATGATACGGCTCAATGTGGATTTCAAGAATATTTGTAAGTGCCTCGGCAGTTGCGGCAATGCCTTTAAAATGCGCTTCTGTATCATTTATTGTCGGGATAATAGGGCAGCGAAGAATAATTTTTGCGCCTTGGTGGTCAAGCGCTTTTAAATTTTCCAGAATTTTCGTGTTGGGTACACCGGTATATTTTTCGTGCAGTACGGGGTCTGTCAGCTTATAGTCAAACAGGAAAATATCCACGAACTTTGCAATTTCTATGTATTTTTCTGTATCCGCAAAACCGCAGGTTTCCATACAGGTATGCAGGCCCTGCTTCTTCGCTTTTTGAAGAAGCTCTAAAGCGCCCGCATACTGGAGCATCGGCTCACCGCCCGAGAGCGTAAGCCCACCGCCGGAATTTTGGTAAAAGGCTTCATCCTTCATAACCTCCGAAAGCACTTCGTCTGTTGTACTTGTTTTTCCGACAGCTTCAAGTGCTTCTGTCATACACACAGAAGCGCATTTTCCGCATGCTACGCAGGTAGTTCTGTCAAATGTATGTACGCCGTTTTCGATGCGGTGGCAACCTTTTTCACACACTTCCACACATCTGCCGCAGTGTATGCATTTTTCTGTATCGTAGAAAATTTCCTGTCTTACGGATTTAGATTCCGGATTGTGACACCAAACACAGCGGAGCGGACAACCTTTAAAGAAAACGGTTGTACGAATGCCGGGACCGTCATTGATACAAAATTTTTGTATATTAAAAAGAGAAAGTGTTTCCATGGTATATCTTCCTTTGTGAACTTTTTAATTATTTTATCATGTTCATTACCAATTTGCAAGCCCTTTTCGATAAACTATCTGTAGAAAATACTTATTTTGTATTGACAAAACAAGTGGGCAAATGGTATAATGTTTTTAAAGAAAAACACATAGGAATTTTAAAGTACAAGGAGAAAAAATTGTGAAATCTACGGGAGTTGTCCGTCGGGTTGACGAATTGGGAAGACTTGTTTTACCTTCTGAACTCAGAAGAACATTTAATATTGATGACAAAGATGCCTTGGAAATTTATACAGAAGGGGATTTGATTATCCTGAAGAAATATGAGCCCGCCTGTATTTTCTGCGGCGATGCCAGAGATGTTCTGTCCTTTAGAGGTAAAAATGTTTGCAGAAACTGTGCAAAAGAACTAAATTCATAAAAAAGGGCTGCCACTATGGCAGCCCTTTTTTATCTCTTGTATTGCGTTATTACTGAAAGGAAGGCAAGGGAATGCAGGAAAGAAAATGCGTGCCGGATGATATAAAGCTATATCTATTAGATGCAAGGCGCGGCATCTCAAACGAGCAACGGGAGCTTCTTCTGCGCTTTTGTGACGATGAAAAAAAAGAACGGATACAAAAAAGAAAGCGCGGACGGGAGGATGCGCTTTTGGCAGATGCTTTGCGTAAATTTGCCCTTTGGGATTCCTTTGGGCTTTGTCCCGAAAAACAGCGAATTAAGGTCGCCGCGCATGGCAAGCTGTATTTAGCCGAAAGAAATGATATTTTTTTTAATTACAGTCACAGCGAAGGTCTGATTTTTTGCGCTGTGGCCGGAAGAGAGGTGGGGGTGGATATTCAAAAAATAAAGCCGTACAATGCGCGCCTTGCGAAACGAATTTGTTCCGAAGAAGAGTTTGTACAGCTTGAAAACAGTAAAACGAAAGATGAGGCGTTTTGCCGTCTTTGGACAAAAAAGGAAGCGGCGGCAAAGCTTTACGGTACGGGGATTTTTCGCTCGCATCCGGACAAAGGCTTGTATACAACCGAAAACTATGATGATTATATTTTAACCCTTTCGTGGCTTTAAATAGGAAAGGGCTTCACGAACAGTCCCTGCTGCCAGGAAACGTACGTTTTTATCCGGGCAATGCAGGGATTTTGCATTTTCCTGCGGAAGAACAATATCCCGAAATCCCATACGGATGGATTCAGTTACACGCTTTTCAGCATGTGTGATGGAGCGAAGCTCGCCTGTAAGACCAATTTCTCCGAGAAAAACCATTTCACGCGGAATCGTTATTGCTTTCGAACTGGAAACAATAGCGGCGGCAACGGATAAATCTGCCGCTGTTTCGTCTATGCGTAGCCCGCCGATAACATTTACGTATACATCCTGATTTTGTAAACTGATACCCACACGTTTTTCGAGCACCGCAATGAGAAGATTTACACGTCCTAAATCAATGCCCGATGCCATACGGCGCGGAATTCCAAAGCCCGTGGGCGCAACGAGTGCCTGCACCTCGGCAAGAAGCGGCCGGGAGCCTTCCAGAGAACAGAGCACCGCAGAGCCGGGCGCATCGTCCGGCCGTTCGGAAAGAAGCATGGCGGAAGGGTTTAAAACCTCCGTAAGGCCATTTTCCCCCATATCAAAAACGCCGATTTCATTTGTAGAGCCAAAACGGTTTTTAACGGCACGTAAAATACGGTAGGACTGGTGGCGGTCTCCTTCAAAATAGAGCACACAGTCTACCATGTGTTCTAAAACGCGAGGACCTGCAATAGCGCCGTCCTTTGTCACATGTCCCACTAAAAAGACGGCTGTTCCCGTTTCTTTGGCAAAGCGCATAAGACGGAGTGTGATTTCCCGCACCTGACTTACGCTGCCGCTTGCGCTGGAGACAGCAGGCGTGAACATGGTTTGTATGGAGTCGACGATTAAAACGGCGGGGGACAGGCTTTTCATATGTACCATTGCCGCGTCGATGTTTGTTTCCGTTAAAATGTACAGATTGTCAGAACAAATGGAAAGACGGTCTGCACGAAGCCGGAGCTGCCGCTCCGATTCCTCGCCGGATACATATAGAATATTTCCATACGAGGAGAGTGCCGCGCAGATTTGAAGAAGTAACGTGGATTTACCGATGCCCGGCTCACCGCCAACGAGGACAAGAGAGCCTGTAACAAGTCCGCCCCCCAGAACCAAATCAAGTTCGCCGATGCCCGTGCCAAGACGGCTACCCTCTCTGTCGGGCGTGATTTCACCGATAGAAACAGGGGAAGCACCCGTGGTAAACAGTGGGTCGGTTTTTGACGGGGGGAGTAACGTTTCTTCCACCATCGTATTCCAATTTTCGCAGCCCGGACATTTACCGAGCCATTTTTGAGATGTATATCCACATTCCTGACAGACAAAATTTGTTTTAACTTTCATAATACCTACTCATTCGTATATGCCGATTTAATCGTCATACTAATAAATTCTTCATTGGTTTTTGTAGAAACCAGTCTTTGTATAATACTTTCCGTAACGTCGGCAGTAGCCATACTGTTATACGCCTTTCGAATGGACCATACCGCTTCCAATTCCCGCATGGAAAGAAGCTTTTCTTCGCGCCGTGTGCCGGATTTATTGATGTCAATGGCGGGAAAAATTCTTTTTTCACTCAGGCGGCGGTCAAGATGGATTTCCATGTTGCCCGTGCCTTTAAATTCTTCAAAAATCATATCGTCCATACGGCTTCCGGTATCCACTAAAGCGGTAGCTAAAATCGTAAGACTGCCGCCATTTTCAATGTTACGTGCGGCACCGAAAAAGCGTTTCGGTTTATGCAGTGCACCGGGGTCAAGACCGCCGGATAAGGTTTTGCCGGTAGGGGGGATGGTCAGGTTATAGGCACGGGACAGGCGCGTGATGGAATCCAGAAGGATAACAACATCTTTTCCGTGTTCCACAAGTCGCTGTGCACGCTCCAAAACCATTTCCGCCACTTTGATATGATGCTCGGGCAATTCGTCAAAGGTGGAGTATACAACTTCGCCGTCAATGCTTCGCTGCATATCCGTAACTTCTTCGGGGCGTTCGTCAATTAAAAGAACAATCAGCTTGATGTCCTTATTTTTGGATATACTTTTAGCAATACTTTTCAAAATAGTTGTTTTTCCGGCTTTGGGCTGGGCGACAATGAGTCCGCGTTGCCCGTATCCAATGGGGGCAATAAGGTCAATGAGCCGCATGGAAAAATCCGTTTGTGCTGTACCCAGAGGAATACGTGTGTCCGGAAAAATGGGAACGAGCGTTTCAAAGGGACGGCGCTTTATCGCTTTGTCTACGCCGTCACCGTTTACGGTTTCAACAAAAATTAACGCCTGAAATTTTTCGCCTTCTTTATGGAATTTGGCTTTACCGATAATGTGGTCCCCCGTTTTCAGGTTGAAACGGCGAATTTGCGATGGTGATACGTATACATCCCGCGTGCCGGCTAAAGGATTGGCACAGCGAAGAAAGCCAAAGCCATCCGGTAAAATCTCCAGAATACCATCTGCAGCTGCGGCATCTGTCGGCTGCTCTTTTCGCCGCGGCTCTCCCATCGGCTGCACCGAGGCGGGCGCTTCTTGCGGGGACGTGCTTTCCTCCATAGGCGGTTCTTCTTTTACTGTTTTTCGTTTCGGCGCCTCTGCTTTTTTCGACGCTTTTGCCCGGGCTGGTGCTTCTTTTTCTTCGGACATGCTGAGAAGAAGGGTTAAAAGCTCCTGCTTTTTATATTTCGATACATTCTTAATATTATATTCTTTTGCAATTTTCTGCAGTTCTGCCAGAGTTTTTCCTTCCGGATTTGACTTTAACATTTTATCACTCCATAATCTGATTGTGCCGTTTTGACACTTGAATATATTGAAAAAAACGTTTGATTAGAACAATTTATACTAATATTATACCATACTCTGCCAAAAAAGCAACTGTTATTTAAAAAAAACCGGATTCTGTATACAAAATGTTTATATCTGTTTTTTGCATAACTTTCATAGATTTTGCAAAACTAAAAGCGGTGATATATATGGAGAGAAAAAAACGCTATTTTCTACTCACGGCACTTCTTCTTTCTGCGCTTGCACTTCGCTCGGAGGTGCTTACGCAAAATAAAGGAGAGAAAGAGGCAGGTGCTATTTTTGTAAAGGAGATAAGATATGCAGAAAACAGAGTATAAAAGCTATGCAGAAAAACACACGCCAAATTCACCCCTCGGCAAAAATATGGTATGGGCTTTCTCGGTAGGCGGTGCCATTTGTGTGCTTGGACAATTGATTGCAAATTTTTTTGAAATGCGAGGCATGGAACAGGAAAATGTTTCTGCCGCGGCAAGTATTACGCTTATCTTTTTAAGTATTCTTTTGACGGGACTGGACGTGTATGATGCCATTGCAAAGCATGCGGGTGCAGGTACCATTGTACCGATTACGGGCTTTGCAAATGCCGTTGCCTCTCCCGCAATTGAATTTAAAACCGAGGGGTATATTCTGGGGGTAGGCGCAAAAATGTTTGTGGTTGCAGGACCTGTGATTACCTATGGCGTGGTATCCTCAATTCTTGCAGGCATATTTTACTATCTGTTTTTGATGTAGGAGGAATGGAATGAATCAAACGAAACGCCTGGGCGGACAAACTGTGGAATTTACAGGAAAACCCACAATCATCGGTAGTGCGGCGGTTGTAGGACCGAAGGAAGCGGAAGGACCGCTGGGAAGTGATTTTGACAACGTGGAAACTGACCCGCTTTTAGGGCAGAAAAGCTGGGAAAAAGCTGAAAGCATGCTGTTTACTAAAGCCGTCACAGAATGTCTTAAAAAAAGCAATCTTTCGCCGGGAGATGTTAATTTTATGGTGGCGGGGGATCTTTTGAATCAGTGTACAGCCTCAAGCTTTGGGCTTCGAACACTTGGTGTTCCGTATCTCGGGATATACGGCGCATGCTCTACGATGGCGGAGGGACTGACCCTTGCCGCCATGCTAGTGGACAGCGGATATGCGGGAAGGGTGGTTGCTGCGGCAGGGAGCCATTTTTGCTCGGCAGAAAAACAGTATCGTTTTCCCCTTGAATATGGCGGACAACGCCCGCCCGGCGCACAATGGACTGTTACGGGATGTGGGGCAGCAGCTGTGGGAAGCGGCGGAAATATTAAAATCACCCATGCCACAACAGGACGCATTGAAGATATGGGGATAAAGGATGCAAACAATATGGGCGCTGCAATGGCACCCGCCTTTGTTTCCACTGTAAAAGCGCATCTTAAGGATACGGGACGAACACCAAATGATTATGACTTGATTTTGTCCGGTGATTTGGGTGCTGTGGGACGGGAAATTGCTGCGGAGCTTCTGGATAAGGAGGGCTTTGCTTTCGGGGAAAATTATAAAGACTGCGGCATGATGATTTTTGACAGTAAAAAGCAGGATACACATGCGGGCGGCAGCGGCTGTGGTTGCAGTGCATCGGTGCTTTGCGGGCATATTTTTAAGCTTATGGAGCAGAAAAAAATATGCCGGCTGCTCTTTGTGGCAACCGGCGCATTATTATCGCCCACAACGACACTGCAAGGGGAAAGCATTCCCTCTATTGCGCACGCTGTTTCTTTGGAGATTTAACAGTAAACGTACTGTCGTAGCCCACGAAGAATATAAGGAAAAGAGAAGAAAGGGCTACGAAAATGAAACCGGGAAGAAAACTGCCCCCCGAAAGTAACATGAAAATACCGCGGAAGATACAGACGGCAATGAGCGCCCGATTTAAAAGAAGCCCGAAATGCGTCCTAAACAAAAACTGGTGCCACGCTATAGATACCAGCATGGTATAAAAGACAGCACAAAGAATGTGGACAGACAAATAAGGAATATCCGGTACCGCCACCGCGGCAGCTACGCTGGCAAGAAGAAAAATAAGGGCTTCTGCCGCAAGAATAGGTACAAGCAAATAGGCATATATAATATAAAGAAAACGTGCAAGCCGGCTTTCGGCTTTCAAAATAAATTCCTCATCCCGTGCCGTTTCGGACTTTTCTTCGGGTGCTGTAACGGCTTCTGCTTTCGATGCCTCTTCTAGGAGCACAACCTCATCAGAAACGCTTTCTGGCGTTTCTTCGCTCGCTTCCAGGTTTTGAGTGGGGATGGAAGACGAAGTTTCCGCTTCCAAAACAGCCTCTTCCAAAATAGGCGTTTGCCCGTCTTCAAAAGCAGAAATTTCTTCTGCCGTTTCTGTTGCGGGATCCAAAGGAGCTGTATTTCCATCAGAAGAAATGTCTTCATCCGCGGGCATGCTTCTAAGTTGTGCCATAAAAGCGGCACGGGCGGCACGAAGCTCCTCGCGGGTATATTCTTTGCCGGGACGCATGGAAACAATCGGTGTCAGTTCATCCAACGTCATATTCTGAAAATCAACAGGTTTTTGCATGGTACACCTCCATTCGGGGATTTGCATTTGCAAAAGGCTCTTTTTCATTTGTTCCTTATCATAGCAAAAAGAGCCGTTTTTGTCAAGAAAAAGCAAACGAAAAGTATAAAAAGTGGATGTTATACCCGTGGCTCGGGCGGGAAAATCGTGTGGCGGCAATTTTTAAGGCCGGATGTTGACGCAGGCTCGCCGCCGGCATAAAGATGTGAAATATCTCCAATACCTGCAAAGTGTGCAAGCGCAAAGTTCGTTTCGGGGCAATGCTGTTCCATATATACGGTAGTAACAGAAGTGGGCGGGAGAAACATGGTATGCCACCAAAGGGGCGTGCTGATGCCGGCAAGATGCGCAAGAAGGACATTTCCAAGTCCCATATGACAAAACAGGGCAATGGTTTCCGTGCTTTCTGCATAACCGGGCTGCACTTCATAAATTCTGCCGCAGTGCTTAAAACCATGCCGAAGGAGAAGTGCATCTAGTTCCATCTCAATATTTTGAATAATTTCTTTTAGCGGAACGTCTTTATAAAGCGGGACTTGTGCCCATGTGTTTTTATCGGAAACATTTGGGCTTTTTGTCCAGATGTGGGGGTAAATATCCCAGGGCGAAACCTTGCGGTCACCCATATCATATTCTATATCCAGTTCGCGAAGCCATGAGAGCGTTTGGATTTCTTTCCCGATTTTTTTCGCGGTGGGTAAGGCGGTATCCTGCGCGCGCCCTAAGGGTGAACAGTAAATTTTGTCAATGCCTTCTTTTGCAAGACGGTCGGAAAGCAGCTCCGCTTCGCGCTTGCCTTTTTCGGTTACAGTATCGTTTTCATAATCGGGGTCGCCGTGGCGTATAAGTAAAATGCGCATATGGTGTTTCCTTTCCTTTTATTTCCATGTTTCATTGTATAGTTTTTCGAGTAGAAAGTCAAGTCTTTTTTTGATGCAATCAAATGGAAAAAAATGGAAAATCCTTTGACAAAGAAAAAAGAATATGCTATACTTAAATTACATTGTAAAGGAGTGTGCTATGGATAAGACGGCAAAGTCATTTATGACGGAGGTTTGTACAAAAGCATACAAATTTTTAGGTGTACATCCCTATGAAGCGGGATTTGTGTTTCGTGTTTGGGCACCCCACGCTAAGGCGGTGGCGCTTGTAGGGGACTTTACAAATTGGGACACAAATGCTATTCCCATGTACCAAATCGGGGGCGGTGTTTGGGAAGGAATTAGCGAAAACGCGAAAATATATGATAATTATAAATTTCGGATCGAAGGCAATCGAACGCTTTATAAAAGCGACCCTTATGCTTTTCATGCGGCAACAAGACCGGAAACGGCAAGTAAAATATACGACGTATCCTCGTTTTCGTGGAGCGACGAAGCGTATAGGAAAAAGAAGCGCAAAAAAGACCCGTTTTCTTCGCCCATGAATATTTATGAGGTACATCTCGGTTCTTGGCGGCGATATGAAGACGGCAATTTTTTCACCTATCGCGAGAATGCGAAACAGCTTGTGGAATACGTACGTAAAATGGGATATACGCATATTGAAATTATGCCTGTTTCCGAATACCCCTTTGACCCTTCCTGGGGTTATCAGGTAACGGGGTATTATGCCCCCACATCCCGCTATGGTACGCCCGAGGATTTTGCGTATTTCGTTGATATGTGCCATAAAAACGACATCGGCGTAATACTGGACTGGGTGGGCGCACATTTCCCAAAGGATGAAAACGGGCTGTATGAATTTGACGGCGATTTCTGCTATGAATATGCCGACCCTTTGAAAAATGAGCATCCGGACTGGAATACCCGCATTTTTGATTACGGCAGGCGGGAGGTAATGTCCTTCCTCATATCCAATGTTCTCTTCTGGATGGAGGTCTATCATATTGACGGTTTTCGTGTGGATGCCGTTGCCTCCATGCTGTATCTGGATTATGGAAAGCGCGGCAAGGCATGGCGCCCGAACCAGTATGGAGAAAATAAGAATTTAGAGGCAATCGCTTTTTTGCGAGCGCTTTGTGCCGCAGCATTTTCTGAGGATGCCTCTGTTTTGATGATTGCGGAGGAATCCACGGCTTTTCCTATGATCACAAAACCGCCCTATGATGGTGGACTCGGCTTTAATTTTAAATGGAATATGGGCTGGATGCACGATATGCTCTCCTATATGTCTGCCGACCCGCTTTTTCGAAAGGGCATGCATCGTAATCTGACATTTTCTCTGACATATGCGTTTTCGGAAAATTTTATTTTACCCCTTTCTCATGATGAGGTGGTACACGGCAAGCGTTCCATGATTGAGAAAATGCCGGGAGAATACGAGGAAAAGTTTCAAAATTTACGGGCGTTTTATGCGTATATGATGGCGCATCCCGGGAAAAAGCTTATGTTTATGGGGGGCGAGTTTGCCCAGTTTATAGAATGGGATTTTAAAAAAGCGTTGGATTGGCAGCTGCTCGAATACCCCATGCATCAAAAAATGCAGACGTTTGTACGGGAACTCAACCGTTTCTATATACAAAATAAGCCCTTCTGGGAAAATGATGCGGATTGGGAGGGCTTTCGCTGGATTGCAAGCGACGATGCGGGGCAAAGTGTGATTGCCTTTCGCCGCATAGACCGAAAAGGCAGAGAAATTATAGTGGTATGTAATTTTTGTCCCGTACTTCGAAAAAAATACCGCATTGGCGTGCCCATGGGTGGCACATATGCCTGCGTTTTTTCAACCGACCGTAAAAAATACGGCGGTAAAGGCGCGCGGATGGGGAAGGTACAGGCGGAAGAAAAGGAATTTCACGGATTGCCTTTCAGTATTTCCCTTTCGCTCCCGCCCCTGACGGTTTTGTATTTCTCCCGTACGGAATAAAAATTCGGATTTACAAACTATTTACAAATTATTCACTAAGCGGCAGTATATATTCGATATACTACCTTTAGGAGAGGAGGCTTTTACGTGGAGAAAAAAGGTATACAGGAAGAAAAATTTAAAGCACTGTTTGATTCTGAACTTATTGAATGGTCAAGAAATTTTGCCCGTCGGTTTCATAAGCTGATGGCATATTACCGCTGTGCCATGATGGAAATAGAAACGAAATTCAATGTTTTGAATGAAGAGTTTTCTCTGCAATATGACCGCAATCCCATAAGCGGAATTAAAACACGTCTTAAATCCATGGAAAGCATGCAAAAGAAGCTTGAAAAGAAGGGCGTACCCCTTTCCCTTGACGCAATTGAGGAAAACCTTCATGATGTGGCGGGCGTGCGGGTGGTATGTTCTTTTCCCGAGGATGTGTATATGCTGGCAGATGCGTTACTTAAGCAGGATGATATAACGCTACTGGAGAAAAAGGATTATATAAAAAATCCAAAGCCCAACGGCTACCGAAGCCTGCATCTCATTGTTACCGTTCCTATTTTTCTGGCAAAAGAAAAGCGGCTTATGAAGGTAGAAATACAGCTTCGCACCATTGCGATGGATTTTTGGGCAAGTCTTGAACATCAGCTTCGATATAAAAAGAATTTTGTTTTTGCGCCGCATATGGTGGAGGAACTGAAAAAATGTGCAGAGCTGAGCGCGGAGCTGGATGCGCGGATGGATAAAATCCGGGGCTGTGTACAGCCGCAAAGTGAAATGGCGGCTGGGGATACTTGACAAAAACTGTAAATTCATATATAATAGCAAAAGCACAGAAAGAGAGGAATTATATATGGATGAAAAGAAAGAAAGGAAAGGTCTTTTTGCAAAACTGAAAGAAGGACTTTCCAAAACAAGGGAATCCCTTACCCAACATGTGGACAACGTTTTTAAAGCATTTGTGAAGGTGGACGAGGAGCTTTTTGAAGAGCTCATGGATGCCTTGGTGCTTGCGGATATGGGCGCGGAAACGGCAATGGAGCTTGTAGATGATTTGCGTGACCGCGTAAAAACAAAACGCATTACGGACGGAAATGATGTCCGTGCCGAGCTTGCCGCGCTGATTTCGGAGAAGCTTGGGGAAGAGCGGGAAGACCTTGACCTTTCCGGAAGCCCGGCTGTTATTTTCGTAATCGGCGTAAACGGCGTAGGAAAAACAACCACCATCGGAAAACTTGCCGCACGGCTCAAAAAGGACGGAAAGCAAGTGCTTTTGGCGGCGGCAGATACCTTTCGCGCTGCGGCAATTCAGCAGCTTGAGGTCTGGGCGGACCGCGTAGGATGTGATATTGTAAAGGGAAGCGAGGGCGCAGACCCCGCCTCTGTTTTGTATGATGCATGTATTGCCGCAAAAAAGCGCGGTGCGGATGTTTTGATTTGCGACACCGCCGGCAGACTTCATAACAAGAAAAATCTGATGGATGAGCTTGGAAAAATGTATCGCGTTATCGATAGGGAGCTTTCTGCGGCATCAAAGGAATGTCTTCTGGTTTTGGATTCCACAACGGGACAGAATGCTGTAAGTCAGGCAGAGCTTTTTTCAAAAGCCGTGCCCCTTTCGGGACTGGTGCTAACAAAGCTGGACGGCACCGCAAAAGGCGGTATTGTGATTTCAATTCGTGCCCGCCTTGGTATCCCTGTGAAATTCATCGGCGTAGGGGAGGAAATCGAGGATTTACAGCCTTTCTCCGCCAAGGAATTTGCCGCCGCACTCTTTGGCTTTAGTTTGGAAGAATAAGCTAAAAAAACAGAGCTTCGAAAAATTTTGGAGCTCTCAACGCATAAAAAGCAAGAAATGACGGAGATTCTCAATGAATCTCCGTCATTAATGTTTTTAGTTGTTATGTCGTTGATTCTTCGGATTTGCAATCTTCAGCGTTCTGCCTGCATGAAGCGTTTCGTCCGTTCTTTGCTTTGCGTACTCCCGCGGGGAAATTCCCGTATGCTTTTTAAAAAAATTGGAGAAATACTGAATGGTGGTAAAGCCCGTTCTTCTTGCAATTTCCGTTAAATTCAAATCGCTGTACAAAATAAGATTTTTAATTCTGTTAAGGCGCAGAATATGGAGATATTCCATAATGCTGTACCCTGTATTTGCTTTAAATATTTTTTCCATGCCCGAAAGGGACATACACATGTGACTTACAACGTCACCAAGCTGAATTTTTTTATCTAAATTTTCCATCAAATACATTTTAATGCGGGATGTAATGTCCGTTTCTTTGGGGGCGTCGGAGTACACGTCGCCCACATTCAGAAGAGAACTTCCGGAGGAAAGGTTAAATCTGTCAAGATACAAGGTGGTAAGAAGAAGCTCCATATATTGAACAGATAAAGAAAGAACATCGGGAGAAACATCTTCTTTTAGAGTAAACCCGTGCAAACTTGGGATGCCCTGCACATGCTCAAGCTTCGGTGTGATGCTGAAAATGGCATTGAGCATAAGCGTTCTCTCCTTGTTTGTCAAGGAGAAAATCTTATTTTTTAATTTGTTGATTTTGGGAGAACTGCAACTAAAGGTGTAAATGCCAAAATCATTGGAGGCAAAATTTTCACTGTGTAAAATTTGATGCACGGTATTCGGACCAATAAGCGCCATATCCCCGTCAAAAAGATGGTATTCAATATTGTCAAGCATGATATGGCGTTCGCCTCTGGCAATAAAATAAATCGTAAAGAAATCGTACTTACGGTCTCTTTTTCGCATGTAGGATTCATTGGGCAGAAACTCAAAATAATATGCCGATATAAATTCCTGTATGGAGAAAAGCTTTTTAGGGTGCATGCGGTTAATTTCGCTCATTTAATATGCATCTCCTTTCCCGTATATGGTCAGTATAGCATGTCTGTGCGGAAAAGTAAAGAAAAAAATTTTACGTTTGGCAATATTTTTGGCATGGCTATATATTAAGGATGTAAATGCCAAAACTATTATAAAAAAACGTATTTTATTTATGAAAAAATACATTCAATTGACGCGAAGATGTGGAATTGCTATAATGAAATTGTAAATTCGAAAGAAAGGTGGTTATTTGGCTTTGAAACGACGATGGCTTGGACTGCTTTTGACAACATGCCTTCTGTTTGGCGTTTCCCCGTCCGCGATTCGAGCGGAAACGGTAGAGAAACCACCCGTAGCAGGAACAGGAGAACTGATCATCAACGGCGGCTTCGAGGAAAATAACGGCACGAAGCCGACAGCCGGGTGGAATGACTCCTCTTATTGGGGCACTAAAGCTTTCATCGAAACGCCCACAGGTGCTACATACGAAAACGCCGGCACGGCCTCTGTGAAAATTACAGAAACTGCGGATGATGCACCCCACATTAACCACTGGATTTATGATGTGGTGCCGGGCGCGGAGTATCAGCTCTCGACATGGATGAAGGTTTCGACGGGTACCTCCAAAAAGGGCGCGGGCTACAAGGTGGAGTTCCGAACGGCGGAAAATGAAGCCAGCACCGAGGGAACGGTTGGCGATGAATATGTAACGGATACCGCCGGTGCATGGATAAAAAAGGTGTGGCACTTCACGGTGCCGTATGACGCGGTGAACATGAAGGTGTACATGCGCCTTTATGCGCCGGGAACAGTGTGGTTTGATAATGTATCCCTTTTGCGCACGTCTAATTCTCAGTATCCGCCCTTTAACTTTACTACCGACAGCGCATTTTATTATTCGGATGATGATTTCTGTAACGGAACGCTTACCTTAAATGAACGGATGATGGAGCTGGGAGGCATAACCTTCTCGGAAACGGCAAAGGTACGGTTTACGCTAGCAGACCCCGACGGGAACGTGGTAAAAACCTACTCAACCGGATATGAAGACGGAACGGCAAAATGGCGGTTTCGTACAAGCCGTATGGATGAAGGGAAAGACTACACCTTTTCCGCCACTATGATAGATACCGACGGTGTGAGCCATACGGCACAGCATATCCTGCGCGTCTGGCCGAGACCTACCGCTCTGGATGCGGACGGGACGTATCATAAGCTTACGATTACCGAGCAGGAAGACGGAACGTACTCCTTTGTGCAACAGCCCGAAGCTTTTCATCCGGTAATCGGCTATCACGTGGGTGATATCACTGCGGCAAACCTTGCAGAAGTGAAAAAGCTTGGTATCAATGTAGTGCAGCTTGCGCTTACGAAAAAGGCGAATACGTTGTACGAAAGGCTAAATATAGTAAAAGATGCAGGGCTGATGGCAATTGTAAACCTCTATAATAAGATAGATGGTGAAATGAAGCCGGCGGCTTATCCGGATAATATTGAAACGACGAGGACGCTTATCGAAAAGGTAAAAAACCATCCTGCCGTTTTTGCTTATGGCGTGATGGATGAGCCTTCCTCGAATCTCCTGCATGATGAACGCGACGGGTTGCTTCGCGATTCGTATAACCTCATTCGAAGCATTGACCCGCATAGACCTGTGTATATATGCGACTTTCTTTCCCTCGCGGATGTGCAGCGGTACGCGGACGTGTTCTGCATGGACCGCTATCATGTGTATGATTACGGCAAGAATGTTTCCATTGTAAAAGATGCATCGTATGGAAAGCGCCCTGTGTATACGCTCATGCGCTGTCATGATTTGGACAATACACGTGTGAATATAGACATGCTTCGCTATATGTTTTATGATGGACTGATGGCAGGTGCGGGCGGCGTTGGCTTTTTCCCGTATAATGATATCGAGTATGATGAGGAGAACAATGATATCAGTATCAATGATATCGTGGGCAATACTGCTCTGCATGCCGGTATTGTAGGCATGAAGACAAGCGGCGAGCAGGCGGCAGCCTTTGCGCATTTTCTTGAAGGTGCAGCCCCTTCATCAGGCTTGACGGCAAACGGCATCAAGTGGAGCCTTTCAGCAGATAAAAAGCACTTTGTGCTTTTGAATACAGCATTATACAGGCGAACACTTTCCATTCCCGAAGACCTGGGGCTTTCATGGGCATATTTCAAAATGGCGGAGCCTTATGGAGAGGATACTGCGGAAGCTGAATATTGGCACAGTGCTTCCGTACAAATCCCTGCACAAAGCACGCGTGTGTTTTCGCTTGACATATTGGCAGATGGCTCGGCGCCCGTGTTTTTGGGCGAGGACAGCACGGTACTTTCTAACCTTCCCGCCTCCGGCGCGGTGACGCTAAAATGTAAAAAGCTGAATGAAACGGGCGCACTTTACGCCGCCTTTTATAAAAAAAGCGGCAGTACATATGAGCTTATCGAGCTTTTTGAAGCGGCAGAAGCGGGAGACATGCTTTCCTGCGAAATCGCTCTTCCTGCGGACAGAGCAAACTGCAAGCTTTCCGCATTCTATTGGGATAACGAAGCCTTATGCCCAATAATGGGCGTGCGGCAGCTGTATTGTGATTAAGACCGCAAAGCGGTTTTAAATAAAAAATTTAAAAAAAAGAAAGGTAGAAGACGTATGAAAAAATTATCGGTAATCCTGGCAGTGCTTTTGGCACTCACAATGCTCCCCGCAGTGGGCGCTTCGGCGGCGGGACAGAATCTAATTCAAAATGGTGACTTTGAAACACCGGATGTCAACAATCCGGATTGGGCAGCGAATTGGGATGATGCTGCTGATGCAGCAGGAACTGTTCCGGTAGTGGATGAGGAGGGAAATGAAGTTAAAGATGAAAACGGTGATACAGTTGAAAAGGCAGATGATATAAATAACACCTCCATTGCTGTGGACGAAACAACAAATAATAAGTATTTATTGATAGAGAATTCTTATGCAAAAGCAGAAGAGGTCAAACAAAGAGTGAGTGGTATCTCTAAGGCAAAAGATTATGTTTTTTCACTCAGGGTAAACAATAACGGTTATACGGGAAAAGCTTTGATATATTATAGAGACTCGAACGGTGATAAAATTAAGGATGCAAATAATAAAGATTATCTCGATTTGGGTTATTATGATAATTCTTCTAATGGCAGTTATTTGGTAGAAGGAACGGGAAAAAAAGGCGTTTGGTCGAAATATGTTTTTTATATTAAAGGTGCCGATTTGCCGAATGAAATCGCAACACTTGAGTTTGCTTTGCGAGCAGGTAAGGGTTCAAGCGGAACTCTGAGTTTTGATGACATTTATTTTGGAGAAGCAAGTTCCGAAGTCACCTACACAGAAGACGAAGAAACGGACACAATCGCTGTATCGTACGATGCATATCTGCCGTCTTCTTATGAAGGGGATGCTCCGAGCATTGTTGCCATTGCAGCGCTTTACAAAACAGACGGCGGCGTAAAGAGTCTTGTTAGCGTATCCATTTCGGATGCAACAGCTTTGACAAAGGGTGCACACACCACGATTGATTTAGGTAGCTTTGATATGCCAACGCAAGATGCAGATAAATACAGCGTTCGCGTATTTTCCTTAGAATCTTTAGCATCCTTAGAACCCTTTGACACATTCGAGGCACATGCCTTGGCAACACCGGCAGCCTAAGGACGGCACGAAGAAGACGCGCGATACATTTTTAAGACAACAAAAGCTTTGAAAAGGTGGGGGATTTCATGGGTGGAGTAGAAAATTATCCCCTGTGAAATCCCCTTTTGCAAAACAAGAAAAGGAGATATAACATGCACAAAAAACTTTTAACACTATCCTTATGCATTCTCCTGCTTATCACCTGTATGGTGCCTGTGCAGGCAGCAGAAAACATTCTTCTAAACGGTAGCTTTGAAAACATGACCCGCACCGAAGTGGGACTGTATAAATGGACCACAAGCGGCGCGAATGTCGGCGTTATCACGGATAATGTAGCAAGTGGCGAAAAAGCCGTATTTATCGCCGGGACCGGCTATGTTACCCAAACGGTTAAGGGGCTCGTGGGCGGTACGGAATACACGCTTTCCGCAGATGTTCGCACAGAACGCTCGGCAGTCCCCTTCTTCTACGTAATCTGGAGAAACGACGGCGGGAAAATCAATGACGAAATCATTGATATTACGGCAGACAAGAGTAAGTGGACAAGATGCGAGCACACCTTCACGGCGCCCGAAAACGCCACAGCCGCAGCTGTGTATCTCAGAAGCCGCAAAAACAGCGGCGATGTAGCTTACGATAACGTTGTCCTTACCGGACAGATGACCGAGGAGCGCGGCGTAGACGCACCCGAACCGGTTGTATACGATACGAAGGTTGCAACCGGAAAAACAGGCGATGTTGCCATGAATGGAAGCTTTGAAGAATTGGACGATGCAGGGCTGCCCCTCGGCTGGAAAAACAGCACGGCAGCACACTGCCGCATCACAAACGATGCACACAGCGGAAAAAACGCGGTTGTTCTCGATTCTACGAACGGCGCAGAAAGAGATTATATTTCTCTCTTAAACCAGAGAATGAACTTTGTTGCCGGCGCAAAATACAAATTCAGCATTTTTACAAAGGACGCTTCCGAGGGTATGGTGCTTTGCTTCAAGGTTGAATTTACGGGTGAAGATGCAGTTTATATTTACGTCGATGATTTAGGCACAAAGGAGTGGAAGGAAACCACACTTGAATTCACCGCACCCTTAAGCGGTTCTTTCGTAACCTTTGTTCGTACGCAAAAGGTTGAAGGCAAGGTGACGGTGGATGATTACTCCATCACAGGCGAAATCTACGAGCTGCCCGTTGAATTTAAAGAGCCGTATGATGAAACCTGCGTAGAGCTTCTCGAGAACACGAGCTTTGAAATTCCCAATGCTGCCGGAAACGGTGCCGCAGGCTGGACGCCGTACGGACTCGGTGAAGAAGCAGACTGGTCTGCATCCTCTGAATATATTACCTGGACAAACGAAAAAGCACGTACCGGTGAATATTCTGTAAAGATTGATAATACCGCAGGCAAGAAGGACTGGATTCGCTTCCGCGTTGCCGACAACATTTTGCCGGGCGCATACTATCAGCTTTCCTTCTGGGCATACTGCGATTCCAAAATCTCGGACGGCGTCGGCTTTAAATTTGAATGGGAAGTAACCGACGCATTGGACGGGGAGGAGCCGGCAGGTAACAGCTTCGGTAACGGGCTTGGTAACACAGGCGGCGAATGGAAGCGATTTTCCACTACCTCCTTGTCACCGGACACGGTTAAGGGCGTTACGACGTATATTCGTCTCTATATCCCGGGCATTGCCTATATTGATGATGCGTCCCTTTATCGCGTCAGCGCGTCAAGCGCAAAGCCGGCAACCATTAGCACAAACAACATTTTCTTTGAAACAGGCTATGAGGGCGATGTAGAAATCAGCATCAAAAAAGCACCCCTCATCATTGAAACAAATAACATTCCGATGGATGGCGCAACCGTTACATACACCTTCCGTGACGGCGATACCGTTTTAGCACAAAGCGAAGCCATTCCGTTTACAGAAGACAAAATGACCTACGGCTTCCCCTTCACGCTCATTGCAGAGAAGGAAAAGGAATACCGCATTGTGGCAACCTTGACGGACGGCGCAGGAAAAACGTATGAATTTTCGCAGCGCGTTTATAAGTTTGACAGACCTACCGCAATTCGCGAAGATGGTCTTTATATCGACGAAAACGGCGAGATATTTGACCCGATGATTGCCTATCACGTTGGTGAACTTCGTAATGTTCCGAACCGCGTAAATTATCTCGATGATGCCATTGCCATGGGCGCCAATGTTATGCAGATAACTGCCGTAAAAAATACGGGCAAGGTACTCGAGCAGCTTGAAACCTTGCAGGAAAAAGGCGTTAAAGCACTCGTTTCCCTGTATCCCGACATGACGTCTGCAGGTAACCCGGCAAACATAGAGTATGTAAAAGAAACGGTGAAAGCCGTTAAGGACCATCCGGCAGTATTTGCATGGGCTGTAATGGACGAACCGAACCAGCAGCTGCTCGCACCGGAAGGCATGAATCAGGCGGAAAACCGCGATAATGAGCTGATTGCTGCATATCTGACCATTCGCTCCATTGATAAGGATAAGCCGGTTTATATCTGCGAATGTAAGGGTCTCGAGGATTCTTCCCGTTACTGTGACGTATTTCTTATTGACGCGTATAAAAAGAGCTACGGACAGAACTCGAAGATGATTAACGAAATGTATAACTTCGCAAGACCTGTTTATACGCTTTTGCCGGCTTACTCACAGCGGGACAGCATTGATACCTATCGCTTTGATATGTACGACGCTTTCTTTGAAGGCGCACTCTGCGTGGGTGTTTACGGTATGGAGTACTTCTACGACGAAAACTTCTCATACCTCTTCCCGATGAAAGACGCCCTTATCGAAATGAATCAGACGGGTGAACGTGCAGATGCTTATGCTTACTTTGTACACAATAAGTATCAGACGCTTTCCGAAAAGGTGGCAGCGGATGAAGCCTATGCAGTATACGTAAAAGAAGGCAAGGTTTATGCCGTTGTTGCAAACCGTAAAGCAGAAGCTGCGGAAATTACCGTGCCGCTCGTAAGTGCAGACGGAAAAACTGCAATTGCTGATGCGAACGTAAAAGGACTTTACGGCGCTTCCGAATCGTACCGCGCTGCAAACGGTGCTGTTACCATAAAACTCGAAGCGGAACGCGCGGCAGTATACGAAATTACGCCCGATGCAGCGGTTGACTTTTCCGGACTTCGTCTGCGCAGCCGCTTCCGTGACTTAAACGAAGTTACCTGGGCGAAAGACCAGATTGAAAAGCTGGATGCTAAGGGCATCGTAAACGACGGCGGCAACCCGCGCGTTTTCGCGCCCCAGACCAAAATAACAAGAGGCGAATTCGCTATGTTCCTGGTGCGCACGCTGGGTCTTACCGGTGATGCAGCCGAAAACTTCAGCGATGTAGACCCGAGCGCCGAATATGCTAAGGAAATTGCCATAGGACGTGCGGCAGGCATCTTAAATGGTGTTGGAGATAATCTCTACAATCCGGAAGCGGAAATCACACGTCAGGATATGATGACCATTATTTCTCGTGGCATGAAACTCACCGGTGAAGCGGATTTGAATGCGTTCTCCGATAACGGCCTTGTTGCCGACTATGCGCTGGCGCATGTAAAGGCCATGATTTCCTCCGGTCTTGTCAAGGGCAACGCAGACGGTACGCTTAATCCTACGGGGAATACCACTCGCGCCGAAGCCGCTGTTATTATGGATAGAATTTTAGGCTGGGCTGCTTAAAAAATAGAGGGAAAATGAATGGGAGGCTGTCGCAC
>JAZROH010000117.1:0-25597 GCA_045648645.1 Clostridia bacterium | reverse complement strand
ATATTGCGTAGCATCTTCTGCACATCCGGATTTTTCTGCAGGAAGTCCACATAGGTTTTCACATCACAGAAGGAATACTGGGACGAGCCGAAAATTTGCAGTGCCTTGAAAGTAATGATTTGCGGCTGAATTTCAATACCGCCGCTTGCAGAATACTGTCCGGGAACAATGTACACACCGCGATTTCGCAGAAGGTCCATGCCAAGCGGAATTGCTTTGGGACTGCCGGAGCCTTCAAACACAACGTCGGCACCCAGTCCGCCGGAAAGCTCGCTTATAAGTTTTGCGATACTCTCCTCCCCGTCACCCAGAAGGCTTACGGCATGGGTTGCGCCCATTTGCTTCGCAAGTGCGGCACGCTTTTCGTCCAAGGGGCGGGCGGAAATTACAACGATATTGGGAATGTCCATTTTAGCAAGGTATATCGTGGCAAAGTTTGCAACGGGGCCAAAGCCCTGCACCACCGCAAGCTTACTGTTTTGTACAGCGCAGTTTGCACGTTCTGCAAGGGAAAAACCGTGAATTGCCGTGGGGCCGGGGCATGCGCATACTGCGGCGGCGATCGGGTCTACATCGGTGGGAAGCTTAATCAGGTTTTCTACGGGTGCGAAGCTGTATTCGCCATATCCGCCGTGAAAATGTGGTGCTTCTTCGGGGTGTCCGCCGTTTGTGACCGCCATATTCACACAGTTTGCATCGTCTCCCGCCTTGCACAGCGCACATTCGCCGCAGGGGCAGGCTATATCGGAAATAACGGCATCCCCAACGTGTATGTCATACTTTTTTGCATCTGTATCGGCAATTGCATCCACTCTGCCTACAAATTCGTGCCCGATAATCTTCGGCGGCTCAATGCCGAGTTTCCCGTTATGAAAGTGTACGTCCGTACCGCACACGCCGCTGGCAATCAGCTGCATTCTTGCCTGCCCTGCCGCGGGTGCTACCACGGGATATTCGTGGATTGCAAACGGTTTGTTTGCGCCCATAAAGAGGGCGGCTTTTGCTGTTTTCATCATAATACTCTCTCCTTTTTATTACATATTGCTATGTTCTGTTCTCCTTAAGATATCCTCTTGAATCGGCTTTGACATATTGGTATAGAATGCGCTGAAGCCCGAAACCCTTGTAACAAGCGAAGCATACTTTTCGGGGTTTTCCATTGCATCTATTAAAACATTACGAGAAATGGAATTGATTTGCAGTTCCTGTCCGCCACGGGCAAAATAGACTTTGATGAGCGCTTTCAGCTTATCGCGGTTTTCTTTCGTCTCAAATGCCGCCGGTGTGAACTTCTGATTGACCACAGAGCCGAATGAAAACGTATAATCCGGCTTTGAAACAGACAGAAGCGTTGATGTTACACCCTCCTTATCCATGCCGTACATAGGCGATGCCGCATCGGAAAGGGGAATGCCGTTTTTCCGCCCGTCCGGCGTTGCCGCAATCAGCTTGCCTGCACCAATATTTCCGGTATTCGAAGCCGTTAAAGGTACAATCCGTCCGCCACTCGGCGTGCGGTACGATTCGAATAGCCTGTCATGCACTTCTACAAACCACTGTGCATATTTATCGACAAAGTCATTGTTATTGCCGTATTTCGGCACAGCCAAAAGCTGTTTCCGAAGTTCCTCATAGCCTTCAAAATCCTTTTCAAGTGCCGTGCAAAGTTCAGAAAGTGTCACCGTTTTATCCGTATATACAACCTTTTCGATTGCTGCCAGGGAATCCGCCATTGTGGCAACACCCATGCAACCGAGTCCGTGGAAAGCCGGATAGATTGCGCCACCCATGTTCATGTCAAGACCGCGGTCTATGCAGTCGCGGCAGTAGCAGGACATATACGGCTGTGTATATCTTTCGGGATTTAAACGGACATTTTCATTTTCAAACAGTGCCACGCATTCTGCCGCACCGTATTCCATCTGTGCCTCGAGTGCCGCCATGAATTTTTCCATAGTGTCCAGCGTCTCGGGCGCACCTGTTTCGGGGCCCATCTGCACACCCGTTTGCATGCATCTGCCGTTTCCAAGGGTAAGCTCCAGATATTTCGGCGTATTATATCCACTGTCCGACCAAGGCGGCTGTTTCCCTGCCGGAAAATTCTCAATACAACCTACCATCGAATAATCATTACTGTCCTCGGGGCTGTAGCCGTATCGCATCATCATCGGAATATTTACATCATCATTCATTAGTGCCGGATAGCCAATGCCTGTTCCAATGAGAGAAATGCAGGCATCCCAGAACGAATCGGGAATATCCTTGTGCATTCTTGCAGACAGATTCGGTCCCGGAATATTACAGGCACGAACTGCATCCAAAAGCAGATAGGAAAGTGCATTTACAGCACATTTTCCTTCCCTTGTCCGTCCAGCCAGCGCAATGTTTACAATATCGCTTCCACGAGGCGCAGGCTCACCGGGAATCAGGGCACGTTCTTGGATTTTGTAAAGCATATGGGAGAGAAGGTCTGTTGCCTCCTCTTTCGTTAAAACACCTGCCGCTGTATCCTTTTCGTAAAAGGGATAGAGAAGCTGGTCAAGCCGGCCAAGAGCAGGTGCGCCGCGCCGCTGATATAAGAAGCTTACATGAATAAGCCATATAAGCTGCAGTGCCTCACGGAAGCTTTCCGGCGGCTCTGTCGCAATTTTTTTGCAGATTCCTGCCGCTTTCATAAGCTCTTTTTTCTGCGCTTCAAGTTTAACCTCTCCCGCTTTTTCCTCTGCCGCTGCGCCGTAACCGGCTATCATTTGGGAAAAGCCCTGCATGGAAATCAAGGCGCTTTCCAGAAATTCCACCTTTTTGGCATCGTCCTGATGCTTTTCCATAGACTTTTCGATTTTTCGAAGAATACCGCCGATGCCTATGGTCAGGGGCGTTTCAAAATCAGGCGCATAGTGGCTGTAATTGGAACGGAACGTGCGCCGACCGTAGCTTTCCGTGATGCGCTTCGCATGTGCAAATTCCGCCTCGGTATAGGTGCCTTTGGGCGCATACTGTCCCCATACGGAGCCTACAATTTTATCATTTTCATAAATGTGCTTTCTGCCTTCTCGAAACAGTACCGCCGCGGCATACCCTCTTGCTTTTACCACACCGTCTTTATAATGGGCGCGGTAGCCCCGGCTCATCAGAATGTCATAAATCAGCTCGTGGTTTGCGACATCCAGACCATCCATTTCTTTTTTCAAATTTTCAAGCATAGGGATTTCTCCTTTCCCTTACAAAAGTGTCGGTAAAATCTTTAGTATTTCCTCTGTGTAAATCGAATACCCGTTATCGTTTACATGCCAGTTGTTTGCATAAAACCGTTCCTTTTTCGTTTCCTCGTCCATTCCCTCCATGGCCTTTTCCATTGTCCGATGCACATCTGCAAAGGGAACGCCGACCTTCTCTATTGCCGCCTCTGCCGCACGGATGTAGTCATCATACACATATTCTTCCAGCCTTCCCGTCTGTTTGCCCAAAACGGGGGCTACGCTGACTGCCATCACCTTTTCGCTGATTTTCTTCCCGTGCTCCAAAAGCCTTTCTACACCCTCGCCGTATTCCGCCGGCGTAACCGCCCCGATGCAGGTGCTCAGTGCCAGCCAGCTGTTAATGGTATGCACTTCCATTACTGTAAGGTACGGTTTCAGCTTTTCGAGATGGGGCATGTGCTCCATCTCGTACCGCTCCGCCATACAAGAGCCGACTGCGGCGTTGATTACCATATATTCGCCCCGCGCCGTTTGTATATTTTCTACATAGCCTTCTCCTTCAATTTCCAGTACGTGCTCTCCGTCTGCGCAAAAGAACGGTGCGCCGTACACGCAAAACGGGTCGCTGTACCGCGTGGGGTCCTCGTAGCGTGCTTCCCTCGCCGGAAAGGAAAGTGTTTCGCAAAATGCGCCATCCAAATACACCTTTAAGGGTGCATCGCCGGGGCGGACATAAAACGTAACATAAATCCCCTCGCCGGAAAAAGGCAGGCTGATTTTCCCTGAAAAGGCTTTGTTAATCCATTCCATCTTTGCTTCGGAATTTTTCCCGATGGCTTCCCTTATGCGGTTAACATATCCGCGGTTTTCGTATTCAACATCGGCAGAAAAGCCGCTGCCGTTTCGCATATACTTCATTTTGTGAAGACTGGGCTTAAAACCTGTTGCCCCTTCTCCCATGGTGTGGGAATCGCCGGTAAATAAAATAACCTTCATATCCTTTCTCCCCTTATAAATTTAATAAAATAACGGAAATGGTTCCGCATATGTACCCTGTGATCTGCAAAGCCGAAAGACGTTCCCGATAAATCGTAATTGCCAATACAAATGCTGCCACGATGCCGCCTGCGCTTATCATGGGAAAAAGTAATGCTGTCGGCAAAACACCGGTAAGCACCATTACAAGATAATTCACAATGCCGTTCGCTACGCCCCACGAAAGACCAAGAACGGACGCGCCTTGCATCTCCTTCCCTTTTTCCCTGCCTGTCAACCATCCTGTTAAAAGGAATAGTACTGCAAGCATTATCTCGGCATAAATCATCAGTTCATTTTTATAGGCACCCACAAAGGCAATCTGCTGCATTTTTTGCACGGTAGAGCAAAGCCCGTTACCCGCAAATGCTACAAAGACCCATATAAGCCATTGCAAGGAAAATTTTCCTTCCTCCTCTTTCTGCTTGTTTAAAAGGAACAAGGAAAGAAGCAGCAGTACAATTCCAGTATAGCCCAAAATGCCTATGGCTTCCTCTAAAAACAGAACACCGTATAAGGTTGGAATAATCAGCGAGTAGGAAATAGCCAGCGTCGAAAGCGAAAAAAGCCCCGTTCGAATCGCCAGTGCGCCGCCTATGATAGCACATCCGATAAAAAACGCAAAGCAAGCGGCATACGGCACGACTGCGGGAATCCATTGCACGCGAAAGTGCGCATTTATAAGGAAAAACAAAAGTGCGCCCAATGCCCCCATCCCCGAATAAAACCAAACATTAAATGCGGAAGCCTTCCGATTATACTGTTTTGTGAAAAAGTTTTGCAATGCCATCAGCAAGGCCACGGCAGCGAGTCCTATATATTTCATCATTTCACCTGTTTTTCTTCTTAGATTGTCTTTATCGTAGCACACCGGACGAAAAACAAAAACATCCGTATTTGACAAAAGTGGATATTTTTGATATAATTTAAAAAAATGTGCGAAAGGAAGGTCTGCATGCAATTTTACAAAATTGTTTTCCATACCATTCCTAAAATCCAATTTGCCCACAGCTACCGGACGACCAATTATGATATGTCCTTCAATCGCGCTGCAGGGAATATGGAAATCTGTTATATAAAAGAAGGTACCGCGGAGCGTATTTCTCCTGACGGCAGCCGTTTGATTGCACCTTCGCCGTCAATTGGTGTGCAGATTTATACAGGGGAACGGATACGATGCAAAAGTGATGCGCCGCTGCACATTCACTATACCTTTGGGCTTAGGGGGGAATGGTCCGCTTATCCGCATTCCGCAGAAGAAATTCTCGCCTGTATGCAATCCGGCTTTCTGCCCTCGGAAAACTACCCACTCTGTGTTCTTCTGCCCATGATGACGGATGATATCAAATGCACCTCCACCCTTGAGCCGTGCTTTCATGAAATCGTCACCGCGCACAAAGGGTACAGTCCGTTTCGTACCGTTTCCTGTATGCAACAGGTGTTTCGCATTTTCTCCGTCTTGACGGATTGGAGCATTGCGCAGGCCGTGGGAACAGGGCAGGGTATTCTCTCCCCGGCAAATATTTCGTATTGCCGGCGGGCAATTGAGTATATTGAAACGCATATCCACCGCCCCTGCACGGTGGAAGAAATTGCAAACGATCTGCAAATTTCTCCCGCGCATTTAAGCCGCATTTTTAAAGCTGTTACAGGGAGCGCACCGCTGGACTATATGAACCGGATGAAAATCCATCATGCCCGCCAGCTTCTGGAGGCACAGGATATGCCGCTTCGGGAGGTTGCCGCCCAAATCGGCATTCGGGACGAAAAATATTTCCTTCGTCTTTTCAAAAAGTACACCGGCATGACAACGGGAACATTCAAAAAGAACCTATAAAAAATTATTTAAAAGGAGCAAGCCTATGACTCCGTATTTTCACAAAATACAATATTACGAAACGGATAAAATGCAGATTACACATCATTCCAACTATATCCGTTTTATGGAGGAAGCCCGCATCGACTTTTTTGAAAAGCTGGGCTTCCCGTACGACCGTTTTGAAGCGGAGGGAATCCTCTCACCCGTAGTACGTATAACCTGCGATTTCAAAAAAACCACCACGTATCCTGACATCCTTGCCGTTTCCGTACGTGTTGCGGAATGCAAAAAATGTACCTTCACGCTTTCCTATACCATCACCAAAGATGATGCCGTAGTCTGCACCGGCACCAGCACGCACTGCTTCCTTGGAAAAAACGGACGCCCTGCTCGCTTTACGGAATTTCCCGAATTTTATAAAACCATGCTCCAAGAAGCGGAAAAAACAAACGCATAAAATACTATCGAAAGGGACTTTTCAAATGAAGAAAATTATAGCCTTTTTGCGGCAGGATGCGGTGCTTTGCGCCTCTCTCCTTCTGGCAATCGTATCTGCCTTTTTTGTTCCGCCCTCGACCGCCTATTTTTCCTATATTGATTTCAGAGTTCTGGCACTTCTCCTTTCCCTGATGCTCTCGGTGGCAGGAATAAGGCAAGGAGGGGTTTTTTCCTTTCTCGCCGGAAAGCTTTTGCGCCGTATTCAAAACACGCGCACGCTTTCGCTCCTTTTAATCCTGCTTTGCTTTTTTTCTTCTATGCTTATCACAAATGATGTATCCCTTATCACCTTTGTTCCTTTCGCGATTATTCTCCTTGGAGAAATAAAAAAGCCGCGCCTCTTTATCCCTGTAATCGTGCTTATGACCATAGCCGCAAACCTCGGCAGTATGCTGACCCCGCTTGGAAATCCTCAAAATTTATACCTGTATGCCCTTTCCGGCATGACCCTAAGCGAATTTCTTTGTGTTATGGCGATGCCAACGGTTTTATCCCTTGTTCTTCTTGTCCTTTCCGTATTTTTTATAAAGAGCGAAGCCATCGTACCCTCTGAAACAAATACGCAGTTTTCTTTACGGGACACGCTCTTTTTTCTAATGCTTTTTGCCGTTTCCCTTCTTGCAGTGTTCCGTCTTTTGCATTTTGGCATCTCTCTCGGCATCACGCTCGCTTCTGTGTTTTTCTACCGCCGCAGACTTTTGCGGGAAGCGGACTATGCGCTTCTTCTCACTTTCCTTTTCTTTTTTATCTTTGTCGGCAATCTAAAGGAAATCCCCGCCGTTTCCGCATTTCTTTCCGCGCTGGTTTCGGAGCATGAAATCGAAGTCGGCATATTTTTAAGCCAGATTATCAGTAACGTTCCTGCAGCCATGCTCCTTTCCGGCTTTACGCAAAACTATTCCGCCCTTCTTTTGGGCGTAAACCTCGGCGGACTGGGCACGCTCATTGCCTCCATGGCAAGCCTTATTTCCTTCAAGCAGTACGCCGGTATTGAAGGCGCAAAAAAGGGCAAATACCTTCTCGTATTCACCCTTCTAAACCTTCTTTTTCTTGCTCTATTGTGGGGCAGCATGGCTTTATTTTACGCAAATTAAATCCTGAATTTGTGCATATGTTTTCTCCCCTAAGCCCTCCACCTCCATAATAGAAGCCGGATGCGGGAACGCCCCGTTTTCCTCCCTATAGACAACAATTCTCTCCGAGAGCGTCTCCCCGATACCCGGGAGGGAACGAAGCTGTGCCGAAGACGCCGTATTTATATTAACGCCACCCGAAGACGGCACCTCGGGAATGCGCGCGGCATCATACAGCTCGGCTTTTCTGTTTTCCACTACCGGTTTTTCCTCGGGCGAAAGTGCCATGGCAAGACAAAGTCCTATGCATAGGCAAACCAGACCCGACAAAAGCACCAGCACGATTCTCTTTTGGGCTATTTTAGAAATCTTTCGCATTGTTTCTCCTAAAAAAGAACATCGCGGCAAATCGAAGCGTGTACCCTATACCGCTTCAAAGTCGTCGCGATGTTTGTTTTTATTTATGATATAGTTTTTTTGTTTGATACTTTGGTTCACACGTTAAATGAATACCAAGCTTCCGGTATACATCCTTATCCACCTGCGAAAGAAGCACCGTAGAATGTGCTTCACAGCCGCGAAGGGCGGCAAGCTGCTCTGTTGCAAGCTTTGCCGTTTTACTCTGGGTAGCACTCATAGTAAGCGCAATCAGCACTTCATCCGAATGCAATCTCGGATTGTGATTTCCCAAAATATCCGTTTTCAGTTTTTGAATCGGCTCAATAACCGACGGCTCGATAAGATGCAGAGAATCATCTATATTTCCCGCCGCCTTTACGGCATTTAAAAGTGCCGCCGAGGAAGCGCCCAAAAGATTGGAGGTTTTCCCCGTTACAATCCTTCCGTCATGCAGCATAATGGCAACCGCAGGCTTATCCCCTGTTTGCGCACTCCGTTCCATTGCCGCCACCGCTACTTTGCGGTTTTCTGCCGTAATGCCTATGTTATTCATGATAATTTCAATTTTCTGCGCCGGTGCTTCATCCCATCGTCCCAATCTGCTTTCGCAAAGGGCATCGTAGTAGCGACGGATAATTTCCGCCTGTGCCGCTTCCTCCACCGCCGCGTCGTCGGTAATGCAATAGCCCGCCATATTAACGCCCATATCCGTGGGGGACTTATACGGGCTTTTTCCCGCAATGCGCTCAAACATAGCGTTCAGCACAGGGAAAACCTCTACATCGCGGTTATAGTTGACTGCAATATCCCCGTACGCTTCCAGATGATAGGGGTCAATCATATTAACATCATTCAAATCCGCCGTAGCGGCTTCATACGCAAGGTTTACCGGATGCTTCAGCGCCAGATTCCAGATGGGGAAGGTTTCAAATTTTGCATAGCCTGCGGATACACCGCGCAAATGCTCATGGTAAAGCTGCGAAAGACAGGTTGCCATTTTTCCGCTGCCGGGGCCCGGTGCCGTTACCACAACTAAAGGACAGGTTGTTTCGATATACTCGTTTTTCCCGAAGCCCTCTTCGCTTACAATATGCTTAATATCCGTCGGGTATCCTGCAATCGGATAGTGAAGATATGTCCGAATCCCAAGCTTTTCCAGTTTTTCACGGAATATTGCCGCAGAGGGCTGTCCGTCAAACTGGGAAATAACCACACTTCCCACATAAAGCCCGATAGAACGAAACGCATCAATCAAGCGCAGTACTTCTGCATCATATGTAATGCCAAGGTCACTACGCATCTTGTTCTTTTCAATCGCGTCGGCACTGATAACAATAACAACCTCAACATCCTTTGCGATATTTTTCAGCATCAGCACCTTGCTGTCCGGCCGAAAGCCCGGCAGAACACGCGCAGCATGATGGTCATCAAACAGCTTTCCGCCAAATTCCAGATACAGCTTTCCGCCAAACTGCCGGATTCTGTTTTGAATTTGTTCGGACTGTTTTTTTATGTACGCTTCATTATCGAACCCTATCTTTTGCATTGTAACCTCCCTTATGGCGAAAAACACCATAAGAAAATTATACCACGCAAAATAAAAAAGTCAAGTATTTCTTTACAGAAAACTATTTTAAATCCAAAGAACGTACCGTAATTCGCACATCTTCGACGTAAATCCCCGTATACCGCATGACATTTTCAGCAATACGGCGGCGAATTTTCTCCGTAATCTCCGGTATTTCCACACCATAGCACAAATTTAGTTCCAAATGAAACACCAGATGCTTGCCCCTCTCCTCCGCGCTGCAAATCCAAAGGCGGGTTACCGCAGGGAAAGTGTGAACCTCGTGGGCACAAATCGTGACCAGTGCACCATGGGCAATCGTAAAATCGCCCAGATAACTGTATGTGGGGCGTATCAATGTTTTTTCCGTTTCCTCTATTTTTACAGCGGGGCGAAAAATTTGTAAAGGGTCAAGCCAGTAGCCCGAAAAATCCTTGCGGATTTGAAACGTGGGGACGGGAATAACGTGCTTTCCCTCCGTTTTCCGTATTCTTTGTGCCGTTTCCATTTCCTCTTTTGTAGAAACATCGGAAATATATATGATTTTTTCAGGGACGGGCAAAGACAGCGCTGCCGCAATTTTTTCGACCATGGCAACCGATGTCCCCACAAGCATAATCCCCTCTTCTCCTTCTGCTTCTATCGCCTTTTTTACCGCCGTTGCATGTCCGGTATCAAAAAAGAGGGCTCGTTTTACAGAGGCAAATTTTGTTTTTTCTCCCTTTGCGGACACGCCTGCAATTGCCGTGCTTCCTCGAATTAAAAGCCCGTCATCAATAATTAAAGCTATACCGTTTTCCCTTGCAACCTCTGTCACACGGTAGCTTTTCCCCGTGCCGCTGGGCCCTACAAAACCGTAAACTTTCATCGCATTCATTCCTAAAAGGTGTTTTTATGCTTCCGTCCGCGGAAACATTTTTACTGTGCCATTTATAAGATGCGCCCGATTTATAAAATCACGGGCAAGCTTTCCGCGGGCAGTACGTCCTTCCACAAAATACCCGCCGGGCAGTACGGCAATAACTGTCCCTTCCGTCACGCGGTACAGCCGTTCTGCTTCCTTTTCTTTGCCGTAGCCGCCTGCAATCCATTCCACGACCGTAACCGCATCGCCCTTTGAAAATTCCCGTCTTCTGCGGCGCCGCATATTATCAAACAGAATTTCCCGATTGCTTTGCAGCACAATCTGCCGCATCTCGAGTTCTATTTGTTTTCTCTTTTCCGCTTTTGCATGTCTGCGTTCTGCATTTGATTTCATGCCGTGTCACCCCTTTTAAGTGTCGTTCTTACGTATATTATATGCAATCCCCTATCAAAAGTCAAGTCAAGAGCAAAAAATTACAAATTTTGAAAAAACCGCAAAAAGCGACAGTCTTACTCCTTGACAAGCCGCTTTGTTTATTATATAATAAACAGAAAGAGTGATTCTATACGGAAAGGGATGATTCGGTGCACTTTTGGGAATCTGTATGGCGATTTATAACACTTATGCGGCTTTCGGATTTTATTGACATTTCCATTGTCGCCTTTGCGCTGTATAAAGGCGTCAAGCTCGTGCGGGAAACCCGTGCGCAGCAGCTTGTTAAGGCGGTTGTAATTCTGCTTTTGATTTTGTGGGGCAGTACACTTTTCCGCCTGCACACCATCACCTATATTTTGGAAAACGTTATGCAGGTGGGCTTTATTGCACTTATCATTATCTTTCAGCCTGAGCTTCGCCGTCTTCTGGAAAAGGTGGGGCGCAGTAAAATCGGCAATATTTTTACCTCTGCCCCTGAAAATGTAGACCATATGGTAGAGGAACTGGCAGAAGCTGCCACGTATCTTTCCGCCCATAAAATCGGCGCATTGATTGTTTTGGAGCGGGGCACAAAAATCGGAGAAATTGTCACAACGGGCACACGCCTTTCTGCCGATATCTCTTCTGCTCTTCTCATTAACATATTCATTCCCAACACGCCCTTGCATGACGGCGCCGTTGTCATTCAGGACGGACGCATCAGCGCAGCAAGCTGTCTTCTGCCGCTGACGCAAAACGATTCTTTAAGCCGTGAGCTGGGAACGCGCCACCGTGCCGCCCTCGGTATGACGGAAATTTCAGATGCTATTGTGGTAGTGGTTTCCGAGGAAACCGGGAAAATCTCCGTTGCCCGCGACGGAGATATGGTACGAAATCTAACGGGTGATACCCTTCGTCGTACCTTATATAAAAATCTGGTAGAGGAAGAAACACCTAAGCCTGTGGAAGAACTTCGAAAATGGAAGGGGGCTCTCCGTTGGAAAAAGAAGTAAAAAAACATGTGACGCAAATTTTGTGTATCTTAAGTGCCATCGTACTCTGGCTGTTTGTAACGTATACGGAAGACCCTGAAATGCAGACATGGATGCGGGATATTCCCGTTTCCTATATAGGTACGGACGATCTTATCGCCCGCGGCATTACCTTTGTATCCCGCGAAGAACCGGAAACGGTAAACGTTAAGGTTTTCGGCAGAAAATCTGTTCTGCGCCGTCTTATGGATAGTGATGTCCGCGCAAGTGTAAATTATGCTTCCATCGGCGGAGCCGGCACGCACAGCCTTCCCATCAGCATCACACTTTTAGAAAGCGATCTGCGTGTCAGTAAGCTGTCGATAGATTCCGTTCGCTGTCAAACCGATGTGCTGGTAACAGTAGAAAAAACAGTCAGCATTACCTCTTCCGGGGCTGAAACACTTGGCATTCGTGATTTTGCCGCCTCCCCTTCCACGGTGCAGGTATCCGGTCCCAAAACCGTTTTGGAGCATTTGAAAGCGGGCGTTTATGTTGACCTCACCGGCGGCGATGCTGCTAATTCCTATACGGTAACGCTTTCCGACCATACAGGAAAGCGCTATGAAGGGGACACGGCAACAATCGCAAATGATACGGTTACGATTTCCGCCACCCGCGCACTGCCTGTCCAAATTGAAGCGGCAAATACGCCGGAGAATAAAAACATTACGGAAGTTGTATGCACCCCGAAAACAGCCGATATTCGCGGCGAACTGCCGGCACTTTTAAAAACGGATGCCGTCTACGGCGCATATGGCGTATGGGTGAATTTCGCGCACTCTCCCGCTCCCGGCGGGCAAGTTCGTCTTGTTTATCCGGAGAACGTGCAGGTGCTCGGTCCCTCGTATGCATCGGCCGAATTTCATTTCGAATAAGTGAAAAGACGAAAAAATGTCGCAAAAATAGAAAGCGCTGTTTAAAAAGCCAACTTTTTAAACAGCGCCTTTTTGATGCTTTACTTATTTTATCTCTTCGAATAGTTCCTGCATATCCTTTGGAACAGGTGCAGAAATTGTAATTTTCTCCCTCGTCAAAGGCTGGTAAAGCTCCACCGCACAGCAATGCAACCTTGTTCGCTCGCCCGTCTGCGGTGCGCCGTACAAATCATCTCCATATATGGGCGCACCAAGATATTGCATATGTACACGAATTTGGTGCGTTCTGCCTGTTTTGGGGAAAAGGCGCACATAGGAAAGCCCGTTCTCCGTTTTTTCTACGGCATATTCCGTTTCAGCCGCCTTCCCGTCCGGAGAAACCACCCGCAAAATTAAAGAATCTTCCTTTCTTTTAATAGGGGCGGACACCGTTCCTTTGCAGGGCTTTATCTCACCGCATACGACTGCCGCATATTCCTTTCGGATTTCTCCGTTTTGCATATCGCGGTTCAAAATTTGTGCCGCCAGCGGATTTTTGGCTATGACCACAACCCCCGAGGTGTCCCTATCAAGCCGCGTAATCACCCGAAAGGTAAAAGCTTGTCCCCGAAAATAATATGCAACTGCATTTGCCAGCGTGTCAGCATAATGATTTTGCGATGGGTGTGTGGGCATAGCGCGCGGTTTATTTACGGCAATTATATCCTCATCCTCATATAAAATAGAAAGCGGCATATTCTGCGGCACAATATTTTCAGACGCACTATCCTCTATGGTAAGTACAAGTTGGTCCCCCGTTTGCACCTCTGTATCCTGCTTTGCCGTCTGTCCGTTCAAAAGAATCCCGCCCGGCTGTGTTTTCAGCCGACGCACAAGCGTTGCAGAAATGCCCATATAATTTCGCAGAATATACCGTATTTTTCGCCCGTGCAGGACGCTGTCAATTCTAAGTTCGATTTTCTTTTCCATACTATATAAAATTTATGGGCTGCGACGGTGTCGCAGCCCTCTTTATCCTTTATTTAGCCAATGATAATTTTAATTGCCGTTGTCTGCGGCGGAAGGCTGAAGGTCATTGCCTTGCCGTAAACTACGGAAACTGTCATGCCAACTTCCAAAGCAGAAGCCTCTGCTTTTTCGCCTGCTGCAAGGATTTCTGTTTCCTCGCTGATGTGCACAAGCACTTCGCCTTTTGCCTCATCCTGTACAAGGATGGAGCCATCCTCTTCAATGCCTGCGATGGTTACAACAGCGGGCTGTGCAATGTCATAGAGGTCGCCTTCCAGCGGGAGTGCAAATGCACCGAGATACTCTTCCACAAAACGAAGCGGTACATAGGTACGGTCTTCAATAATCACAGGTGCAGAGCCGAGTGCTTCGGGCATGCGGCGTGCAAAGGTGTAGGCATCCACATCAATATCCATGGTGATGTATTGTGCGCCGCGGATAATTTCAACGCGTCTTGCTTCGCCATCCCAGTTTACGATATAACCTAAACCTTCTGCAATCTGGCGAACAGGGAACATGCCGTTTTTCACAGTAACGCCTTCTACCATACCACCGTTTATAACGGCAGGTGCTTCTTCATCAATGAGCATAATGTTTTCATCATTGGAAGGTACTTCAATCACCATATCTTCCGGGGAAGCAGGCTCGTTAATGAGCATAATGTCGGGGTTATTGGAAGGAACTTCAATAATCATGTCCTCTGCCGCTGCCGGTGCATTCTCTTCTGCAAACACTGCCGGGCATCCGGCTACGGTGCAAACTGCCATGGTAAGTGCAATAAACTTTTTCGTGTTCATTTTAAATTTCTCCTTTAATTTTAAAATCTTTTTTGTATGTAAGGGTTTTCGCTGCAGCCTTTACATTTCATTAGACGGCGCCGAACAGAAAAAGTTCCCGCTTTAAAAAAATTTTTAAAAAATTTTTTTAAAGCCAAAACCGGTCATCCCCACCTTACAGGGTAAGTTCTGCAAGCGTCGCTTCCGTAAAATCCGCAAGCGTCTGCGGTGCTATTATAATCTGCCCGCCACGCACACCTGCACTCACGGAGATTTCCGTCTCTCGAAGTGCGCTGTCGTCCAGAAATGTGGGATATTTTTTCTTCATGCCGATGGGGCTGCATCCGCCGCGGATATATCCTGTAAGCCCCAAAAGCTCTTTCACCTGCACCATTTCTACCTTCTTGTTCCCGCTGACCTTTGCCACCTTTTTTAAATCCAGCTCCCGATGCACAGGGATACACATGACAATAATGCCCGTTTTGTCCCCTCGCGCCACCAAGGTTTTGAACACGCTTTCATACGGCATGCCTACCTCGTCTGCAATGTGGGTGCCCGAAAGGTCGCTTTCGTCCACCTCGTATTCAGCTGTCTTATAGGAAATATGCGCGCGGTCCAAAAGGCGCATTGCATTTGTTTTATTCATTTTATTTTATCTCCTCATAAACAAAGAAGAGGCTGTTCTGTTTTAACAACCCCGTCTTTTCCATATTTATCCAAACAGCATGTCCGCATACGTCGGGAACGGCCACCACTTCGCCGCCGTTTCTTTTTCCCCTTCGTCTGCTGCATTGCGCACTTCATCCATGGCGCGGCATACAAAATCCTTATAAAACACTGCTGCTTTTTGTCCTGCACCCATTTTTTCCGCCTCCTTAAGGAGCTCGGAAAGGTCGGCACTCTTTTGGTACAGTGCATCTATTACCCCGTAAAGCTTTGCAAGATGCGCCTTCTGCCCTTCGCCGCCCGGCATAATCTGCTGCCGTGCCGAAAAGCTGTCCGCCATCTCTTTGGCATATCCACTAATTGCAGGAATAATGGTGCGCGTAGTCATTTCCAGCATGGTAAGTGCTTCAATATGTAAGGTTTTACAATATTCCTCTGTCTGAATTTCGTAGCGGGAACGAAGCTCGTCCTCCGTAAAAATATGATGCCGCGCAAAAAGGCGCAGATTTTTTTCGCTTATAAGATACGGAAGCGCCTCGGGCGTTGTGCGCAGATTCAAAAGCCCGCGCCGCGCTGCTTCGTCCACCCACTCGGACGCATAGTTATCTCCGTTAAACACAATACGTTTATGCTTTGCATACGTTTTACGTATAAGCTTCATTACATCATTTTCAAAATCCGTAGACGTTTCCAATGCATCCGCAAATTCAGAAAGTGCATCTGCCACAGCGGTATTTAAAATAATGTTTGCTTCCGCAATAGACGCGGCAGAGCCGAGCATGCGAAACTCAAACTTGTTCCCTGTAAATGCAAGGGGAGATGTGCGGTTTCGGTCTGTCGTATCCCGTGCAAACTTCGGAAGCACCCGAACGCCCACGGCCATCATCTGTTTTTCCCGTTCG
The DNA here is from genome assembly GCA_045648645.1 of Clostridia bacterium. Taxonomy (GTDB): domain Bacteria; phylum Bacillota; class Clostridia; order UMGS1883; family UMGS1540; genus SIG447. The sequence continues at coordinate 9,466 of JAZROH010000117.1, read as the reverse complement.
TCGTAAACCGTTTCTTTTTCAACGGCATCCAAAACGTCCGTCAGTTCATCCCCAAGGAATATGGACAAAATGGCAGGCGGCGCTTCTGCCGCGCCAAGACGGTGGTCATTCCCCGCCGTTGCCACAGAAATACGAAGTAAATCCTGAAACTCGTCCACTGCCTTAATAATTGCCGCCAAAAGCAGAAGAAAACGTTTGTTCTCCTGCGGTGCTTTGCCGGGATTTAACAGATTTTCCCCGCGATTTGTAGAAAGCGACCAGTTATTATGCTTACCGCTTCCATTTACACCGCAAAACGGCTTTTCATGGAGAAGGCAAACCATACCGTGCTTTTCCGCCACCTTTTTCATAAGTTCCATGGTAAGCTGATTGTGGTCGGTTGCCGTATTTACGGAAGTAAACACCGGAGCAAGCTCGTGTTGCGAAGGTGCCGCCTCATTATGCTCCGTCTTGGCAAGCACGCCAAGCTTCCATAACTCTGCATCCAAATCCTTCATAAACGCAAGCACGCGGGGCTTGATTGTCCCGAAATAATGGTCATCCATTTCCTGCCCCTTCGGGGGCTTTGCACCAAAAAGCGTGCGCCCCGTAAACACAAGGTCACGGCGTTTTTCATACATTTGTTTATCAATTAAAAAGTATTCCTGTTCTGCCCCCACCGTCGGCGTTACACGTTTTGTAGCGGTATCCCCGAATAAGCGGAGGATTCTGCAGGCTTGCCGGCTGATTGCCTCCATAGAACGAAGAAGCGGCGTCTTTTTATCAAGACATTCCCCGTTAAAGGCACAAAATGCCGTCGGAATGCAAAGCGTATTATCTTTTATAAAGGCATACGAAGTAGGGTCCCATGCCGTGTAGCCGCGCGCCTCAAAGGTGGTGCGAAGTCCACCCGAAGGGAAGCTGGAAGCATCGGATTCTCCCTTTAAAAGCTCTTTGCCCGAAAATTCCATGATGACCCCGTCCGCATCTCCGGGAGAAATAAAGCTATCATGCTTTTCTGCGGTGATGCCCGTCATAGGCTGAAACCAGTGGGTAAAATGGGTTGCCCCCTGCTCCACCGCCCAATCCTTCATGGCGCTTGCCACCGTCTGCGCGACTGCGGAATCCAGCGGTTTGCCTTCCTCCACCGTCTGTCGCACTGCTTTATATGTTTCTTCCGGCAGGCGTGCCTGCATAACGCGGTCGTTAAAAACCTTGCTGCCAAATAATTCGGAAATATGATTCATAGCCTTGCTAATTCCTTCCTTATTATCATTATCTTGTCTATTTTATCGTATTCCCGAACGATTGTCAAGGCTAAAACATGATTTTGTGTATAATTTATACTATATAAACACACCGTGCGGCACGTTTTTTTGCGCCGCACATTTCATAAAATCTATTTCCGTCTTTTTTATTTATCCGTGCTTCCTTTTCCACGGACGAATGCAGCCAAGGCAACATGCCGTGCCCAGTGCCGCAATCAAAATCCACGTCCAAAGCGTAGCATTCCAGCCCGCCTTATCGGAAATAACGGCAACACCATAGGTGGAAACAGCGCTACCTACATAGGCACAGGCATTCAACACACCGCTTGCCGTAGATACATTTCCGTATTTTGCAAAAAAGGGCGGCAACATACTAATCAGCATTAAATTCACCCCGTGCACGGCACCGATTAAAAGGGTAAAACAAAGAACGGAAATCACGGGGCTTACCCCTGCGCAGAGCCACAGTGCCACCGCCGCCATGGTTGCCAATACAAAAATTACTGCTGCACAGCCTACGGGATTTCGAAGCTTTTCATGAAGTGCTGCTGCAAGCTGAAAGCTGAGAATGCTAAACAGCGGCAATACCGCCCCTGTCAAAATGGAAACGGCGCTGCCCATATTGTATGTATCGGAAATATAGGTGGGCATCCATGTTGTTACGCTGTCCCGAAGCGCCCCCTGCGCCACAACTGCGAGCATGATAATCAACATCATCGGCGCAAAAAGTCCGCTACCCTTCTGACCGCTTTCTGTTTTTACCGTCCGTACTCTTCCTACTTCGGGGCACATTTTCTTCCAGATAACCGCCATCATAATGCCGCATGCCGTGCAGAAAAAGAATACACTCCTCCAGCCCGACACCGTAATTAGAAGGGGGGCAAAAAGATATACAAACACTGTTCCCAGACAACTGCCCCAGGAAACACGAACGGTTATTTTTTTATAGGTTTCGGGGGTGTACAGCACCGTCATCAGGCGTACCATAGGTGGCCACATCAGCGCCTGTGCAAAGCCGTTTATACACCATACTGCCGTCATCCATACGGGCGACGGGCAAAACGGAATGCAAAGATTCATAATGACAGTTACACCGAGCCCGAAAAATATAAGCTTCTTAGGGGAATATTTATCCCCGATTATGCCGCTTATCACCTGCCCGATGCCATACGTAATAAAACTGCCTGTCACCGCCATGGAAAGCGCGGCAGCGGAAAAACGGGTGGCTTCCTGCATGGATAAAATCACCGCACCGTAGTTAATCCGCGTCATATAGCTTATCATATACGTAAACATAAATAAAAAGGCAATTTTGTTAATTTCTTTTTTCTCTGTCAATACCATTTTGCTTACATCCCCCGTAAAACCCTCATCTGATTTTCCGCATAGAGTTTCATAAGTGCCTCCGGCAGTGCGCCATCCGTCACAAATGTATACTCCGGCTTCATATCGTCTACCTTTAAAACGCCACGCTTTTCAAATTTACTGCTGTCGGCAAGAACAATGATACTGTCTGCCATCTCCATCATCTTCTTTTGCATACCGAATAAATGCGGCTCAAAGTCAAAAATTCCGTATTGCAAAGAAATTGCCGAAGGGCATAGAAACATTTTGTCTACATGTAGACGGGAAAGGGTTTCTTCCGCAAGCCTTCCGCAGAAAGCATTTTCAGTCTTGTTGAAATGTCCGCCTGATAGCACCACCGTAAACTCTTCGTGCTTTGCCAGAATGTCAAAAACATCACTGGAATAGGTTACCACCGTAAGACGAGAAAAGTTCTTTTGGAGTTCCTCTGCAAACACCGCTGCCGTACTGCCTGCGTCAATTCCAATTACATCGCCTTCTTTTATAAGCTTTACCGCCGCCCTTGCCAGTGAGTGCTTTTCACTTGCCGATTCCGTGTTCCTGTACGATAGGCTTTGGTACCGCTTCATTTCTCCCATGCTCACCGCACCGCCATGGACTCTTTGTAAAAGTCTTTCTCCCTCCATATGCAAAAGGTCACGTCGAATGGTTTCTATGGACACATCAAATTGCTTCACAAGCGCCGCCACCGTTACTGCGCCGTTTTGCCGAAGCAATGCATAAATTTTATCTCGTCTTTCCTTTGCAAGCAATACAAACACCTCCAACAATATCCATAGTATACCACATATATCCACACATGTCAACATAAAAGTTTATTTATCTTTCGATATGTTTTCTTTGTTTCCGTGTTGACACTTTGCGGAAAGTATGATAAGATACCATCATCTTACATACATATATACCATTTAGAAAAGGAGCTAAAAACCATGAAAATATATACCGCTGTTGACCAATTGGTAGGTAACACCCCGCTTTTGGAGCTCGTACAGATGGAAAAGGAACACGCTCTTCATGCCCGCATCTTTGCAAAGCTTGAATTTTTAAACCCTGCAGGGTCTGCAAAGGACCGCATTGCAAAAGGGATGCTGGATGATGCCGAAGAGGCGGGAAAACTTAAAAAAGGTTCTGTTATCATTGAGCCCACCTCGGGAAACACGGGGATAGGGCTTGCCTCGGTAGCAGCGGCACGGGGCTATCGCGTGATTATTGTTATGCCCGATACCATGTCTAAAGAGCGGCGAACGCTTATGACGGCGTATGGCGCCGAGCTTGTTTTAACAGACGGCGCAAAGGGTATGGCAGGGGCTATTGCCCGGGCGGAAGAATTAGCCGCAGAAATCCCCGACAGCTTTATTCCCGGTCAATTCGAAAACCCTTCGAATGCGAAAGCACATAAAGAAACCACGGGGCCGGAAATCTATGCAGATACCGACGGAAAAGTGGATATTTTTGTAGCCGGCGTTGGAACAGGCGGCACGATAACCGGCGTCGGCGAATATCTGAAATCCAAAAATAAAGAGATTAAAATTGTTGCCGTAGAGCCCGAAGCCTCCCCCGTCCTTTCGGGCGGTACTGCCGGCGCGCATCCGTTGCAGGGCATAGGTGCAGGCTTTATCCCCAAGGTTTTAAACACTTCGATTTACGACGAAATTATTCCCGTTTCCGGCGAGGACGCTTATAAAGCGGCACGAAACATCGGCAGGCGCGAAGGCATTCTGGTGGGCATTTCTTCCGGTGCTGCCGCGCATGCTGCTATCGAGCTTGCAAAACGACCTGAAAACAAAGGGAAAAACATCGTTGTCCTTCTCCCCGACACGGGCGACCGTTATTTATCGACTTCCCTTTTTGAAAACTAATCCTTTTCCCACACAAAAAAACTTGCGTTTCCCACAAAACGCAAGTTTTTTGTTGTTTATATTTCCTCTGAAAGCACTTCCCATTCAGCATACAGTGTTTCCAGTTTCTTTTCAAGCTGTGCAATTTCCGCCGAAAGCTCCATTGCCTTCTGGTAATCTGCACCGGCTTTTTCAAGTGCCGCATTTTTTTCGGCAACAAGTTCCTCTGCCGCTTCGATTTCCTCCTCAATTTTGGCATAGCGGTTTTTCTTTTTCCGCTCCTCTGCCTTCTGCGCCTTTTCCTCCTGATACGTGTTTGCTTTTTTCGGCGCAGCCTCAAAAGTTTGCGTTTCCGTTCTCTCTATCCGCTTTTCCAGATAATAGGTATAATCGCCCGCGTAGCTATCGATACGGTCGGGTTCGAGCGTCAGAATACGGGTGGCAAGCTTATTAATAAAATACCGGTCATGCGAAATGGCGAGCACTGTTCCGCCATAAGCAGACAGTGCAGCTTCCAAAGCTTCTTTTGCATCAATATCCAAATGATTTGTCGGTTCATCCAAAAGAAGAAAGTTCGGTGCACCGAGCAAAAGGCGCGTAAGTGCCACCTTTGCGCGTTCTCCGCCCGAAAGCGTTCCTACCGCCTCGTGCACCGCTTCCCCGCGAAGTCCCAGTGCCGCCATTGCGCTTCTAAGCTCCGTTTCTGTTTTCTGCGGGAACGCATCCCGTACCACTTCCAATGCCGTTTTCTGTGGCGGCAAATCACTTTGTGTCTGGTCATAATACCCGATATCCACCCGCGGGCCCACGGTCACACTGCCGCCATCGGGCTTTCGCACCCCGCGCAAAATGGAAAAAAGCGTCGTTTTCCCGCAGCCGTTTCGTCCCAGAAGAAATGCACATTCATTTTTTAAAATTTGAAGGTCTACATTCCTAAATAACACCTCGCCGTCAAAGCTTTGGGAAAGCCCCTCGGCACGAAGCACCTCGTAGGCACTTTCCTTTGCCGGACGAAACAGGATGGAAATACCCTTTTCCTCCTCCGGCGGCTTTTCCATTTGTGCGGCAATTCTGTCAATTTGCTTTTGCTTACTTTCCGCCATGCGAATGTTTCGCTCCCGGTTAAAACGCCGCTGTGTTTCAATAATGCCCTCGATGCGCCGGATTTCCTGCTGTTGCTTTTGATACCGCCGTTTTTCAAAGGCATATTCCGCCTCCCGCTTTTTCATAAATTCTGTATATGCGCCTTCGTATACGGTAAAACGTCCGCCTGACAAAAGCACCGTTTTATTGGTAACTCTATCCAGAAAATAACGGTCATGGGAAACAATGAGTGCTGCACCGCGCCATCCTCTTAAGTATTCTTCCAGCCATGCGCAAGCCTCCATATCCAGATGGTTTGTCGGCTCATCCAGAAGAATTAAATTTGCCTCACTTAAAAGAAGCCGCACAAGGCTTGCCATCGTCCGCTCGCCACCGCTTAAAACCTTCACGGGGCGCGTCAGCATTTCCTCCGGAAAGCCCACGCCCAAAAGCGCCGCTCTGCAGCGGCTTTTATACGTAAGCCCCCCGCCCGCCTGATACGCTTCCGTAAGTGCGTGCTGGCGCGCAGTAAGCTGTTCTAAATCACCGTCACCCATGTCTATAGCAAGGGCAATCTCCATAAGCGTCCGTTCCATCTTTCTAAGCGGCTCGAAAACAGATTCCACCGCCTCATACAGCGTTTCATCGCTATCCGCCATGGCGTGCTGTTCCAAATAGCCTATCCGGCAATCCCCTGAAATCGCCACCTGTCCTGCCGTTTCCCGAAGGCTCCCCGTGATAACGCGAAAAAGCGTCGTTTTACCGACGCCGTTTCCTCCGATAATTCCAATTTTATCCTGTGCTTCCACACCAAAGCTGCCGCCGGAGAAAAGTTCTCTTTCTCCAAAGCCGACCGCTAAATTCTGTATCTGTAAAATCGCCATTATTTCAGCATTTCCTCCGCTGTTTGCAAGGTTTTTTCCGTTACGCTGTCCCCGCTGATCATACGGGCAATTTCGAAAGCGCGTCCCTCTTTGGTAAGCGGTGTAACAATGGTGGAAAATCCCTCGCCTGTATCCTGCTTTTCTATTTTAAACTGGGCATCTGCTTTTGCCGCAATCTGCGGCAGATGCGTAACGCACAAAATCTGCCGTTTTTTCGCCAATGCCCGCAGCTTTTCTCCTGTTTTCTGTGCCGCGCGTCCGCTGATACCCGTATCAATCTCATCAAAAATCATCGTACCGGGTACACTGTCCGCATTTTCTGAAAGCACCGTCTGAAGCGCCAGACAAATTCGGGAAAGTTCACCGCCCGAAGCAATTTTAGAAAGCGGCTTTACGGCTTCCGCAGGGTTTGTGGAAATATAAAACTCCACGCTGTCTGCCCCCGACTCACCGTATTCCTTCGGCTCTGTGTGCACCGCAAAACGCACCTTTTCCATATCCAGCGCCGCCAGTTCCTTCTCTACACACGTGGCAATCTTTTCCGCCGATTTCTTTCTCTTTTTGGAAAGCACCGTCGCCGCCTTTTTCATTTTTTCTTCCGTTTCGCAAAGTGCCCCACGAAGAAGCTCCAGCCGTTTATCGGCTGTTTCAATTTTTACCCGTTCTTCACGCAGGGTATCCAAATATAAAAGCACCTCTTCAATTGTGCTTCCGTACTTACTTTTCATCTTATGAATGATGTCCAGCCGCGCTTCCGCTTCTTCCAGTGCCGCGCCATCCGTTTCCTCTTCCCCGATGTCCCTGAGCACATTCGCCGTTTCTTCGGTCTGGTAAAGTGCGTCCCGCACACTTTCCAAAGCATCCTTAAGCCTTGGGTCATATTCGCACACGCTGTCAAGTGCCCGTGCCGCCGCAGAAAGAAAATCACGCGCCGCGCCTTCCTCCCCGCAAAGTGCGCCATATGCTTTTGCCGCGGAAAGGCGGATTTTCTCGCTATGGCGCAAATATTCCCGTTTTTCATCCAAAGCCGCATCCTCGCCCGGCGTAAGTGCGGCTTCTTCTATCTCATTTATCCAGAAGTTCAACATATCCAGCCGCCGGAGCTTTTCGCCGTCATCCTTTTCAAGCGTTTCTATTTCTTCTAAAAGCGAGCATCTTGTATGATATAAAGAACGGTATGCTTCTATTTCTGCCTCGGTTTTTGCAAAGCTATCCACAAAGCCGAGGTGATTGCCACGATGCAAAAGCCTCTCCGTATCGTGCTGCCCGTGGAGTGCCAAGAGCGTTTCTCCAACCTCTCTAAGTCCCGCCACCGTAACCATTTGCCCGTTTATACTGCATAGGTTTCGCCCGTCGGTATACAGTTCACGCCGAAGAAGCAACATGCCCGTTTCATCCGCCGCCGGATGCTGCCCGAAAAACGCCGCTTCCGCCACGGCACATTTTGCGCCTGCGCGGATAATATCGCGCCCCGTTCTGCCGCCAAGCACCATGGTAATGGCATCAATAATCAAAGATTTCCCTGCACCCGTTTCACCTGTCAGCACCGTAAAGCCGTCGGCAAGGGTAATCTCCGCTTTGTCAATTACCGCTATATTTGATATGGCCAATCTGCAAAGCATGGTCATTTCTCCTTTATTTCAGCATATCCGAAAGCCGCTGGGCAATCGTCTTTGCTGTGTCGACATCCCGTAAAATCACAAGCACCGTATCATCACCGGCAATTGTACCCAAAATTTCAGGCCATTCCATAGATTCAAGCGTAATCGCCGCAGCGTCTGCCATCCCCGGAAGGGTATGAATAACAATGGTGTGCATAGCATAGTCTACGGTTTTTACCGCATTTTGGAAAATAGAATGCACCCGTCCCACACTCTCGCGAAAGCCTTCCTTTGCGGGCGCTGTATATCGGCTTCCGCCCGCCGTCTGCTTCTTCAAAAGGCAAAGCTCCTTAATATCGCGGGACACCGTTGCCTGTGTAACTTCAAACCCTCTCTTCTGCAGTTCTTCGGAAAGTTCATCCTGCGTTCGAATGCACATTTCCTCTATAATCTGCAAAATTGCGTTTTGCCTTCTCTGTTTCATATGTTTTATCCCTTCAATTTTTCTTTCAATATTTCTAAAAATGCATTTTTCTGCAAAGTGGCAATCTTTGCCGAAAAAGGTGCTTTTCGAATTTCCACCGTGTCCTCTTTTTCAAGTGCCAGACGGTCTTCGCCGTCTACATTTAAATACGCCGTCGCACTGTCGGGCGTGGAAAAAACCGCACGAAGTACGCTTTCACCCGGTAGCACTACAGGTCGCGCATGCAGCATATGCGGGCATATGGGTGTAACCAAAAGCGCTTCCATTCCCGGATGCACCAGTGCCCCCCCTGCTGCAAAGGAATAAGCGGTAGACCCCGTGGGTGTTGCAAACACAATGCCGTCCGCAACGTATTTTCCCAAAAGTCCGCCGGTATCCGTCACCTGCATCCTAAGAAGGCTGTCGGTAGCTTCGCCGCGAATTACCGCGTCATTCAGTCCGCAAAAGCTTGCCTTTTCTTTGCCGTCCCTAAGCACTCTTGCCTCCAGCATCATGCGGTTTTCAATGCGCGCGTTTCGAAGAAGCCCTGATACCTCCCCGTCCAAAAACTCTTCCTTTTCTGCGCCGCTTAAAAACCCCACATGTCCAAGGTTTATGCCGAGAACAGGCGTGCCGTGCGGTGCGGCATGACGTGCCGCACGAAGCAGCGTCCCGTCCCCGCCAAGCACTAAAAGCATATCCTGTTCTTTATAAAGAGCATCCCCTTCCGCATACGGTGCATCCCAAAGGATTTCATGGATTTCCGCCGAAACGGTGACCGTTTCCGTTCGGGAAACCCGCTCAATAACTCCCTGGGTCACAGCCAGATTTTTATCTTTACTTGTATTTGCAATAATCCCGATTTTCATAAAATTTGTTCCTTTATGCAAAAGTATATTTATAATTATACAGGATTTTTTCGGTTTCGTCAACATCCCATTATAAAAATATGCCAAAACAGGCTTTGAATATTTTCTGTAAGACG
>JAZROH010000116.1:0-89410 GCA_045648645.1 Clostridia bacterium | reverse complement strand
ATACAAATCTGAAATACATACGTTCGGGATACGCGCGGAAATGGATGGAGTGGGCGTGTGTGTTTCACATATTAATTGAGAAGGCAGGGGGCTCCCTGCTTTTTCTATGCATTGACAAATTATATTGCTTTTGCTATAATAAGTACAGGAGGGGATAGTATGGACGAATTACAAAGGCTTTCGGAAATGCGTAAATACGAAGAAGCTTTGTTGGCGCATGGATATTCAAGTGTTGCCGGTGTAGATGAGGCGGGGAGAGGACCTCTTGCGGGAGATGTTTTTGCGGCAGCTGTTATTTTGCCGCGTGATTTTTTGCCTGTTGGTTTAAATGATTCCAAAAAAATCTCTGAAAAAAAGCGTGAAAAATTGTATGATGAAATTACAGAAAATGCAATTGCGTATGCTATTGGTCGTGCATCCGCGGAGGAAATAGACGAAATTAATATTTTGCAGGGTACTTATGAAGCAATGCGCCGTGCCGTTGCAGGTTTGAAGGTTCAACCGGACTACGTCTTGATCGATGGAAATCCGGTCACTAATATGCCGTTTCTACATGCGTCCATTGTAAAAGGAGACAGTTTGTCAGCTTCCATAGCAGCGGCTTCCATCATTGCGAAAGTATCTAGAGACAGATATATGCTTGAAATGGATGCGCTTTATCCCGGGTACGGTTTTGCTGTTCATAAGGGGTATGGAACAAAATTACACAAAGAAGCGGTTTGGGAGCATGGTCCATGTCCTATTCACAGAAAAACGTTTTTGAAAAAATGGTATGGAGGCGCTCTGTGATTGGAAGAGGGAAAAGCGGGGAAGACGCTGCGGTTAAACATCTGCAAAAATTGGGATATATCATTTTAGAAAGAAATTTTTATTGCAAACTTGGAGAAATCGATATAATTGCACGTTACAAAGAATATCTTGTTTTTATAGAAGTAAAGCTTCGTAAAAACAATAGATTTGGTGGTGCTGCTGTGGCGGTCGACAGATTTAAGCAGCAAAAAATAAAGCGAACAGCCGCTTTGTATCTACAAAAAAACGATATTGAACCGCCTGTTCGTTTTGATGTGGTCTTAATCACAACCGCCGATGACAGGATTAAAAAAGAAAATATTGAGGTAATTGAGGATGCCTTTAGGTAAATATGAGATTTTTGATGCTCACTGTGATACGCTCCATAAGATACGAAATGGTGGAGATTTATTTGATCAGGCATTACATTTTAATCTTTCTGCGGCAAACAGATATGCGCGATACATACAGGTGATGGCAGTCTGGATTGATAGAGAAAACACAAAAGATTGTTTTGTTTCTGCAATACGAGGAATTGAAACGTGTAATAAACATAAAGGGAATTGTCAGATTATTAAAACAGCCAGTGAACTTTCGACACTTACAAGCGGAGTGGGATTTCTTTTGGGAATTGAGGGCGGAGATGCCTTGCGCGGTAGCCTTAACAATTTACAATATTTATTTGATAAAGGCGTGCGCCTTGTAACGCTTACTTGGAATCATGTAAACGAGATTTCTGATTCTGCAATGGAAAATAAAGAACGCGGCGGACTTACTTCTTTTGGACGTGCGGTTGTAATGGAAATGGAACGTCTTGGCATGGCTGTCGACATTTCTCACATTTCAGAAAAAGGATTTTGGGATGTTATAGATATCGCAAAAAAGCCTGTTATAGCTTCACATTCCTGTGCAAAAACGCTTTGCCCGCATGTGCGAAATTTGACGGATGCACAATTTGATGTTCTTTGCGAAAACGGAGGAATAGTGGGCATAAACTTCTATCCTACTTTTTTAGGCGGAAATACTATAGACGATATTTTGCGCCATATTTTACATTTTCTTGCGCGCGGCGGAAAAGACTACATTGGATTAGGTAGCGATTTTGATGGTGTCGATAGATTGCCAAACGGAATGTGTGGCACAAAGGATATATATATACTTGCAGAACGGTTACTCAAAGAAAACCTTGCAGAATCGATAGTGAATCAAATCTTTTTTCAAAACATGGAACGATATTTTTTACGGATCCTTCCGAAATAAGATATATTTTTTCAAAAAAATAAAAAAGTTCTTGCATTTACAGAAAAAATGTAGTATAATATTTGGGATATAAAATACGCACGCTTTTCTGAGGCGGTGCAGTTCCGCAAGGTGTAGCGCTGTAGAAGGAAGCGGAGGTATAAACATTTTATGGAGGTGCTGACATGTCAGTAGTCGCAATGAAACAATTATTGGAAGCGGGTGTTCACTTCGGTCATCAGACCAGAAGATGGAATCCCAAAATGGCCGAGTATATTTTTACCGAAAGAAATGGTATTTATATCATCGACCTGCAGAAAACCGTAAAGAAGATTGAAGAAGCTTATGCCTTTGTTCGCGATGTTGCAGCAGCAGGTGAAGAAATCCTGTTCGTTGGAACAAAGAAGCAGGCACAGGAATCCATCAAGGAAGAAGCAGAGCGCGTAGGTATGCATTTTGTTAATGCAAGATGGCTCGGCGGTATGATGACCAACTTCAAGACGATCAAAAAGAGAATTGAACGTTTGTATCAACTTCAAAGAATGGAAGAAGATGGAACTTTTGATCTTCTTACCAAGAAGGAAGTTATGAAGCTTAAGGGCGAAATGGAGAAACTAGAAAAATATTTAGGCGGTATCAAAGAAATGAAGAAGCTGCCTGGAGCACTTTTTGTAGTTGATCCTAAAAAGGAAAGAATTGCAATTGCAGAAGCCAAGAAACTGAACATTCCTGTTGTTGCTATTGTTGATACAAACTGCGATCCTGAAGAAGTGGATTATGCAATCCCCGGCAATGACGATGCAATTCGTGCCGTTAAATTGATTGCTTCTGTCATTTCTAACGCTGTTCTGGAAGGTAAGCAGGGAGAACAGATGGATGTGGCTGAAGAAGTAGAAGCAGAAGCATAATAAGCTTTGTATTGAAAGGATGAAAACAGAGTTATGATTAGTGCAAGCGTTGTAAAAGAGTTAAGAGAAAGAACCGGCTGTGGCATGATGGACTGCAAAAAAGCCCTTGCTGCTACCGATGGCGATATGGATAAAGCAATTGAATTTCTGCGTGAAAAAGGTCTTGCTGCTGCAGTTAAAAAGGCAGGACGTATTGCTTCCGAAGGTATTGTAGACATTTTGGTAGATGGAAATGTTGGCGCCATGGTTGAAGTAAACTCCGAAACGGACTTTGTTGCAAAAAACGCAGAGTTCCAGCAATTTGTAAAAGATGTTGCAAAGCAGGTTATTGCAACAAATCCCGCAGATGTCGAAGCACTTCTGGATTCTAAGTTTGTAGATGGCGACAATACCATTCGCGAAATGCTTACAGAAAAGATTGCCACAATTGGTGAAAACATGAATGTAAGACGTTTTGAACGTTTTGAAGGTAATGTTGTTGGTTATGTGCATGGTGGCGGTCGAATTGGTGTTATGGTCAGCGCCGAAGGAGATATTTCTGTTGCGGCTGCATACGATGCTGCTAGAGATGCTGCAATGCAGATTGCTGCGATTAATCCTCTTTACCTTGATAAAGAAGTTGTTCCGGCAGAAGATATCGAGAAGGAAAAAGCTATCATTATCGCACAGATTAAGGAAGATCCTAAGAATGCAAACAAACCCGATAATATCATTGAAAAAATGGTTGGTGGCAAGATTAACAAGTTCTTTGAGCAGAACTGCCTTCTGCAACAAGCATTCGTTAAGGATGATAGCGTAAGCGTTGGAAAATATTTGGAAGCTAATGGCGTAAAATTGGTTAAATATACTCGTTTTGAGAAGGGTGAGGGCCTTGAAAAGAAGGTTGACGATTTCGCCAGTGAAGTTGCCGGTATGGTAAAATAATAATAATTTAAACATTAAAAAACCACTGAAAGCTTTTTAATAGCTTTCGGTGGTTTTTGTTTTATACTAAAATGAGCTTTTCTGGGGGCATCAGGTTATGAACAATTTAAAATACTTGTAAGTTCATCATGAAAAAGCCCGTTTGAGGCAATTATATCGTCCGGTTTTTCAAATGAGATTGTACCGTGTTCATAATTTGTTATTTTCCCACCGGCTTCTTTAAGTATAACTGCGCCAGCTGCATAATCCCAAGGCTTTAAATGTTTTTCAAAGAATCCATCAATTCTTCCTGCGGCTAAATTACAGAGTTCAATTGCAGCAGCACCGAAACGTCTAACATCCTCACAACGTTTATATATTTCACACACGCTATGAAAAATATCATCCGCAAGTTCTTTGTTATAAGGTGCGGTTCCTATGCTTATTAAACTGTTTTTTAAAGAAGAAGCATTAGATACAGCAATGGGTTTACCGTTTAAGAAAGCGCCTTTACCTTTTTCAGCATAAAATATCTCATCCGAAAAAGGATTATAGACCACACCGAGGATAGGAGTTCTATTTTCAACTAAAGCAAGTGAAACTGCACTTTGATTTAAATTACGTACAAGATTTGCGGTCCCATCAATCGGATCTAAAATCCATACTGCTTTATCAAAATTTATTGTCTTGGGCTCTTCTTCGCCTAAAAATTGTATGTGAGGGTATAATTTAAAAAGAAATTCTTTTAAGAAGGCCTGCACAGAATAATCTACTTGTGTTACATAATTTCCATAGCCTTTAATTGTAACGTCAGATTGTTTTCTAACATCTAAAATGATCCCTTTTGTTTCTTTAATTAAATCTATAATTGTATTAAGCATGAATCCTTTACTCCTTTCTTTTTATATTATATACTATAAATGAAAAAAAAGCAAGTTCATAATATCAGGCGTTAAATGAATGAGTTTATTTGAAGCTTAGAGTTTGTTTTATGTACATAAATATAGAATAAAAAACTAATAAAGGCAGATACTATTCTTGAAAAAGCAGTATAAAAGAAAAAACAATTAATGGAGGAATAGTTTTGAAAGCAACTGGAATTGTGAGAAGAATAGATGATTTAGGTAGAGTTGTTATACCTAAAGAAATACGTCGAACAATGAGAATACGCGAAGGAGATCCGCTGGAAATATTTACCAACCGAGATGGGGAAGTAATATTTAAAAAATATTCTCCGATAGGAGAACTGGGGGATTTTGCATCTCAATATGCAGAAACGTTAGCGAAAACGTCCGGCAGACCCGTTTGTATTACAGATAAAGATAATGTGATTGCTGTATCCGGTGCACCGAAGAAAGAGTTGCACGAAAAACGCGTAAGTCCCGAACTTGAAAAAATTATGAACGAAAAAACAACTTTTTTGAGAAAAGGGAATAATATTAAATTTAATGTTGCTGATGGGTATGAACGTTATTTTGCAGGAGTTGTTGTTCCAATCATTTCAGAAGGGGATCCAATTGGCAGTGTTGTCGTTATGTCAGGTGAGGGCGATGATCAAATGGGGGAAGTTGAAGAAAAGCTGGCACAATCAGCGGCAGGCTTTCTAGGGCGTCAAATGGAATAAGGTTCTTTTTCACAAAACAACCACCATATAAAAAAGCAATTCCCATTTTTTAGGAATTGCTTTTTTATATGGTGCTATGCTCTATAGCGATTAAATTTTTTCTTTATTCGCAGCATCGTAACGCATCTGAGGAATGGTAATCATAAATAAATTGGCCAATGATACAACTAAAGTTAAACCGATAACAATTAAATGGATAATTCTCGTAGTGCTATTACAAAGTGAAAGGTTTAAAAAAGAAGAAGTAAGATATCCAATTAATGTTACAAATGACCAAACTAACGAAAAAAATGCAGGCCAAACTTTTTTTCTAAAGAAAACTACAACTGCCAAACTGATAATTCCAACTAAAAAAGAAAATAAAGGAATCCAGATTGTTCCGGTAATTGTATATTTTACACCAAGTTCAGCTTTAAACGCATCCGGGAGCACATCACCGGTTAAATCTGCATAATTATAAGGCAACCAAAGGTATTCCATTAGAGATACAGATTCTTCAGTACCGGCAACTTCAGCTGGTTGCAGTCTGGTGTACGTGATAAGAGGCATCATCATTACAGCTATGTATGCAACTAAAAGTGCCGCAATAATCACCGTAAATATGATGCTGAGTTTTTGTTTTTTTGCGCATGTTTGTTCCATGATGTTCATCCTTCCTTGTAATTGTATAAATTTAACATTATTATAACACATTTGTTTTGCTTTGTCAAGCATAATTCATAATTAGAATTCTTTTATCTATTTTAATAAATAATCGATTGCTTTTTTTATATTCAAATCCCAAAAATTCCAATCATGAATGCCGTGCGGGCACTCAAATTTATAGCGAAATTTAGCGTTTGACACAGCATCTGCAAATGCAACATTATCTTGATATAAAAAATCTTCTCTGCCGCATGAAAGATATATTCGCAGCGGTTTTTGATTTACATGATTTTTGATGAGAAAAAATAAATCGTCTTTTGTTCCGGTAGGGTCATTTTTTTCTCCAAAAACATTTTTTTGTATATCACTCCATCTTGGATCACGTTTCAATCTGTTGCAAATATCCACTGCACCAGAAAGACTGGCGACTGCTGAAAATCTATTAGGATTACGCAGAGCAATCTTTAACGCACCATATCCACCCATTGAAAGACCACCAATAAATGTATCTTCTCGGTTTTGACTAAAACCCAAAAGGGAAGAGGCATAGTCAAAAAATTCGTTTACAAAAAAAGAGTAATAGCGATCACCATACATCATATCTGTGTAGAAACTTTTTCCACCATCCGGCATAACGATTACTAAACCTGCGTCGTTAGCATATCGTTCTATTGAGGAAAATCGACTCCATGCGGTATAGTCATCAGAAAGCCCGTGCAATAAATATAAAACACGGGCATCTCTTTCTTTGTCACGCGGTACAATCGCATTAAACTGGACAGATTTTTGTAAAATGTTTGAAAAGAACGTACAAGTTAAAACAGCCATAAATTTATCTCATTTTCCTTATGAAACAGATTCGCTTTGGGTCCGTGATTTTTTTGTTGTTCGTAGCAAAGTTTGACGATTAGGATTATGTGTCACTTGAGGTTCGCCATTTTCAACAGTTTCTTTTGTTATCAATACACGCTCTACGGTGTCATCAGAAGGAATGGAATACATAATATCAGTTAATGTTTCTTCAAATATAGCCCGAAGACCTCGCGCGCCTGTTTTTCTCGCGCATGCCTTTTTTGCAATTGCCGCTAATGCACCATCATCCATTTCTAAGACAACGTTATCGTATGCAAATAGTTCCTGATATTGTTTTAATATTGCATTTTTAGGTTCTATAATTATACGTTTTAGGGCCTCTTCATTTAATGAATTTAACGAAACAATAACAGGAAGACGACCAATAAATTCCGGAATTAAACCATATTTTATTAGATCTTGTGGCTCAACTTGACCAAGAAGTTCGTCCATATCGGCATTATTTACATAGCTGAGTTCAGAACCAAAGCCCATAGATTTTTTACCAATACGTTTTTGAATAATTTTTTCTAATCCTTCAAATGCGCCTCCGACGATAAACAAAATTTCAGAGGTGTCAATTTGTATGAACTCTTGATGTGGATGTTTTCTGCCGCCTTGCGGGGGTACTGATGCAGTAGTACCTTCTAAAATTTTGAGAAGAGCTTGTTGCACACCTTCGCCGCTAACATCTCTCGTTATTGATGGATTTTCACTTTTTTTAGAAATTTTATCAATTTCATCAATATAAATAATGCCACGTGAAGCGCGTGCAGTATCGTAGTCAGCTGCCTGAATCAGTTTTAATAAAATATTTTCCACATCTTCGCCTACATATCCCGCTTCTGTTAGGGAAGTGGCATCAGCAATTGCAAAAGGAACATCTAAAATTTTTGCTAAAGTTTGCGCAAGAAGCGTTTTTCCGGATCCGGTTGGTCCAAGGAGTAAAATGTTGCTTTTTTGTAGTTCCACATCTTCTTTTAATACTGTTTCTTTCCCAATCCGCTTATAATGATTATACACAGCAACAGAAAGGCTTTTTTTAGCTTTTTCCTGACCAATAATATATTGATCCAATGCAGATTTAATTTCCTGCGGTTTAGGAATTACTTTGTGAGTATGTTTCTCCACTTTCTTTGAAGAGCCTTTCTCAACAGACTCTTCATCTATAATCTCAAAGCAAAGTTCAATACACTCGTCACATATATACACGCCGGGCCCCGCTACAAGACGACCTACCTGGTCCTGTGTTTTATCACAAAACGAGCAACGTAACATTTTAGGGTCATCATATTTTGACATACATAAACCTACGCTTTCTAAGATTTTTTAGCGTTTTTCAATCACCCTGTCAATTAAACCATATTCTTTGGCGACAGGCGCAAACATGAAGTTATCTCGTTCTGTATCACGTTGAATAACTTCAAGCGGTTGACCGGTATTTTGGCTTAATATACGATTCATCCTGTCTTTTATAGATAAAATATGATCTGCATGAATTTTAATATCCGTAGCTTGCCCTTGCATTCCACCAAGTGGTTGATGAATCATAATTTCACTATTAGGAAGAGCTAAACGTTTCCCTTTTGTTCCTGCAGCAAGGAGAAAAGCTCCCATACTCGCGGCCATTCCAATACAAATTGTTGATACATCGCATTTAATGTAATTCATTGTATCATAAATTGCCATACCTGCAGTAATTGAACCACCAGGGCTGTTAATATACAGGTTTATATCTTTATCAGGGTCTTCACTTTCTAAAAATAGAAGCTGTGCAACCACAAGACTAGCAGTTACATCGTTTATTTCTTCTCCCAGAAATACAATTCTGTCTTTTAAAAGTCTCGAGAATATATCGTAGGAACGCTCACCACGGGTATCCTGCTCTACAACAACAGGTACTAAACTCATATTAAACCTCCTTGCTATTTATACACATGCTAATATTGTTTTATGCTTCCGTCTTATTGTCATCTTTTGCATCTTTCTTGGTAGATTTCTTTGTCGCAGTACTTTTGGAAGCTGTGCTCTTAGATGTTGTTTTTTTGGCTGTCGTTTTTTTTGCCGGAGCAGGATCATTGGCAATTTCGGCTTCTGTGCTTTTAGAAGCAGCCTTTTTACGCGGTTTTTTAATCTCAGCATTTTTTACCAAAAATTCCAGTGTTTTATTGGTTGCAAGATCGGCAGAAAGCCCCTCAATGTTTGCGCCCATAATCTTCTTGATTTTATCAAGATCCATGTTATAGGTATCTGCCATTTTCTGCAGTTCAGCTTCGATTTCTTCATCTGTTGCTTTAATGTCTTCTGCTTCAGCAATTTTTTCTAGAATCAAACTTCCTTTTACAGCACGTAGCGCATTTTCTTCGTATTGTGCTCGCATGTCAGAAATTTTCATGCCCGTATATTCTGCATACTGTTCCAATGTGAGCCCCTGGGAAGAGAGACGATAACGAAAATCATCCAACATCTTATCAATTTGTGTTTCAATCATCGGGCGAGGGATATCGATTTCAGTAGCATTTGCAATTGTTTCCAAAATTTTATCTTCTGTTTCGCGAAGAGCACGATTTTCGCCTGTTTTTGTAAGTTTTTCTTTGATATCAGCTTTAAGAGCTTCAAATGTATCAAACTCGCTAACATCCTTTGCAAACTCGTCATCAAGTGCAGGAAGTTCTTTCTTTTTAATAGAGTGAATTGTTACCTTAAAAGAAGCATCTTTTCCTTTTAATTCCTCGGCGTGGTATTCTTCAGGGAATTTTACCTGAATTTCATTTTCTGATCCGCATTCTTTACCAATCAACTGTTCTTCAAAACCAGGAATAAATTGACCGGAGCCAATTGTCAAATCATGATTTTTATCAGAGCCTCCTGCAAAAGCAACATCGTCAACAAAACCTTCGTAGTCAATTGTTACAATATCACCGTTTTCAACGGCACGGTCTTCTACGGTTAAGATACGTGCATTTTGTTCCTGCATTCTGGCAATTTCTGCATTAACATCTTCTTCTGTGGGAATATATTCAATTTTATCCACTTTAATTCCTTTGTATTCAGCAAGTTCGAATTCAGGCTTTACAGCAACGGTAGCTTTAAAAATAAGGTTTTCACCGTTCCCGATTTGCACAATTTCAATTTCAGGCTGCGCAACAGGAGAAATATTATTATCAGTTATCGCTTTATCATATGCATCAGGGCATACAAAGTTTATTGCATCCTCAAAAAACACAGCTTCTCCGTAATATTTTTCAATGAACTTACGTGGAGCTTTACCTTTTCTAAAGCCTGGAAGGGCAATACTCTTTACGTTTTTGCGATATGCTTTCTCCATACCTTCTTCAAAAACTTCCTTAGCCACTTCAATCTCAAGTGTAATCATGTTTTTGTCTGTTTTCTCAACCTTAACGTTCATTTGTTCTCCTCCAAAATATTATTTAGTTTCCAATTATACAATTATACCATATATTTCTTATTTTGCAACCCTTTTTTTAAAATTTAAGAAAAAAAATCTTGCAATACGTTGTATCTTCTGTTATAATTTTAATAAACATTTACTCCTTGGAGGGTTTAGAATGAAAAAATACACGGTTGCACTGCTTGGTTGTGGCAGAATGGGGGAAGCCCATTTGAGTGAGATTTATTATAAAGAAAACGTTTACATCAAATATGTCTGCGATAAAGATATAAGCAAAGCAAAACTTTTTCAACGAAAGTATGCTGCATCATTGGCGGTTACAAGTGCTGATGTTTGTATAAAAGATAAAGAAGTTGATATTGTTATCATCGCCACATATCCAGAAACGCACACTACACTTTTGCAAGCTTGCCTTGAAAATGGTAAACATGTTCTATGTGAAAAACCTATTGCAACTTCTATGAAAGATTCGAAGAAATTTTATGATTTAACAATTGCATATCCGGAGTGTAAGGTTTTGATAGGGCATATTTTGCGGCATAGTTTAACATATAATCGAGTTGCTGAGCTAATTTCTTCAGGTGTAATTGGTGGTCCAATTATTATGCGAATGATACAAAATCATCATGCTATGGATTGGGAAAGATATCGCGCGCTTATATGCGAAACATCACCTATAATTGACTGCGGTGTACATTATTTTGATGTTATGCAGTGGTTTACAGGTGAAAAAATCGTAGGGGTTTCAGGTATTTCGCAAAAACTTTCCTCTGATTTACCAGATGGAAAATATGATTATGGCATGGTTACTCTTCGTTTATCAGATGGTTCCATTGGGTATTATGAAGCGGGATGGTGTAATACAACCGCTTCTGAAAATGTTAAAGAGTTTATTGGACCACGTGGCAGAATTAAAATTGTTTACGCAGATGATCGTTTAACAAATAGGGAAGAAGGCGATTTAATAGAAATTTATCATTTTCCTGAGCGAACGTATGAGCTTATTAATGTGAAGTGCAAGCGTAAACCAACGGATTTACAATTCGATTATTTAATAGAAATGATAGAAAAAAATGTGCCGGCAAAGCCGACACTTGAGGAAGCACTTGATTGTTGCATGTGGACATTTAAAGCTGATGAAGCCATTCGTTAACTTGAACAGGAAATAATAGTTAACATTCTTTGGATACAAACTGCAGCCTCTGCTCTTGTTGCGTTTTGTTTTGGCTGAAAAGTTCCGTCAGGAAGTCCTTGTAAAAGTCCAATTGAATTGGATTCTCCCACATCTTGTTTTGCCCATGAACTTATTGTTGTCAAATCTTTATAGTTTAAATTTGATTCACCTGTATGCGCGCCTGCTTTTCTATAGGCGCGCATAATCATTACTGCCATTTCTTCGCGAGTGATGGGAAGTTCAGGCGAAAAGGTTGTTAAGCTTGTTCCTTGTGCAATTCCATATTTGGTTACAACAGCAACTGCGCCTGCATACCAATTATAATATTTTACATCATCAAATTGTCCTTCGTAGTATATTGGTGCCAGAGCAAAAGCGCGAGCTAAAAAAGCCGAAAATTCTGCACGTGTTATGAGAGCTTGCGGCTCAAACACGCCATTTCCTCGACCTTGAACGATACCCGCTGCGGTCAGTATTTCAATTTCTTCTCTAGCCCAATGGTCCTTTAAATCCAAAAAATGATGTCTGGGTAATATAGAAAATTTATGGAGATTAATAACCGTCATCCCATTATAAGCTGACCCTATAGTATCAACCGTGGAAAACTCTTCACTTTGTGTTTCATCCATAATTGATAAGTCTGTTTCTGGAATATATACGGAAGAGTCTACAGGGATGGGTTCACCAACCCGTATTGCAGATGAAGTCATACTTGCCCCAACAACCGGACCGCTTAGTGAGATTGGCGTGACCTCAAATTTGACATATTTTCCAATCATGTCTGCTGTAATTGAAAGGGTGTTTCCATTTTCTCCTTCTATAGGCATAAATATCCCATCACTGCTATTAGAAAACAACCAACGGCAGGTACTTGAATCAATTGCATTAAAATTAGAATTAAAACGGTATTTTCCAACAATATTTTTATCTAAGTAAGGTAAACCACTTATATTAACACCAGACGCCTCAACTGTTGCATCGCAGATGGATATGTTATCTAATAATATGACCTGTTGATCATGTGTTTCCGGTGTGTTAAACGCAATCATAAGACGCCCTGTGATTGGCGCAGACGGTGTAAAAAGCTTTTGAACATGTTGCATGGAGTTCGAAAGCGAAAACTGACCCACCACTAAATTATCATCAAAGGAATCACTTAAAGCGTTGTCTATAAGCACAGTCACAATTGTTTCAATATCCGGAACTGTAATTTTCATATCGGCTTCAAAAACATAACTTTTTTCATTCTGGTAATGCGAAACAGAATCAGAAATCATCGCAGAAACAGAACCATTCATTGTTAAACGAGCAAGTAAACTTCCGTTTGTTGGATATGAATCATTATAGGTGGACACATAGTGGAGTAATGAGGGCGGGGCGGTTGCCCACATTTGCCCTGGAGAAGTTATTTCAAAACTTCCATCACCAGTCGATTCATTGGTAACTGAAATAACTCTGTATTTATTTACCGAAGAATCATCAGCTAACGTTGCCTTTATTGTATAATTATTTTCAGTTATATTTGGCATTATAGATAAAACATCATCTGTAATTTTAATTCCTTCTGTTTCTGGTTCTACAAAAAATTGAACATTTTCTTTGCAAAACGAACCTTCTTGATCAAAAACGGTATATGAAAGCGGAAGTTCTATCTGCTTGTTTTTGGGGATTGAAATGTGTGAAGGCATTTCAAAATATATAGCCGAAGGCTTTTTTTCCTCAGGTTGAATGGACAAGGAATCAATATATATAGGTTGTTCGTCTAAAAATGAAAAATCAATTTGTATTGTATATATTCCATCTACGGGGACATAAAAAGCCGCTATTACATCTGTCCAGTTTTTTCCAAAAACACCTTCAATTTTAATATGTATAGCACCGTTTTCGTTTGGCAAAGAAATTTGTGTTTGAATTTGTCTTGTATCATAGGGGGTTTCAGAACGTAGGCTCGCTCGAAATACATACATTTTTGAATGAAACAAAACAAAAGATTGCTTAGGAATCAACAAACCCGAGAACATGGCGCCGTCACTATGCGAGGAAGAAATGCTGGCGTATTGATTACCGTTTTCTTTACATACGGAAAAAGGTGCACTTTCAATATCCCAACCATTATATAGAGGAACATCGTCAAATGAACCATTTATTATTAAGTTTTTCGATAATTCAATTTCAATGACAGCAGAAGATAAAGTTGTACTTCCTTCTAAAGGTGTGCATTTCATTTTTATTCTACTGTTTTCCTGCGCTTCAGAAGAAACGATTATTTCTCCTCGTTCTTCGCTGAAGAAAGTCCCTTTTGGAAGTTCGCTTTCAACAGAAATATGTGCTGTTTGTATAGAAACCGAGTGACCATTTATGTCAGTTACGGCAGGGCTATATATATAACTTATTTCGCCATATTCAGGAATTGTAAGATTACGGTGACCAACTATATCCATTTTATACGGTGTAAAGTCTACAGAAGATATTTTTATATCATCTATAAAAATGGTAGCGTCGGCCGCAAAGCTTTCGGCTAACAAGGTTAATTCATATGAATCTGTTTTATCAACCATAAAAAGAACCGAAACTTGTTGCCAAACATCAGAAATGTTTGATATATAAATAGATATATTATTGTTTTCTGAAGGCAATATAACGCGACATTCAGGAAGAAGATTAGATGATTCAAAGAGATTAGTTTTTATGTATAATTTGAAAGAATAGACGGTATTTGCTTTAAGTGATAATTTGGGAATATAAGACGTCGCATGAAGAACACTGTCCTCTAAATCAGTAGCCGGAGATGAAAAAGCAAAGCAGTGCGCACCAAGATGTGGTGCATTTTCATCAAACACGCCTTGGCTCCAGAGATATGATTTAGACTCAAAATCACCATTTTCAATTGTATTTCCTGCGGCAATTGCATGTGTGTTTAAACCAAATAAAAGGGAAAAAACTATAAGAATAGCAAAAATTTTTCTATACATAAAATAAGATCCTTTCATCCTATTTTAATAAATTTAAAACAAGCAAGTCAAAAAACTGCCCAAAACACCAGTGCTGTTTTGGGCAGTTCGTCACAACAACTGCTGACCATTAATTTCAAGATGAAATTTAAGATTTAATTTTTCAGCTGCCTTTCGACAAAGAATCATGCGTTCCAGAAATATCTCAAAATAATCCATTACAGTTCCAAATTGTGTATCAATATCAAGAATAAGCGTAATGGTTTTATGTTCCGTATCTAATTCCACCTTAGCATCGCGAACAGAATAATTTACACGGTCATGAATATCAAAGGAAGCTACATCCAAATTACGAACACGACTTCTTCGTACATCAGTTTTGTCAGCCAAAATTAACGCTGCGGCTACAGCATTAACAGGAAATGCTGTGGATTCATCATGATTTCCAATTGCAGATACTACCGTTGCGATATCTTCTGATGGCATACCCATATTATCGAGAATACGAAAGGCCATCACAGCCCCGCTTTGCGCATGGTCTATGCGATTTACTAAATTACCAATATCATGTAAATAAGCTGAAATCTGTGCAAGGGTGATCTCACGTTCGGAATAATGCAGAGATTCCAGAATATATTTTGCAACATCTGCTACTTTCGTAGTATGTGCAAAACTATGCTCTGTATACCCAAGCGCTTGCAGGGAGTTATCCGCTTGCATAATATAAGTGCGGATTTGTGTATTATTTTTGATAGCTTCAAACGAAATCATAGTTTTATAAATTTTTCTTATTCGCTACAAAACGCCATGCATCTTCACACATTTCTTCTATACCAAATTTAGCTTCCCATCCAAGTTCGGTTTTGGCTTTAGTCGGATTTGCATAACACGCAGCTATATCACCAGGACGGCGTGGTACAATTATATAGGGAACTGTACGCCCGCATGCTTTTTCAAAAGCTTGCACAATTTGTAATACACTATAGCCATTTCCTGTACCAAGATTATAGGTGAAGACGCCACTTTCATTATCCAATTTATTAACTGCACAAACATGACCAAGGCTTAAATCTACAACATGAATATAATCACGAACACCCGTCCCATCTACAGTAGGATAATCATTTCCAAATACATTAAGGTGGGGGAGCTCTGTGGCAGCTACTTTTGCAACGTAAGGCAAGAGATTGTTAGGTATTCCATTGGGATCCTCACCTATAATACCGCTTTTATTTGCACCAATAGGATTAAAGTAGCGAAGAATAACAATACCCCATTCGTTATCCGAAATATAAAGGTCTCTTAAAATTTGTTCAATCATCAGCTTGGTTGTACCATAAGGATTAGTGGTATGAAGAGGAAAGTCTTCACTAATAGGAAAAGTATGTGGATCACCATATACTGTTGCGGAAGAACTGAAAACAAGTTTCTTGACTTTGTTTTCTGCCATAACCTGACAAAGCACCATTGTGCTGAGCAGATTATTATGATAATATTCCATTGGTTTTGCAACAGATTCACCAACTGCTTTCAGCCCTGCGAAATGAATTACGCACTCTATTTCATTTTCTTTAAAAATACGATTAACAGCTTCCGTATCTCTTAAATCAGCTTCATAAAAAGCAAAGTTACGCCCGGTGATTTTTTTAATATTATCAATAGCCTCGGGCTTAGAGTTGCAGAAGTTATCTACAATCACGATGTCTTTGCCGGCGTTTAAAAGTTCAACTGCAGTATGACTGCCGATATAGCCAGCCCCGCCGGTAACAAGTATTTTTTTCATTTATAATCACCTCTTTTTTATTTTACAACAAAAAAGCAAAAATGTAAAGAGTTTTTACATAAAAATCATAGAAAACCCTAAAAGACAATTTAATAACAAATTAAAATATTTTATACATGAGATTATTACAAGTTTACTTATTTTCTTTACTAAAATTTTACCAAAAAACTCTTGACAGAATTCTACAGAAAATGTTATTATATTTACATTGTTATTTTTTGGAGGAGTATTCAATGAATGAAATGTTAGCAAACGCACTAATTCCTACATGGCAACAGATAGTAATGTGGCTCATTGGTGGCATCCTTATTTATCTTGCCATAAAAAAAGAAATGGAACCAACACTTCTGCTTCCTTTAGGTTTCGGCACGATTCTTGTAAACATCCCTATGTCAGGTGCTGTAGACAGAATGATTGATGGTGTTCTTTCTCATGGCCCGCTGAGCACACTTTTTAGTGCTGGTATATCAAACGAACTATTTCCACTTATTTTATTTATAGGTATAGGCGCAATGATTGATTTTGGGCCTCTTCTTACTAATCCGAAGCTCATGCTTTTTGGTGCAGCGGCACAGTTTGGTATTTTCTTTACACTTTGCCTTGCATCTATGTTTTTTGATATTAATGATGCAGCTTCAATTGCTATAATTGGTGCGGCTGATGGTCCTACCTCCATCGTTGTCGCTCAAAAGCTTGCTTCAAAATATTTGGGTGCAATTATGGTGGCTGCATATTCTTATATGGCTTTAGTCCCGATGATTCAGCCTCCGGTAATCAAAGCGCTTACGACCAAAAAAGAACGTCTCATTCGTATGCCATATGAACAAAAGAATGTTTCCAGAACAACCCGCATTCTTTTCCCGATTATTATAACAATTATTGCCGGTGTTGTTGCTCCGGAATCTGTTGCACTTATCGGTTTCTTGATGTTTGGTAACCTCATTCGTGAATGTGGCGTTTTAAATTCCTTGTCAGAAACTGCACAGAAAGTTCTTGCAAATCTGGTTACAATTTTCTTAGGAATTACAATTGCTTCTCAAATGCAGGCTGAAAACTTCCTTCAGCTTGAGACGCTTTTGATTTTAGGCTTAGGTCTAATAGCCTTTATTTTCGATACAGCAGGCGGCGTTCTTTTTGCTAAATTCTTAAACCTTTTCCTTAAAAAGAAAATCAATCCGATGATTGGTGCTGCCGGTATTTCTGCATTTCCAATGTCAGGACGTGTAGTTCATAAGTTAGGGCTTGAAGCCGATTCTTCCAATTTCCTGCTTATGCATTCAATTGGTGTTAATGTTTCTGGACAGATTGCATCTGTAATTGCAGGTGGATTAATTTTAAATTTCTTTATGTAGGAGGGGCTTGAAAATGCAATTTATACCATTGGCTTTTTTAACAAACATGAAATATATGGGTGTCGGCATGCTTACAATTGTCGCCGTTATGGGTGCCATTATTTTAATGACCATGTTATTAAATAAAATGTACAAAAATTAAGAATTAATTCCAAGATATTCTAAACCTTCTGTTTGGCTAAAGCAAACAGAAGGTTTTTTGTATAACAAAAAAAGACTTGATAAATTCAAGCCTTTTTGGTCGGGGTTGTGGGACTTGAACCCGCGGCCTCATGGTCCCAAACCATGCGCGCTACCAAACTGCGCCAAACCCCGATGACCTTTATATTATAAGATATTTATTATTAAATGTCAAGCGTTTTTAGCAACAATCTTGCTTTTTAAGCATATTTTATATACGAGATATAATATTATTATAGAAAGGATTGAGGTTATGAGCGATTTTGCTGAATTGTTAAAAGGTGTTGATAAAAAAACCTTGGAAAAAGGAATGCAACAGGCTAATGAATTTATAAACACAAAAGAAGGAAAAATGATGATGGAAAAAATTAAAAATGAAATGTCAGGAGATAAACAAGAAATAATGAGTGTCTTATCAAAAAACCCTGACATTGTGCATGCAATTGAAAAATTTTTCAAAGATTGATTAATCAAGAAAAAGGGGAGAGCGGTTAATGGAGAATGCACCGGAAAACATATTGAAAAATATATTGGGAAATCCAGAAACAATGGAACAAATCATGGGTCTTGTGCAGTCATTTAAAAGTGAAGATACGACCAGTGAAACTAAAGAAAAAAGACAATCATCTGTTTCCGCGCTTCCTTTTGGTTTGGATAATCCTGAAACGCTAATGAAACTTGGCAGTGCATTTGGGAAAATAGCAAATGATGATGACCCAAGAATTAATCTTTTAATTGCTATTAAGCCATATTTAAACCAAAAACGCCTTCAAACCGCAGAGCAAGCTATGCAGATTCTCAAATTAAGCAAAATGTCTACACTTTTTGAAGAACTGAAAATATTGTAGTTGGAGGCAAGGGATGTATAAACAATATATGAATGACTATGAAAAACGTGCAGAGCAAATAAGAAAAGCCGCCAGAGCTGTTGAAAGCGGAAATTTGTCTACGACAGTTACACAAATGCAACCAACAAATATAACACAACAAGAGCAATGTACAAATAAGAAAATGGTACAACAAAAGGAGAAAAATGAAACTATAAGCATATTTGGACGTTTGGCTTTAGATGATATACTTATTCTTGCGCTTTTACTTTTGCTTATAAGCAGTGAAGATAAGGATATATCAATGATTATTATTTTAGGATATTTATTCCTAACTGGTTTATAAATCCATATTTTGAAAAGTTTATTAAAAAAAGGTTGATTATTTTATATGTTTATGCTATAATAAAAGAAATGCGGCTGTGGCGGAATTGGCAGACGCGCCAGATTTAGGTTCTGGTGTCTACGACGTGGGGGTTCAAGTCCCTTCAGCCGCACCAATAAAAACGACAAGCCAGAACTTGTCGTTTTTATTATTTTCTATAAATTTAAAAAGGGAATACATAAATATTTAGAATCCCAATTAGACAAAATAAAAATTTTGTCTAATTGGGAGGAGGGGGAGAAATGCAAAGTTTTAAGGATATACCCGTCGTACTTAAGGATTTTCTTGTTTATTTGGAAGTCATTCTTGGAAAATCCGAGCGCACAACAAAAGAATACTACTATGACTTGCGCACTTTCTTTAGATACTTACAATGTAAAAACGGTAACGCTTCATTTGATGAATTTGATTCTGTTTCCATTTTAAATGTAACAATCGAAGATCTAAGAAATGTAACCAGAAATGATTTGTATGAGTATATGTACTATATCTCTTCAATACGTAAAAATGCACAGAGTGCCAGAGCGAGAAAAGTTTCGAGCCTTCGCACGTTTTTTAAATATCTGACAGCAAAAACCGGTCTTCTTAAAGATAATCCAGCTAAGGAGCTTGACGCACCAAAAATTCCCGGTTTACTTCCCAAATATTTGACATTAGATGAAAGCAAACGTATTTTAGATAATGTAGAAAGTCAATATCCTGAGCGGGACTATGCTATTTTAACATTGTTTTTGAATTGTGGGTTACGGCTTTCAGAGTTAGTTGGAATTAACTTAAGGGATTATGATGGCGAAAAACTTCGCGTTTTGGGCAAAGGTGCCAAAGAACGTATAATTTATTTAAATAATGCTTGTCAAACGGCATTAAATCAGTATCTTCAAGTTCGACCGCACGAAAAAGTGAAAGATAAAAATGCAATGTTTTTGAGCAGAAATCATACACGACTTAGTGGTAAAATGGTACAAATTATTGTAAAACGTGCTTTAGAAACTGCAGGACTAGATACAAGCAGATATTCTGCGCATAAGCTTCGCCATACGGCCGCAACACTTATGTATCGTTATGGAAATGTAGATATTCGTGCACTCCAAGAGGTTTTAGGTCATGCCCAGCTTAGCACTACACAAATTTATACACATGTGGATAATGAACGGTTAAGAGAAGCTACAGCAAGTAACCCTTTGGCAGAAGAGAAAAATAAGCCTAAAATTTGATATGTTAAGCCATTTCTCCCTCTGCCATAATATTATATTTAATTATTGAATGTGCTCAGATACCAAATCTGAGCATTTTTTCGATATAAAGCAACCGATTATATTTAGATGTTCTTTCACTTCTGCAAGGTGCACCTGTTTTAATTTGTCCCGCGCCGAGTCCCACAGCAAGATCTGCGATAAACGAATCCTCTGTGTCACCGGAGCGATGAGATACAATTGTGCCAAAACCAACAGATTTTGCAAGTTTTATCGCTTCTATAGTTTCGGTTACAGTGCCTACTTGATTAGGCTTTATTAAAATGGCGTTGGCTGCCTTTTTTTCAATCCCATTGGAAAGACGCTTCGTTTGTGTTACAAATAAATCATCTCCGACGATTTGCATTTTCGTGCGCTTTAAAATACGAGCCCATGTTTCCCAATCATTTTCTGCAGCAGGGTCTTCTATCGAAATAATCGGATATGCTGTTAGTAGGTCTTCCCAATACGTTATTAACTCTTCTTTCGAAAATGTTCTTTGAGATTTCGGCATATAATATTCTTCACCATTAAACCATTCACTGCTTGCAGCATCCAGGGCAATTTTTATGTCTTCCCCACATCGGTACCCACTTTTTTCAGTTGCTTCTAAAATATGCTCGACAGCCGCCTCGTGGCTTCTCAAATCCGGTGCAAAGCCCCCCTCATCTCCTACTGAAATAGATAGATTATATTTTTTTAATTGCTTTCGAAGAGTTTGGTAAATTTCTGCACACATACGAAGTCCCTCTGAAAAGGTTTCTGCTCCCACAGGAACAATCATAAACTCCTGAATGTCTAGGTTGTTTGCAGCGTGTGCCCCACCATTTATTATATTCATCATTGGGAGCGGCAATAAATCTGCAGTAAATCCACCAAGATATTGGAAAGGCTCTAAAGATAATCCCATGGATGCAGCACGAACACAGGCAATAGAAACTGCAAGTATTGCATTAGCCCCAAACTTTGCTTTGTTTTCTGTTCCGTCTAAAGAAAGCATTTTTCTGTCAATTTCGTCCTGGTTTCTTACATCTAACCCACGTAATGTGTTATTTATCTCTTTTTCAATTTTTTCTACGGCAAGACGCACCCCCTTCCCACAAAAGCGTTCTCCCCCATCACGTAGCTCTAACGCCTCATAGCTTCCGGTTGATGCACCGGACGGGACCATCCCAAAGCCACGATAACCACTTTCGGTAATCACATGAGCTGAAACAGTTGGATTACCACGTGAATCTAAAATTTCAAGCGCTGAAATCTTTTTGATTTTCATTTCTTTTTCCTCTTTTTCATAAAAATATACCGGTATGAGAAAAGTTTTTCCCATACCGGTATTTTTATTCAATTAAATTTATTTTTCCGCTTAATTTTCGCCCGGTTCTTTTATAGCAAAATGCTTATAACATGGACTTGTAACCATTCTTCCTCGTGGTGTTCTGTTTAAAAAACCAAGCTGCATAAGATAAGGTTCATACACATCCTCAATCGTGGAAGCATCTTCACCGATGGTAGCCGCTAAGGTATCAAGCCCCACCGGGCCTCCACCAAAATTTTGGATAATGGACATAATCATGCGTCTGTCAACCGCATCAAGTCCTATTTTATCTATATCGAGCATTTCAAGACCAACATCAGCCACTTCGCGCGTTATAACCCCATCACCTTTTATCTCCGCAAAATCACGGAGGCGCTTTAAAAGACGATTGGCAATACGTGGAGTACCACGAGAGCGTGATGCAATTTCTGCTGCACCTTCTTCGGAAAGTGCAATATTTAATATAGATGCAGAGCGCTGTACAATTTGCATCAGTTCTTCGTTTGAATAAAGTTCAAGTCTTGATATAATTCCAAAACGGTCTCGAAGTGGTGCAGATAAAAGTCCGGCTCTTGTGGTTGCACCGACAAGTGTAAATTTTGGTAAGTCTAAGCGAACGCTTCTGGCACTTGGACCCTTCCCAATCATGATATCCAGTGCATAATCCTCCATAGCCGGATACAAGATTTCTTCAACAGATTTACTGAGGCGGTGAATCTCGTCAATAAATAACACATCCATCGGTCCAAGATTTGTAAGAACAGCAGCTAAATCGCCAGGTCTTTCAATAGAAGGACCGCTGGTTATACGAATATTAACACCAAGCTCATTTGCAATAATGCCCGCAAGCGTTGTTTTCCCAAGTCCGGGAGGACCGTATAATAAACAATGGTCAAGCGCATCTCTGCGAAGTCTTGCAGCTTCAATGAATACAGAAAGATTTTCTTTGAGTTTCCCCTGACCAACATATTCTTCTAAGCGCCTTGGCCTTAGCGCTACTTCTATATCATTTTCCTGTTCAAGCTGCATGGATGTTATAATTCTATTTTCCTCAAAATCCATACTTAATCCCCTATCTTGACAAAACTATAAGTGCTTTCTTAATTGTATCTTCCAGACTAAAACCTTCCCCGACTATAGATATAGCATGTCGTGCTTCGGCTTCTCCGTAACCAAGTACTAAAAGTGCGCTTAAAGCTTCAGACGCACCTGATGGAAGCGTATTTTGGTTGAGTGCCGCCTCCTCCACCTCTTCAGCTTTCATTTTATCTTTGAGTTCTAAAATAATACGCTGCGCAAGCTTAGGCCCTACACCGGGAGCTTTAGAAAGTTTTTTTACATCACTTGTAAGAACCGCCAGAACAAGTTCTGTAGAAGGAAATGTAGATAATATTGCCAATGCAAGTCGTGGCCCTACACCCGAAATAGAAATTAATTTTTGAAAGAAAGTTAATTCATCCGCAGTTAAAAATCCAAATATTTCGAGGGCATCTTCTCGCACATATATATATGTATAAACGGTACATTCTGTTTTAAGCGTGACATCGGAGAGTGTTGTATTCGATGTAAAAACTTTAAATCCCACTCCTGAAATATCTAAAACTAAAAAATTTTCACCTTTATGTGTCGCTATTCCTTTAAGATAATAAAACATTATTTTTCACCTAATTTTTGGTTCAATTTATAGGACTGACCGTGACAAATTGCAACCGCAAGTGCATCTGCCGCATCATCAGGCTTAGGAACAATCGCAAGCCCAAGAAGCATTTTAACCATTTGTTGCATTTGCGTTTTATCTGCACGACCATACCCTGTTATTGCTTGTTTAATTTGTAGGGGTGTATATTCAAAAACAGGTATTCCAGCATTTTCTGCAGCCAATATTAACACGCCACGAGCATGACCAACAGCAATTGCCGTCGTTACATTTGTATTAAAAAACAGTGTTTCAATAGCTACTACATCAGGTTTTTTTTCTTCAATCAATAAAGTAGCGGCATCATATAGTCTTTTTAATCGCTTAGGAAAGGGCATGTCCTGCGGCGTTGTGAGTACACCGCAATCTAAAGGTCTAAATCTTCCGTTTTCATGCGAAATTACGCCAAAGCCTACAATTGCATAGCCAGGGTCAATTCCCAAAATCTTCATATGTTATCTACCAAGTTTCTATTTTAAAATAAAACGAATATACGTACAGGTTTCACCATCTTTAGTTTTAAATTCATTAAAAATTGTTCTCTCGTCTTGTTTACTGTGCAAGGAAATCTTATCCTGATAAAATGTGGAATGTTTGTAAAAAACTTCAAGCTCGGAAATTTCAGCATCTAAAGGTACTGCCTCCATAGCATACTCTACATACCGTACATTATTCATGTGCCCATTTGAATCCAAATCTCTTTTAAGTACATTAAAATCTCCAATATGGATTTCGGTATCAAACTTAGGTGCACGTCGTATGTATGGAAGCAACAATGATTTGCCGTTTCCAAATTTTTCAAGCATATCCTTCGGGATTTCTTTGGGTCGTCCTGTTTCTGTGTCCACAAAAGCCCACATAGCCACGGCACTGGCATATACCATTCCACTTTTTGCACTTTCAACAATAAAAGCACGCGGTCCACTTACCCTTGTAAAATCATACGTCCATGTTTTGATTATAATCTCTTCATCAAGATAAAGAGGGTTTTCAAGTTTAAGATGCGTTGACAACAAAATCCATGCGCGATTTAAATCAGAAAGCTTTTCCAGAGAATATCCGCAAGCATTTGTGTGTGCTACTGCTGCATCCTGAAAAATTCGAAGATATTCGGTAGGGCTTACAGTTTTGTCCGGTGAAAGCTGGCTATAAGAAATTTGTCGTTTGAGTTCAAACATTTCATTACCTCAATTAAGCTAAAAAACACTTATATGCCTTATAGGTCATATAAACATCAGCTTTACTGGATATTTCAAAAGGTGCGTGCATAGATAAAAGAGCCGTGCCGCAATCTATTGTGTCGACATCCAGATTTGCAACATATTGTGCAATGGTTCCACCACCGCCTGCACCTACTTTCCCAAGTTCTGCCGTTTGCCATATAACTCCGTTTGCATTAAACAAACGACGGATTTCACCCATGAATTCTGCCGAAGCATCACTGGACTCCGATTTTCCGCCATGTCCTGTATATTTGCTAATTGTTACACCATGCCCAAGATGCGCTGCGTTATTTTTTTCATATACACTTGCATAATTCGGGTCGAAAGCAGCGTTTACATCTGCGGATAAACATTTGGATGCGGACAAACATCTTCGAACAGAAATATTTTCGTTTTTTCCAAGCATATAGCAAATTTCAGCAAGGGTGTTTTCAAAAAATCTGGACTGCATACCCGTATTCCCCATGCTCCCAATCTCTTCTTTATCTACAAGAAGACAAATCGCAGTTCGTTTTGGCACGCTTGCTTCAAAAATTGCCTGCATCGCAGTATAAGCGCAAACACGATCATCCTGTGCAGGACCACCAATCATGCTTCTATCTAAGCCAACATCACGAACACGAATTGCAGGAATCATTTCAATTTCAGCACTAAGAAAGTCTTCTTCTATCATTCCGTATTTTTTATGCAAATATTGTAAAATAGTTTCTTTTATCGGCTTTTTACACTCTTCATCCTCTACCGGAATGCTTCCCACAATAATATTTAAATTTTCACCATCAAAGGCATCGCGAAGCGGCTTGCCGCCCTGTTCTTTTGCAAGATGCGGAAGAAGGTCACTTATGGTAAAAGTAAAATCATCGTCTTCATCACCCAAAGAAATATCAATACTTTTCCCATCAGTAAGAATAACGGTTCCGTGCATGGCAAGAGGAGTTGCAAGCCATTGATACTTTCTTAGTCCGCCATAATAATGAGTTTTTAAAAATGCCATTTCCCCGTCTTCATATAACGGGTTTTGTTTTAAGTCAAGACGCGGAGAGTCAATATGTGCACCAACAATATTAACGCCCTCTTCAATTGGTGCACTTCCAATTACAGCAAAAATAATCCCTTTGCCGCGATTTATAAGATAAACACGATCACCCGGATTCAAAGATGCTTTTTCTTTTAAGGAAACAAAACCATTTTTTATAGCTGCTTTTTCAGCCTGTACAACAAATTCCCGTTCTGTTCTAGCGCAATTTAAAAAAGTTTTATAATCATCACAAAAATCAAAAATTGCATTTTTATCTACAGATTTATCCAGCCAGACACATTGGCGTTTATAGGATAATGAATTCTCCATAGTTTCTCCTTCCTATTCTTTGGTGTTTTCTATTTCTTCTACACCAGAAAAAAGTTGTTCAAATTCATCGCCGTCAATTTTTTCTTTTTCAAGAAGTGTATTCGCAATCAGGCGTAACTTATCTCTGTTTTCTTTCAAAAGCATTTCGCACTTTTGGTAACAATTTTGAATAATTGCAGAAATTTCAGCATCAATATCAGATGCAGTTTTTTCTGAATAATTTTTCGCTTGCTGTGCATAATCCCGTCCGATGAAAACTTCATCATGCTGCGAACCAAAAGTCATGGGTCCAAGTTTTTCGCTCATACCATATTTCGTCACCATATCCCGCGCAATCGCCGTAGCACGTTGCATGTCATTGGACGCTCCTGTGCTAATATCATCCAGTTCTAGCTTTTCAGCCACACGTCCCCCAAGAAGAGAAATTATATCCTCTAACATATCCTGACGGGATTCAAAAAGCTTATCTTCCTTAGGTAAAGACATGGTATATCCTCCCGCTCTACCACGCGGAATAATTGAAATTTGATGTACCGGATCTTGTGACGGCAAAAGTTTTGCAATCAATGCATGACCCGCTTCGTGAAAAGCAGTAAGTCTTTTTGCCTTTTCATTTCGAATGCGGTTGGCTTTTTCTGGGCCTGCAATTACTTTGATTAAGGCTTCATCCATGTTTGCTTTTGAAATTTTATTTTGCGCCCCTCTTGCAGCCAAAATCGCGCTTTCATTCAATAAGTTTTCAAGGTCAGCACCGGTAAAGCCAGTTGTACCTTTAGCAATATCTCTCAAATTCACATCATCAGCAAATGGTTTGCCCTTTGCATGTACTTTTAAAATTGCTTCTCTTTCTCCTGCATCCGGAATATCTACAACTACTTGTCTGTCAAATCGACCAGGACGAAGTAACGCCGGATCCAATATATCGGGTCTGTTAGTGGCAGCAATGATGATAATGCCCTCATTTGCTCCAAAACCATCCATTTCAACAAGCAATTGATTTAAGGTTTGCTCTCTTTCATCATGTCCGCCGCCAAGTCCTGCGCCTCTATGCCGTCCAACAGCATCAATTTCATCAATAAAAATAATACAGGGAAGATTTTTTTTCGCTTCAGCAAAAAGGTCACGTACACGGGATGCACCAACACCAACAAACATTTCAACAAAATCACTACCACTTATGCTGAAAAAAGCAACCCCAGCTTCCCCTGCAACAGCTTTTGCAAGAAGAGTTTTACCGGTTCCAGGAGGGCCAACAAGGAGTACACCTTTGGGGATACGTGCACCGAGCTCTAAAAAGCGCTTTGGCGCCTTTAAAAAGTCAACAATTTCTTTTAGCTCATGCTTTTCTTCTTCTGCACCTGCAACATCGGCAAAAGTTTTCTTAGTTGCGTTGTCCGACATTTTGCGTGCACGGCTTTTACCAAAAGACGATATTCTGCCTCCGCCCCCCCCTTGGGATTGTTGCATCATAATAAACCAAAATACAGCTACAACTACAACAATAAGTAGCGTAGGTAAAATGGAAAGCCAAAATGGCATGGGTTCAGGAGGCGCATATTCTACGCGTAGGGAATTATTATTAATTTGTTCTTTAATGGTATCCCCTGCATATAAAGTTAAATCATTTGGTGAAACAACTGGAACAATAACATCGCGGTTATCTTCACGCATAGTTGCAATCACTTGCTGTTCTTCAACGATAATTCTCTCGATTTTTCCTTCCTGTATCCAGTTCACTAATTCAGAAAAACTATGATTTTCAGTTATATCTGCATCCAGAAAATTCCATAGTAGCAATACTGCAACAATTAAGACGATATAAAAACTTATACTTTTTAATGCTTTAGGCATATATGCATCTCCTTAATCTTGATAGTCATTTTATTTTATCACGCTCTACAAAATAATGCAAGGGTGTATATAAAAAACATTAAAATCAATTATTTTCATACACTTCACGTTTTAAAATACCTACAAAAGGCAAATTTCGATATTTTTCCGCATAATCTAGTCCGTATCCTACAACAAATTCATCCGGTATATCAAATCCAACATAATCTGCGTAAATCGGTGCTTTTCTGCGATCCGGTTTGTTTAAAATTGTGCAAATTTTCAAACTGTTTACCCCACGTCGAATGAATAAATCTTTTAAATAATTAAGTGTAATTCCACTGTCTAGTATATCTTCCACAATTAAAATATCTTTTCCTTCAACAGAAAAATCTAAATCCTTTAATATTTTAACAACACCGCTCGATTTACTGGAAGCCCCA
Source organism: Clostridia bacterium (assembly GCA_045648645.1). Taxonomy (GTDB): domain Bacteria; phylum Bacillota; class Clostridia; order UMGS1883; family UMGS1540; genus SIG447. The sequence goes on along the minus strand of JAZROH010000116.1, from coordinate 61,299 downwards.
TAGCTTGATACAGCCATAAAATCAACAGAGGCAGGAATTGTTAGATTACGGAATAAATCGGCTGCAAAAACGAACCCACCTTTTAAAACAGAAACCAAAAGTAAATCTTTTCCTTCGTAATCTGCAGAAATTGTATTTGCAAGTTCCTGCACTTTTGTTTTTAATTCTTCTTCAGAAATAAGTACCTTTTCTATCACCTGCATCATAAGTATATCCTTCTTTCTTTATTCTTACACGTGTTTTATTCGTTCAATTTTAATATATAGTACATCTTCGTTTTTAGGAACAAAATTACGACTTCGACGTAAATTTCCAACCGCAGCAATTTCATTTTTATGTGTTATAATTGGGATTTGTTCTCGAAAGCGGCGTGGGATTTTTTTCTCAATGAAATAATCTTTGATTTTTTTTCGCCCATCCATTCCCTCCGGGGAAAATACATCCCCATTCATTCGTGTTCTTACAATATAGTCCATTTTGGGAAGTGCTAAACCAGTTTCACCAACGGTGATTCTATAATTTCCAAAAATAACTTCGCCATTGGTTGGAAGTTTTATAGGTGTAATTATCTTCTCTTTAGGTGTATGAATTATAATTTTATCGTATTCTTTTTCTGCAATTTTACCTCCGCTTAGTTTAAAAACGCTTCCGGTTTTTTTGTTGATAAGGCTTAAAATACCATTTGTTTCTGCAAAATTTTCAACTGCATGTAAAACCATTCGTCGCCTTAAAGCTAAGGGCATTTGTTCTAATTCATTTATGCTAAGAATAATTATTCCATTTTCTTGATGAAATGTTCTATTTTTCTTCGTGAGTTCATGTAAAAACTTATTTTCTTCCGACAGTATATCTGTCATTCTAGTTATAGCATCGATAAAAGACGGGTTTATTTCTTCAATTATCGGCAATATATTGTTTCTTATTTTATTTCTGGTGTACACTGTTTCCATATTTGTGGCATCTTCGCGCCAAGATAGATTATGTGACAGGAGATATCCCTCGATTTGCTCTCTTGAAAAATTCAAAAGCGGGCGACAAATGCCATCCTCTCTTTTGGAAGGAATACCACAAAGGCCATCAAGTCCACATCCACGAATGAGGTGTAATAGAACAGTTTCAGCCACATCGTTTTTATTATGTGCTGTCATAATGACGTCTGCATTAAAATTTTTTAAAAATTCATATCGAACTTCGCGTCCAGCCAATTCTACAGAAATTTTTCTCAATTTTGCTTCTTTTGTAATATCGGTTTCATGTAGAAAAAAAGGTATGTCCCATAATCGGCAAAGCTGTTCAACGAATCTTGCATCATCTGCAGCTTCTTTTCGGAGTCCGTGATTTACATGTGCACAAGAAAGTCGAAAATGTTTTTGCGTACGAAGACGATGTAGGAGATGTAATAAACATATAGAGTCTGCACCACCGGATACCGCGGCTACAACCCAATCCCCTGCTTTAACTAAGTTTTCAGTTTCAATTTTTGAAATAAAGGATGCGAACAGCAAATGAAACCCCCATTAATGAACCATATCCGGCTCCATATATGTTGTATATTCCCCACGCCAAACAAGGTCAATTTTTCCTGTTGAACCATTTCTGTGTTTTGCAATTATGCATTCTGCCAAATTTGCTTCGTCAGGTGAAACTTCATCGCCTGTTTTTCGATTTAAAAACATAACAATATCAGCATCCTGTTCAATAGCACCAGACTCACGAAGATCACTAAGAATTGGTTGATCACGCGTGACAGAAGCACGAGAAAGCTGTGAAAGCGTCAATACAGGAACATCTAATTCTTTGGCCATTATTTTCAAGGAACGTGAAATTTCCGAAACTTCTTGTTGGCGACTTTCTGATTTTTTTCCACCTTGCATTAACTGTAAATAATCAATAACAACCATCCCTAGTCCTTTTTCCAGTTTTAATCTGCGGCATTTTGCGCGCATTTCTGAAACAGGAATATTAGGTGTGTCATCTATATATATTGGTGCTTTCACAAGACCGCCGAGAGCGTGTGCAATTTTTTTCATGTCTTCTCCGGTAATATTTCCCGTACGGAATTTTTCACCTTCAATTTTGGCATCACTCCATAAAAGACGGTTTGCAAGTTGTTCTTTCGACATTTCAAGTGTAAATATCGCAACAGGTTCTTTTGTTGCTTTTGCAACATGACCTGCTATATTTAAGGCAAAACTTGTTTTCCCAATACCCGGGCGTGCAGCAAGAATGATAAGGTCTGTTTTTTGAAGACCAGAAGTAATAGAGTCCAATTGTCTAAAGCCTGTGGGAAGCCCTCCCATTTTTCCGCCTGTAGCACGAATGTTTTCAATGTTTTTAATAACATCCGGCATAACATCACGAATATGATAAAACCCTTTTAAATCTCGGCCCTGTAAAATACTAAAGATTTTATGTTCAGCACTATCAAGGATTTTTGAAATATCATCCTCTGCTGTATAGCACATGTCTGCTATTTCATTTGCCGCATCAATCAAACGTCTTAAAACAGCTTTTTCTTTTATAATATCTAGGTAATATTTTACATTTTCTGTTGTATCAACACTTTCGACAATCGTTGCAAGATAAGATACACCACCGACTGTATCTAACTTTTCTTTCAGCTCCCCGGATAGAACAATTAAATCCAGAGGAACGTTTTCCAGAAACAAATGACTTACAGCATCATATATAACTTTATGCTGTTCAAAATAAAAGTCATTCGCATGAAGTTGGAGTTCCATAACACGCGATAGTGCTGAACTGTTTTTTATCATACAGCCTAAGACAGCTTGTTCGGCCTCGAGGCTGTATGGTACATTTCTCCCCAGTTGTTCTTCCAAGGTATTCACCTCTCTATTCTTGTTCTACACGCACCTGAATTTTAGCGGTAATCTCAGGATATACTTTAATCTCGATATCCGTTATGCCAATACTTTTAATTCCATCCCCGACAACAATCTTTCTCTTATCCACTACAATATGAAGCTGCATCTTAATTGCATCGGCAACCGCCTGCCCTGTAATAGAACCAAATAGTTTGCCGTTTTCACCACTTTTAGCACGTATAACAACAGTTTTTCCCTCTAAATTTTTAGCCATTTCTTTTGCTGCTGCAACTTCCTGTTCCTTATGATAGCGGGCAGAATCAGCTTTACCCTGAAAATCATTCATTGCTGATTTTGTTGCTTCTTGCGCCAGATTTCTTGGCAGAAGAAAATTTCTTGCATACCCATCACTTACGTCTATCATCTGTCCTTTTTTTCCTTTACCTTTTACATCACATAACAAAATTACCTTCATTTTCTTTACTCCTCTCTAAACTTCTGCTAAATACGCTTCTAAAATATGCATAAGTTGCATTTCCACCTCATGAGGAGAAGCATCTTTTATTTGCGCACCTGCTACAGAAAAATGTCCTCCACCACCTAGCTGCTCCAAGATAATCTGCACATTAATTTTACCTGTAGAACGTCCACTAACAATACAACTGGATTCATTACGTGCAATAACAAAAGACGTGTCAATTCCAGCAATATTTAAAAGCTCATCTGCGGCTTGGGCAACAACAGATGGTGTTCTGAACTCATCTGTTACAGAAATAGCAATATGTTTTTTTACCACTTTTGCTCCTTGTATCAGCGTGGCTTTCATGGTAAAGGTTTCTAGGTTACTCTTGAAAAACTGTTTAACTGTAATTGGGTCTATGCCTGCTCGACGCAGGTAAGCTGCAGCCTCAAGTGTTCGAACGCCGGTTTTGAATGTGAAACTCTTCGTATCAAGATAAATACCTGCATATAACGCTTCTGCCTCTATTTTAAGCAAAATATTTTTATTATTTAAATATGGTAACATTTCAGTGATCATTTCACATGTTGAAGAAGCATACGGCTCATGATATGCTAATGTAGGATTTTTTAAAAAGTCACTGCTTCGTCTATGGTGGTCAATCAGAACAATTTGCTCCGTTGAACCAAGTAAATCAGTTCCCTCCATATATGAAGGTGAATTCGTATCAACAATTAGTATAAGAGATTTTGGCGTCACCAAATCATCAATCATGTTGCGTCTAATAAATACCCCCTTATACTGAGGTTCTTCTTCGGCTTTATTGCATACAGCTGTTGCCGTATCATCATAGTCGTGTTGTAAAATGTATGCTTTTATTTCAAGACTTCTTGCCACAGCAACAATACCCATAGCCGCGCCAATACAATCAACATCTGCATTTTTATGCCCAAGAATAATAATGTTCTCGCTTTGTTTAATTAGTTCCCGAAGAGCGTAGGCAACAACACGCGCTTTAACTTTGGTTCGTTTTTCAACTTCTCGCGTTTTCCCACCAAAGTACTGCATTGTGTTATTATCCTTTATGACAACTTGATCTCCACCGCGTCCAAGTGCCATATCTAATGCAGTTCGCGCAAAATTATCATTCTCTAGGAAAGAATCACCGTCTACACCAATACCTATGCTAAGAGTAGGGGAAATCGTATTGCCATTATTAATTTCCCGAACTGTATCTAAAATAGGAAATTTTCTTTGAATTAATATTTGAAGAGCGTGTGCGTTTATATAAATCGAATACCGATCACGTTCGATTTTCTTTAAAACACCTCCTATTTCCGTGGTCATAGTGGTAAGGCTACGGTCAACGGAAGACTGTAGTGCGTTTCGAGCTTCGTCTTCCATTCCTTGCATAACCTCTTCAAAATTATCAAATGAAACAGCAATTGAAACAAATTTCTCATCTAAATACTTTTTTTGCAATTTTTCATATGTACTTATATCAAGAAAGTACATAAGTATTAATACTCCCCCATCTTCTTGTGGTGGCGTTTTATGTGCATACACAGAGAAATTGCGTCCTTTTATTAGTGCTTTATATATCGGATAAAGACCTGTTTCATCCATTGATGAAATATCAAAATCTTTCACATATTCACGTATATCCTTTTGGAAAAGAAGTTCACCATCTACAAGTTTATCCATTGCACTATTATACCAGGTGATTTTTCCGTTATCTGTAACAGAAACTGCAGGAAAAGGGAATCCCGGCATTGATTCAGAGGCGCCAACATGTAAAGCAGCAGATTCAAGATATGAATGCATCTGTTTTACACCTTTGTGATAAGCAAGCTCACTAAAGAAAAATGAAAACAATAGTGCACATGCCATAAACCCAGCAAAAAGAAATAATCTTAATGCAAGCGCAAAAGCAATGGAAATTATAATGATTATTTTAGAATAAACATCACCGGTATAAAAACGTGGCAAACAATTTTTATTTTTCATTATATACTACCTTCTTAATTCACGTGCTTTTTCTGTCATTCCAATACAACACAAAACAGAGGTGAAGATCCCCCCTAAAAATGAAGATATGAACAAAAGAAGACTTATAATACTTACTCGTAATATACCGAGTATTTTTTTTCTTCGTAAATAAAAATCAATTACAGACACACCGCATATTACATGAATTGTAAACATGAATGAGGTCACGTTTACTAGAATCGGTGAATCAGCAAAGAAAGATATTAAAAACAACATAACAAAAATTACGCTGCAACTTCTGGGTAACCACAATTCATAAAAATAAGGCATCGTGTCAATTTCTGTTTTTTGTTTTTTTAAACAGAATCTGGTAACTCCAAAAATTGAATAAACGCATAGCAAAGATACACATAGGTAAAAAAAAGGCAGCATACTTTGCAGCATTTTAGATATCATCTGCAGTGTTTGTTTCATTTCCATTACCTTTTTAGAATCTAAACCACCCGAAAGAGAAGCAAAATTTAAAAAATTCTGTAAACTTTCTCCAAACAATAGATTAGCAGGTGATGTGTTCAATGTATTACAAATTTTGAGTGAAAACAAAACTAAAATAAAGGTTTCAAACAGTGTTGCAATAATTAACATTAAAGAGAATGACAAACGCTTATAAATAAACATGCCTATGATATACGCTGTAATGCTTTGCAAAAAAAGAAAAAAAGCTATATTTACATTTCCGGTAAGTAAACAACAAAGCAGAAGCGGAAGTAATCCCCATGCGGAATACTGAATCCCAAAACGTGCAGTATACCAAGCAATTAATACACTCCCTATAAAAAAAGAGAGAAATATATAATCATAAACACACAAAAGCGCAGTCAAAAGCATGAATGGAAAAAAAGCCCACTTAAAAAGTTTATGTTTATTCATTATCTAAAAACCCTTCCCTGTTTTTCTTGCCTTTAAAAAACTATTTACAACTGCCTGACTTATGTTATGCTCTGAACTTAATCTCTCAGTAATAGATTGCTCCAAATCAAACGGAGATACGCCAATGATATCACCCAATTGATATATGTCTATAATTAAATTTGCTAGTATATTGGAAATACCACACGTTGAATTCTCTTCTAACATAGACTTATATAACGCCCCGGTTTGACATATGATTTCACTTTTTAATAATTCAGTCTTTCGAATTATTTCAACTAAATTTATATTCTCAACCATTTTTTCCTCAAATAATACAAAATTAATATAATTATAACACATTCTTACTTATATGTCAAAAGAAATAAAAAGTTAAACACTAAACTGATTTCCCGGATGTTCTTTTACTTTCCCTTTAATTTGCAAAATGGTTATAGTCGATAGTGTTTCTGCAATTGAAATTCCGGCACGTCGCGAAATTTCATTAATGTGTAATGGCTCTTTTTCAAGTGTTGAAAAAATCTTTTTTTCTGTACCAGAAAGTTGTAATCTTTGTAAAGAAGAAACTTCAAGTTTCGATTTATTATCCTTGGCTTCACCACATTGCTCATCTTGTGTCTCAGATAAATGAAAAAACTCAGGATAACGCATTAAATATTCGGTTATTATTACCTCTGCTCCAGTTAAAAGAGAGGCACCGTCTTGTATTAAACGATTTGTTCCTGCAGACATAGGATTCGAAATATTACCGGGAAGTGCAAAAACATCTCTTCCCTGCTCTGCTGCATATTTAGCAGTAATCAGTGCGCCGCTTTTCTCACCAGCCTCCATAACAGCCACACCAAGAGAAAAGGCACTTAATAGACGGTTACGAACAGGAAAATTAGAAGGTATTGGTGGAGTGCCAAACGGGAATTCGCTAATTAAAGCACCATTTTCTATAATTTGACGCCGAACATCTCTGTTTTCTGCAGGATAATCCACATCTAAACCACATCCCATTATCCCAATTGTCTTTCCGCCACCTCTTACTGCACCACGGTGTGCCGCAGCATCAATTCCAACAGCAACACCACTGATAATTATCATCCCGCAACGTGCCAGTTGTTCTGCCACACCTAGTGAAGCACTCATTCCATAGACTGTACTCCTTCTAGTCCCAACAATACAAAAGATATTGCGCCTTTGTAAAACAGATGTATCACCTTGCACATATAAAATCAATGGCGGATCGGCTATTTCATACAAAAGAGCAGGGTATCCTTCCACACCAAATCCCAACAATGATATTCCTAGCTGGTTTGCTTTTTTTATTTCAAAATCAGCCGATTCAATATTTTTATCCATCAAATCAGCTAAAATTTGTGAATTAGTTAAACCTTGATTGATATAAGAGCATTTATCGGCAAGATATACCCTTTCTGCAGAGCCAAAACTATTAAGTAATTGGTGCGCTAGTAAGGGTGTTACGCTTTTTTTAAGATGTAACCACATTAAATATATGAGATCTATCATTTGTAATCTCACCTCCTTTCTATGTTAACATATTTTGGGAGAAATGTAAAGAATTTTATTCTTTTTAGGAAAGATAAAATTTTTTTAATAAAAATCTTGACAAACGCATAACAATATAGTATAATATAATTCGTTCAGAAAATTATATCAATATCGCGGGGTGGAGCAGTCTGGTAGCTCGTCGGGCTCATAACCCGAAGGTCGTTGGTTCAAATCCGGCCCCCGCAACCAATTTTACCCACAACAGACTTTAATGTGCTATGCATATTGAAGTCTGTTGTGCTTTTTACATCAATTCTCTCAATCAGGAGACGAACCGCTTCATCGTCTGGATGGTTTTTAAGGTTTTCAAGCCATGAAAGGACAACCGGGGCTGCAAATTCCTTCGGCGGCTCGGTAGCTTTCAGGCTTTCTATTTCCTCTTTAATCTTCTGCATTTTCTTTCCAAGATCGGTCAAAACTGCAGGCGGCAAAGCTCCTGAGGACAGATTTTGCAAAAGTGCATTGTATTGTTCTTCTTTTTCATTGATTCTCTTTTTGAGGACGGCTTTAAATTCCGCCATGCCTCTTTCCTTCACCGCCCGCGGCATATCCTTAAACATGTAACTGTACTGATTGTTGACTTCAAGTTGAAACTGTGTAAACAGCTTTTTCACCGGATTGGTTTCGTGGAAGGTCGTGGGCATTGCCCCCTTGCTTCTGTCCGCCATAACACCCGCTGCAAAAGCGTCCGCGTCATCCATAGCCGCCGCTTCGCTCATGCCGGCGTCTAAATTCTGGTAGTATTTCGCCCGGACGATGGAATCCGAAGTGAACGCGTCAATAAATTCCATGCCGCCCGAAAGCTTGTTTACGCCTGCCTGATACCCTCGCCACATTTTGCCGAGAATATTTTTCGCCTCTTCGCCCTGCTCCCAAATCTGTACAAGCGGGTCTGTGCCGCGGCGGTTTGTAAGGAATGTGCTGCGGGAAACAATGTCGTCGCCGCTATGGTACGCCTTTATCGTATCGCCCATGCCCCGGAGCAAATACCTTGTGTTCACCAGACCCCACGCCTGCGTCAGCGGAATAAAGTTTGTAAGCCATGACGGAATGTTGAGAGCCACCATGTTCCCTGCAACGTTTCCGTTTACCCGCTGCATAATATTGTACATGCCTCTCCCGAGCTTCCGTTCCATTTCCCTGTCTGCCCGGCTCTTTTTGTTGGCTAAAAGGTTTGTGTATTCGTCAAGTTCCACCACGAAATTGCCCAGAGCGAACTTGGCGTTTTCATAAAGTTGCGAAATCAGCGCATCCTTCTCGTCTCTGGAAAGCGCAGGATTTGCTTCTATCTGGTCTACCTGTTTTTTAACGCCTTCATCCGATGCCGCATAGCGGATTTCCTTCGCAAGCGCGCGGAGCTTCTGGATGTTGTCTATCTGGTGGATAACGTCCGCCACGCCCTCGATGTACTTATCAAATCCTTCCACCGCATCGTACACCGTGTTAAAGCCAAGACGTTCCTGTGCGTTTCCGAGCCATCGTATGCCGGGCTTAAACACATGCGTCATGCCGTTAATGGTTGTCGGCAGCGCCGATACCGCCGTGTCAATCCCAAGAGCTCTGCCAAACTGCGCCAATACCCCTTCGTCTCCCGGTTGAAAGTGCGGGAAGTATCCTCTTCGATAGTTTACCGGTTCGTACCCGTTCCGCACTCTTGCCTCGTTCATCTGCGCAAAGAGGTCGTCGTATATGTCCCGGAAGGTCTGCACCGCCCCGCGGATTTTCCCTTTGTCCAAATTGGGGTTTTCCGCCCAAAGCTTTGCGACAGTCCCTTCCCACTCCGAAAGCGTCTTGCCGTCTCGCTTTGTGTCCTTTGGCATCACTTTTAAAACGGCAATGTTGTCCTCCGCTTCTCCAAGGAGCTGCACTGCATGCGCTTCGGAAACGGTGTTTCCCGCCGCCACCTTGCGGGAAAGCTGTAAGGATTTCACCTTTCCTCGCATTTCGTTTTTAAGCCGCGTCGCCGCCGCCTGCGCCTTATGTACCGGCGTAAGATATTCTGCAATAAGTGCATCTGCATCCGTGCCCATAATATCCCGGAAGTTTCGTTCCATGGTTTCGCGGGAATATCGAAGTCCGCCAAGGTGTACCTTATCTTTCCATTTTCTGATGTTTGTAAGGTATTCTCTCGCCTGTGCCGCTAAACCTTCCCGACGTCTTCTGTTCCAGTCCCGGATGCGCTTTGCATATTTTTCATATTCTTGCTTTGCGCGATACACCGTCAGAATGTCTTTTACATTGTCCGTTTCCGGATCCAGCATCATAGGGCTGATTTCCCCGCGCAGAAGCTGTCCCACACGCATTTCGTCCTGCTCTGTCAGTAGCGCGCTTCGTTTTACCTTTTCCATGTTCCGCCGGGCTGTTTTCAGGTTTTTGTACGCCTCGTCCAGCTCCTCCCGGCTTTGCACGGTTTCCTTCTTCTCCGCTTCCTGTTCTCCGGCAATTCTGTTTCTGTCTTCAGAATAGCGCTTGACCCGTTTAAAATCCGCCGCCGCGGAGTTGAGTGCCGCATGGAATTCGTCTCTTGCTGCCTCCTTGAAGGTTTCCGCGTCCTCCCCGTAGGCTTCGTCCAGCGTCTGCTCTGTTTTTCGTATGCCGTCCGCAATTTCAAACATGTGCTGCAGCTGGTCCGCCGGATGGGTAATGTCCTCCGGGAATAATTCCGGCGCCATCTCCGTAAGCTCTGCATACGCCACGTCTACCGGGAGTCCCCCTTCGTTTACGATACGAAGCTTCCTGAAAGTGCTTTTCCGGAAGGCATTGAAATCCACAATGCTCGAACTATCCTCCGGCGAAATGGTAAGCTGTGTGTCTCGCAGATGGTCGCGGATATGTTTATATTTTTCGTAATAGTCAGCATCCACCACAATGCCCTGCTTGTAAGCTTCCTCAAAAAGTGCGTCCGCTTTCGCCCGGTCGATGGTGCCGCTCTGCAGGTAGTCTTCCGATATGTCCCGGATAATCTCTTTTAGGTATTCTCTCTGCGCCTGCTTTGGAACGCCTAAGATTTCCCCGATACGCTCCGATAACCTGTTTTCCGTCTGGCTTAGTGCTGCCTGTGCTTTTCGTGGTAAATTCTCAGCTACGGTTTCTGCAGTGCTGTCTTTTGCGATAGCGTACTGGCGCTCCAGTAAATCTTCGTTCGTTATATCTGTTTTTCTAATAATTTGGCTGTCATCAAAAACAGCGTACGACCATCCTTCTCCTTCATTTTCGTTTCTGTAGGCGAAGCCATCATAGCCAAAAGATTGTAATATGCTCTCGATTTTTCGAAGCTTTAAAAACTGAACTTCAAACGGGAGCACTGCGTCGAAAATGTATGGAGTTATTTTCCCTATTGCCTTCTCGGATAAACTTTTACTTTCAAGCGTTTGAATGGTATCCTTAAATCCTAAAATCTCGACCAACTTGTTTTTATCAATAAGCTCCGCCATTGGAATTTCGTTGATTTTAAGTTCATCGTCAACCAATGCCAAGGTAACGTGTATGCCGTCCGTTTGAATATCCACATTTAATTTATGTTTTCCTTCAGATAGCTTTTCCTTAAGGGAATCAGTCGCCAGCATTTTAATGTCGGAATTGTAAAACTCATCAAGTTCTTTTTGGAAAACTGTTTTCTCGTTTTCTGAAAGATTCGCCTCTTGCAATATCTCTTCTGCATATTGTTCCGCAACTCTTTCACCAAAAATATCCTTTGTGACAAGTGGGTTTTCAATTCTTAAATCAAATTCGTCGATATGCCCCTTAACGTCTGAAAGTCTTGCCTCTGCCTGAGCCTTAGTCCCGAAATGAATTCCTATGTCAATATAGCTTTTTAAAAACGCCTTGAATCTGTACGGCGTCCCATGAAAAACGCTCTTTATGATTCCTCTTTTTGGGATGTCACCGTCATTTTCTCGCGGATAAGACGGTAAATTTCCTCCTTTTTCTCCTTCGGTATGTCTCGTATATCTTGGAGCATTTTCTTGATTTGTTCGTCTGTATATCCCCGTTTTTTCATTCTCTCGTAATTGTGTCGTTCTGACACTGTCATGTTTTCCAGTATCGGCATGACTTTCTCCTCCCGATTTATCGTTTAAATTATTATATCTCTTTTCATCCCGTTTTGCAACCCCTTTGTCTTTTCCGATTGCAAACTGCCGCCCATCCTCATACAGCATGCTTTCGCCCGCCATACTTCTTTCAGCTTCCAGAACGTCCATTCTCTCGTCGTATTCCGCGTCCGTCATATCTCCGGAAGCGTAGTCTGCCGTCGTTTGTGTTTGTGCCGCCTTTGTTTCGCCCTTCCATCGTTCGGCGTTTTTCATACCTGCATTCTGCCGAAGCGCTGCCGCATATAAGGAACGCGCCTTTTCGACGAATACCCTTTCCCGCGCATTTGTGTTTCCCAGCGCCGCAAGCGTTTTATCTAAGAAGCGTAAAATCGCATTGCCGCTTTCCTTGTCGGCATTTACAACGGAAACAATGCTTGCCTCATCCGTAAAAAGATGCTCCTGCGCATATTCCGCTATCACATCCTGGTCTATCTTGGCGATGGAATCAAGCTTTACGCCGTTTCTGGCATAGCGGTCCCGAAGTTCCTTTCGGATTGCCGCAAGGTCCCCGCCATCCTTCTGAATTTTTTTAAGTACCGCATCTGCAAATTTTATATATCCGTCCGTAAGCTGTATGTCGTGTATCATCTCATGCCCTAAGATGAACGCAATAGGATCCGTGATGTCGGCGTTAAGATAAATTTTGCCGTTATTATGATTATAATACCCCCGGTCGTTTGTTACCTTGCCGCCTGTGTTTCGATAGAAAAGAACGTCAACGCCGAGCGCTTTTGATATCCGTACGGCTTCCTGTATAATTTTGTCCGGAACGCCTAAGAGTATCCCTGTCCGTTCCGTCTCCGTTTTTGCCTTTGCTGCCCGTTTTTCTCTCTTTGCCTGCTCCATTTGTTCCTTCGCTGTCGGCAGTACAGTCGGTCCAAAAAGATTTGACCCAGAATTTTCTTGACTATCGGGCGTGGATTGTGGTATACTATTTTCAGGAACTGTTGGCGAAGCATCTTCGTCTACCACAGCAAGTAAAGCCTGTGGGGCAGTTCCTTTTTCCATTCCGAAAGAATAGAAAAACTCTCCATCGCTTGTTCTTTTCACGTCAATGTTCATATGTGCATCTGTTTGCATGCCCTGTTCATCTTCGTATACAAGATTTGTAACAAAATATTCCCATCTTTTCACATCATCATGCGCCGGATTGTCTTTCCCTGTTTCCGCCTTCCCGCCGGTATGGCTTGCATCCTGCGCAATTTGGTAAAAATCGGGAGCCAAGTCTAAAGTCATTCTTTTTTCGCTACCGGTTCCCTTTCTGTTCCCGAAAGCAATTTTTGAAAGGTCGCTGCGTTCCCCGAGTTCCGGATTGAATTTTGCTGTTATTGTTTCTGTTTCTCCTGTCTCCTCGTTTACAATTGTCAATTCAATCGGCTTTTTCGACCAGATGTTTTGCACCATTTGGATGACATCGTTTTGTTTTACAGCCTTCGGCGTACCCTTTGGATAGTTGGTTTTATATATTTTCCTTCCGTCCTCAGTTTTTCCCACAATCGAAAATTGCCGCCCATCCTCGTACAGCATGCTTTCGCCCGCCATGCTCGCCTCAGCTTCCAGAACGTCCATTCTTGCATCGTAGTCTTCTTCCGTCATGCCGCCGTTAGCTGCTTCGGCATTCTGCCCCATAGCGTCCTTTGCTGTCGGCAATGTAATTGTTTGTCCGGCTGTTTCGGCTGTCGGAAGAACGATGCTCGGTGTGGTTTTTGTAGGGGTAATACCCCGGACGCCCTGTGCGCCGTTAGAGGAAGGTGCTATCGTCGGCGCGTCTGCCTCTGTTATCGGCTGCATCCCTTCCCGCTTTGCAAGCTCTTTTTGCGCATCTTCTCGGAGTCCCGCCAATGCTGCCTTTCGCTCCGCGCGGTTTTCTCGGCTGTTCGAAACGCTGTTAATCAAAGAGATAGAGCCCGCTAAAACGCCGCCCGAAATCGCACCGCCCAGCGCATCTAACCCAATGGAAAGAAGTTGGTCCCCAAAGGCTTTTCCGTATGCCTCTTTTGCGCTGTGACCGCTCTTCTCATATCGTTCGATTGCTTTTATCCATTCCAATTTTTCTTTGGAAACGGCTATATCCGCCATAAAGTTTATAGCGCTCGAGGCTGTTTCTTCGCTCGCTTCCGTCAGAGCGTTTTGCGCGATGTATCTCCATCCTTTGACGCTGTCATCTAAAAGTGCCTCCAGGGAATATTTCTCCGTTAGCCCCTCAACTGCTGCTGCAATAACACCCAAAGAAAATGCCTGGTCATCATTTAAACCTCGAAGCAAAACAGCTTGAAGATTACAAAAATGCTGGAAGAAAAGCTGAATCGCTACGACTATGCTTTTGAAAAGAAATGAATGGAAGAAAGAAATTACGAAGCACTCGAAATGTATGTTATGGAACTTTTAATGGGAATTAAATAAATTAATAGGGCGTTCACTTGAAACACCTGTATAAAGATAGAAAAATCCTTGTAATTGTAAGTGTTACAAGGATTTTTCTATGTTGATACTTTTAATTTGATAAGTTTTCTTTCAAATGCGTATTTTGCATTTGACTTTATTTTTTTATTATGGTAAAATAAAGAGGAATTTAAATTTAAAGGAAATACTATGAAAAAAACGGTTTCATTTTATACTTTAGGTTGTCGGGTAAATCAATATGAAACGGCGGCTATGGAGTCACTGTTCATACAAAACGGCTACACCGTTCTTCCTTTTGAAGAAACGGCAGATATTTATATTATTAATACATGCACTGTCACGGCGGAAAGCGAACGGAAATGCAGACAAATTTTACGTCGCGCAAAGTCGAAAAACCCTGATGCAATCGTAGCCGCTGTGGGCTGTATGGCACAATCATCCGGTGAATTTTTATCTAATATGCCCGAAGTTGACGTCATTGTCGGCGTGACGCAAAAACAAAATATCGTTAATGCTGTAGAAGGCGCAAAAAAACAGCGCTCATTACTGGACGACCTTTCTTGTATTACCGAATATCAAGAACTTAAGGTTTCAAATTTTGAAGAAAGAGATAGGGCTTTTGTTAAAATTCAGGATGGATGCGACCGCTTTTGCAGTTACTGTATCATCCCCTATGTTCGTGGTAAAGTAAGAAGCAGAGACCCCAAAGATATACTTTCGGAAATTGAAACTTTATCCCAAAACGGTTTTCAGGAAGTGGTACTCACGGGTATCCACGTTGCCTCTTTTGGACGTGGTACGGATGTAAGCTTAAGCAAAATTATTCGAATGGTAGCAGAAATTGACGGTATAAAGCGAATTCGCATAAGTTCCATTGACCCTACTGCATTTGATGATGAGATTCTTACTACATATAAGGATGTTGAAAAGCTTTGTCCACATTTTCACATTTCACTTCAAAGCGGTTCAACCTCCGTTCTTAGACGTATGAACCGAAGATATACAGCAGAGGAGTATGCAGAAACAATTAATAAACTCCGTCTAATCCGGCCGGATACGGCAGTGACCACAGATATTATAACCGGCTTTCCCGGTGAAACTGAGGAAGAGTATTCTGAAACACTTCAATTTGTTGAAAAAGTAAAGCTTAGCGGCATACACGTTTTTCCCTATTCTATTCGCGAAGGGACGCGTGCAGCCAAAATGGAAGGACATCTTCCCCGCTCACTCCGCGAAAGTCGAGCCAAAATCTTAATTGCTAAAGCTGAAGAATTACGACATCAATACGTGCAATCATTTATCGGCACAGAACAAAATGTTTTATTTGAGCATAAAGAAGGCGAACTATCCGGTTTTACACCTCATTTTGTACGGGTGATTATAGATTCAGTAACGGAAGAATCTTTACAAGGAAAAATCCTGCCAATAAAAATTCTGGATTGTAAAGGAGATATGCTTTATGGAAAACCTAAGCCGTGATACAGTTGATATTTTGGGCGTAATGGTAGATCGGTCTGATTTTAAGACCGCACTCGCACGAGCAAAAGATTTTTTAAACGGAGAACACGCGCATGCAATCTATACACCAAATCCTGAGATTATTATGCATGCATATCGCAGCTCGGACTATGCCGCCGTATTAAATCGTGCAGATATGGTTGTGCCGGACGGCATTGGTGTGGTATACGGTTCTAAAATTGTGGGACGGCCTGTAAAAGAACGAGTTGCCGGATATGATTTATCCTGCGCACTGCTTGCATATGCGGGAGAAACCGGCAAACGCCTTTATTTGTTTGGCGGGAAACCGGGGGTTGCTGATTTAGCGGCGGAAAAAATCACTGTTCTTTATCCCGGCATTATCATAGCGGGAACAAATCATGGGTATCATAAAAATTATGATCATATTGCTTCTGAAATTAAGGAAACCGGTGCCGATATTGTTCTTGTGTGCCTTGGTGCTCCTAAGCAAGAAAACTGGATTGACTGTTATAAAGATGCTACAGGCGCGAAAGTGTTAATTGGTGCGGGTGGAAGTTTAGATGTTTTTGCTGGCACGGTTAAACGTGCTCCTGCTATTTTCAGAAAACTAAATCTTGAATGGTTTTACAGATTGATAAAACAGCCCTCGCGTGCAGGTCGGATGCTTGATTTACCTCGCTTTGCTTTAAAAGTTTTATTGCACGGGAAACGGCAGAAAGGATAAGAAATGTTAAAAGTTCAATTGCTTCAATATACCCCAAACGCAGAACAGCTTGTTGCAGCATCTGCAAAATTGTGTTATTCAAATGCTGATATTGATGATGTGCTGGAAAATTTAGATGCGGAAAAAACCGAAAAATTCCTTCATATGCTTACTTCTATCGGACACGAAAGTCCCACAGAACACGTTTCTTTTACATTTGGAATTGAAGGTGTAAGCCGTTCTCTTCTGGCGCAGCTCACGCGACATAGAATTGCCAGTTACAGCGTAAAAAGCCAAAGATATGTAACAGAAGGCGCCTTTACTTTTGTTATTCCGCCGGAAATAGAAAAAGACCCGAAAGCAAAGGAAATTTACCTAAATGCAATGCAAAAAAACCAAAAAGACTACGATGCACTTACGGCAATCTTATTTGAAAAGCATAAGGCTACTTTTATTGCACAAGGAATAGATGAAAAAACAGCGCAAAATAAGGCGCAGAAGAAAGCAATTGAGGATGCAAGGTATGTGCTTCCGAATGCTTGCGAAACCAAGCTTATGGCAACCTTTAATGCAAGAAGTCTTCATAACTTTTTTGCACACCGCCTTTGTGAACGTGCACAATGGGAAATCCGTGCGCTTGCCGAGGAAATGCTGCGACTTGTTAAAGAAGTGGCACCCACTCTTTTTGCCCGTTGCGCGCCTCCCTGTGTTTACGGAAACTGTCCGGAAGGAAAAATGTCTTGCGGGAAAGCCATTGAAAAACGGGTTATTTACAAGGGGGACGCAAAATGCTGATTGTTCTTGAGGGTGTTGATTCCAGTGGAAAAGCTACACAGACATCGCTTTTAGCAGAACATCTTTCCAAAAAAGAAAATGTTATGCAGATAAGCTTTCCCGACTATGAGAGTGATTCTTCCTCTCTGGTTAAAATGTATCTCGGCGGCATGTTCGGTCAAGACGCAAATTCGGTTTCACCTTATGCAGCATCAACATTTTATGCTGCAGACCGTTTTGCTTCTTATAAAACAAAATGGGGCGATTTTTTAAACCAAAATGGAATTGTAATTTGTGATCGTTATACAACATCCAACATGGTGCATCAGGCAGCAAAAATCGAAAACCCCAGCAAAAAGGATGCATTTTTATCCTGGTTATACGATTTGGAATATGAAAAAATGGAGCTACCGAAACCAGACCTTGTATTTTTTCTTGATATGCCCCCTATTTATGCAGAAAAACTTATGGAAAAACGGGCAAATAAATTCACTGGAAAATCTGAAAAAGATATCCACGAACGTGATGCCTCACACATTATAAAAGCATATAATAATGCAGTTTATGTTGCCAGAAAATACAACTGGCATTTTATTTCTTGTGTTAAAGACGACGAAATTAGAAGCATTGATGATATACACAATGAAATTGTAAAAGTGACAGAAGGTGTAATTTATGGAATTTCAGCCAATACAGTTAAAGGATAAAACGAATTATGAAAAATATTATCGGGCAACATATCGAATGGCTTCAGATGCAAGTTTTACCACTTCATATGCCTGGGCAAAAAGCTTTTACACCGCGCTTTGCATAGAAAATGATCTTTTATGTGTTCAGGGCAAAAATCGCGAAGGAATTCCGTACTATATGATGCCGGTTGGCACCGGAAATAAAGAAGTTTTTCTAAAAAACCTTTACGAACAGTGTCATGATTTATCTATTCCCTTTTCATTGCACTGGCTATTAAAACAAGATATTCCTGTTATTGAGGGTTTATTTAAAGACAAAGTAAAAATACAACCCTCCAGAAACAGTGCTGAGTATGTATATGAAACAGAGGCACTTCGTACACTTGCCGGAAAAAAACTTCACGCCAAAAGAAATCATTTAAATACTTTTAAATCATCATATTCATTTCATGTAAAAGAAATAACAAAGGAGAACATTTTAGAGGCAAAATCTTTTGTGATTCATTATTCTTATACTAATGATGAAAGTATAGCCATGATGCGTCTATTTGATGCGTATTTTGAACTGGGTCTTACGGGTATGCTTTTATATGTTGATGAAACGCTTGTTGCAGTAACATTAGGCGAACAAATAAATTGTGATACTGCTCTTATACATGTTGAAAAAGCAAATACCACTTTTCAAGGGGCCTATGCCGCCGTAAATCAATTGTTTGTTGAAAACTTTTTCCCGAAGACAAAATATATTAATCGCGAAGAAGACATGGGTATTGAAGGGCTTAGGAAAGCCAAACTTTCATATCGACCTGTTTTTCTTATTGAGAAATTCACGGTAACGGAGGCATAAAAATGGAAATTTCGTTTGCAACGGATTTAGATAAGAAGGATGTCCGCGCTATTTGGCAATATTGTTTTCAAGACACTGATTCATACTTAGATGCATATTTTTCTCATGTTTATAAAACTAAAAATACGATTGTTGCACGGGATAAGGATACAATAGTTGCCGCCATGCAAATAATTCCACATTTCATTTCTATACACAACAAGGAATATAAAGGAACATACATTGGGGGTGTAAGTGTTTTGCCCTCGCATCGAGGGAAAGGCGTGGCATCAAGTCTTATGCAATATGCAGAAAAGTATATGCGTGAAAATCAAATTGACATTTCCTTTCTGGTCCCCTTTCGTTTTGAATTTTACAAAAAATTAGGGTATACCTGTATCAGTTTTCTGTCTGAAATCTCAGGGGAAATCTCAGAACTTAGGCCCTTTATTTTGACAGATGGACTACTTTCGCCTGTATCGTGCCCGCCACTGAAAGCCTATTCAAAATTTATCGAAAAATTTCCTCTGCATTTAAAAAGAAATAGCCATACCTATACGGACGAAATTTTCCGGCTTTGCAGTGACGCTTATTGTTATACTTTAGACAGCGATGAAGGATATATATTATATACCCTTCAAAACTCAACATTTACTGTATTAGAATGTGTTTATAGCAATGAAATATCTCTACGAAGATTACTTGGGTTTATTTACGCACATCGTTCGGAAGTGAGAAATTTTAGAATTCGTACTTCTTCAAACGGAGAAATACGAAAAATATTATGCGAAAATGTTTTTGAAGAAAAGAGATATCCACACGCAATGGGAAAAGCTTTTACGAAAGCACCTTTTCCTGATTGCATGGAAAATTATATTAATATGTTAGGATGGTTTTAAAAATGTTTTATTTATTTTTAGCAGATGGTTTCGAAGAAATCGAAGCGCTGGCAACTGTTGATATTTTAAGACGAGCAGGTGTTTCTGTTCTTACAGTCGGCATATCAGGTGAAAAAGTAGAAGGCGCACATGGGATACGTGTTGAAGCTGATATTTTAATGGACCAAGTTGAACCGGATAAAATGGAAGGAATCATTCTTCCGGGCGGTATGCCGGGGACAAATAATTTAGATAATGACAAAAGACTTTCAGCTTTGATTGATTTTGCAGCTGAAAACAATCTATGGCTTTTTGCTATATGTGCCGCGCCTCTCATTTTAGGTAAAAAAGGGCTTCTAGCCGGGAAACATGCCACCTGCTATCCAGGATTTGAAATCTTTCTTACAAATGCGATTATAGAAAAAACGCTCTGCATCGATGAGAATATCATAACCGCAAAAGGTCCGGGCGCCGTATTCTCCTTTGCCTATAGTATACTTGAGGTACTTGGAAAAGACGTAGAAACATTAAAAAAGGACATGCAATATGCATAAATCGGAACTTAGAAAGGAAATATTAGCAAGAAGAAAAGAATGCTTCTCCCCCGAAGTGTCGGCTTTAATATGCCAAAAAGCAGCTTCTCTTTCCGCATTTAAAAAGGCAAATGCCGTTATGCTGTACCTAAGCAATAGGAGTGAAGTTGATACCACTCGCCTAATTGCGCTTTCACACCGATTTGGGAAAAAAATATGCTTTCCTCAAGTATTAAATGAAGAAAAAATGGACGCAGTAAGTCTTGAGGGAAACGGATTTTCTCGTGGGGCATTTGGCATTTGGGAACCGAATGGAATACCGGTTAATAGCATAGACCTAATATTTGTACCCGGTGTTGTTTTTGATATAGATAGAAATCGAATTGGCTATGGCAAGGGATATTACGATCGTTTTCTGCGTAACAGTAATGCAACAACAATAGGTCTTGCATTTTCTTGTCAAATTGTTCCGCAAATCCCTAAAGAACCGCATGATATTCAGTTAGACATGATTCTTACAGAAGAAGGAATTATAACATGAAAAAGATAATATGTATTTTTTTAATTTTCATTTTAACAGCATTGGGCATCTCTGTTTTTCTTGACTATAGTGGTCTTGATGGCAAAGGCGTTACAGTTTCAATCCCGCAAGGCAGTGGTGCAACAGAAATTGTAGCCCTGTTAAAAGAAAATAAAATAATATCTTTCCCTTTTCTTTTTACACAATACATAAAAAAGGATGCAGCAAACTTAAAAGCAGGCGTCCACCATTTCAAAAAAAGAATGGGCTACAAAGATGCATTGGAAGAATTGAAGACTGTTGTTCCTCTTGAGAATTCAATTGTAATAACTATACCGGAAGGATTTGAAGCAAGAGAGATAGCCTCGCTTTTGGAGATGAACGGCATAGTTTCTGCATCCGCGTTTAATGAAGCATGTAAAACAGCACACGCAAGATATGATTTCCTGCCTTCTGACGGAAATGTGGAAGGATATCTTTTCCCAGCTACGTATGAATTTTTACCAGAAAGTTCTCCTGATTTTGTTGTAGATATAATGCTACAGACTTTTTCTCAAAAAATGATAACGGAAGAAAACCTTAAACGAAGCGAAGAATTGAGCCTAGATTTTCGTGAAGTGTTGACTCTTGCTTCCATAATTGAACGTGAAGCTGCAAAGGACGAAGAAAGAACGCTTGTATCCTCCGTGTTTCACAACCGTTTAAGAAAAAACATGCGACTTGAATCCTGTGCAACCGTGCAATACATTCTAAAAGAAAGAAAAGATGTTTTATCCATTACAGATACAAAAATTGCTTCTCCATACAACACGTATCAAAATGAAGGCTTACCCCCTGCTCCTATTTCTTCTCCAGGAGAAGAAAGTCTACATGCGGCGTTGTATCCCGAAGAAACAGATTTTCTTTTCTTTGTAGCAGATGGAACCGGTGGACATATTTTTTCAAAAACATATGACGAGCATATAAACGCTTCGCGTTAAACATTATATCGAGATTATAAAATAAGAGGCAGTGTAATAACACCGCCTCTTATTTTATGTTTTTTAATTAAACAACGCCTTGTGCCATCATCGCATCTGCCACCTTTAAGAAACCGGCTGCATTTGCACCAAATACGTAGTTATCATCCATTCCATATTCTTTTGCAACTCTAGATGTTGTAGCTTCTATATTACGCATAATTCCTTTAAGCTTGGAATCCACTTCTTCAAAAGTCCAATGTAAACGCATGGAATTCTGGCTCATTTCCAAAGCAGATGTAGCAACACCGCCAGCATTCGATGCCTTACCGGGTGCAAAACGTACACCATTTTCCTGAAAATATGCAATTGCTTCCGGCGTGGAGGGCATATTAGCACCCTCAGCAACTAACTTACATCCATTTTTTACAAGAAGTTTTGCGTCATCACCATTAAGCTCATTTTGTGTTGCACAAGGAAGGGCAATATCACAAGGTACGGACCATACGCCTTTTCCATCATGGTATTCAGCGCTTGGACGATATTGTAAATAATCCTTCACACGACCGCGCTTAACCTCTTTAATTTCCTTTAGCGCAGCAACATCTATACCATCTTTATCATAGATATATCCTGTGGAATCACATGCAGTTACAACTTTAGCTCCAAGCTCTTCTGCCTTCTGAATAGCATAGATTGCTACGTTACCGGAACCGGATACCACAACAGTCTTTCCTTCCAGCTTTTCCCCTTTGCCTTCCAGCATAGCTTCTACAAAATATACAAGGCCATATCCCGTAGCCTCCGTACGTGCCAAAGACCCACCATATGGAATCCCTTTTCCTGTAAGAACACCTTCGTATAAACCGGTAATTCTTTTGTACTGCCCGTACATATACCCGATTTCACGTCCACCTACACCAATATCTCCAGCGGGAACATCAATGTCAGCACCAATATATTTGTAAAGTTCCGTCATAAAGCTCTGACAAAAAGCCATTACCTCACGATCAGACTTTCCTTTCGGGTCAAAATCAGAGCCACCCTTTCCGCCACCAATAGGAAGCCCCGTGAGGGAGTTCTTGAAGATTTGTTCGAATCCAAGAAACTTAATAATACCAAGATTTACAGACGGATGAAAACGAATGCCGCCTTTATATGGTCCAATCGCATTATTAAACTGAACACGAAATCCACGATTCACTTGTACATTACCACTGTCATCAATCCACGGCACACGGAACATAATTTGACGTTCCGGCTCTACAAGTCTTTCCAAAAGGCCAGCTTTTCTGTATTGCGGATTTTTATCCGTAATCAGTTCCAGCGATTGAAGAACCTCTTCGGCTGCTTGGTGAAATTCTTTCTCGCCGGGATTTCTGCTCACAATTTGTGCGAGAACTTCATTTACATATGACATAGAACAATCCCTCCAGATAAAACTAATATTTTATTATTATACCACTATTTTTTTCGATGTCAAGCATTTTAAACGAAAAAAATCATTTTTTTTAGCGTTTATTGTAAAAAAACAGAAAATAATATATTATAATAATCGTTTTATGGTTATTATTTACATATACTTGACTAAAAAAAAGAAATCCGCAAACTGAAACAAATTTGCGGATTTCTTTTATAAAGTTTTGAAAACATTTTTATTCGCACGTGATTTATAAAGTTTTATCTGTATGTTGCCATAATTCAAAATTATTTTTTCTAATAAATCCACAACAATATATTCACTTTCATAATGGCCAAGTTCAAGCATGGCAAGTTTGGCTGCTGCTGCATCACGCGCCACATTATATTTTATATCTCCGGTTATATATAAATCCGCACCCTTTTCTTTTGCGATTGAAACAAGGTCTCCTCCACTTCCAGTACAAAGCGCAACTGTTGAAATTGGCGTATCTTCTTCCCCGATAAAACGAATAAAGGGCAGCCGATATATATGTTTTACTTCTTCAGCAATTGTTTTTAATGTGGCTGTTTGTGGTAGTTTCCCAATTCTTCCTATTCCGGGCCCCTCGTTTGTTTCCAACGGAATAGTATTTTCCAGACGTAAGAACTGTGCGGCGAGATCATTGAGTCCACCAAGTGCACTGTCTAAATTGGTATGTGCAGAATATACGGCAATCTTATTCTCAGCTAAAAACAAAAGACATTTTCCTTCCGGCGTGTCTGCAGTAATGTTTTTAAGTGGATGAAATATAAGCGGATGATGACATATAATAAGCTCAGCACCTATTGCCTTAGCCTCCATAGCTATAGACAAATCCACATCTAAAGATAAAAGAACTATGGATACATCCCTTGTTTCATCTCCCAGCATTAGCCCAACATTATCAAAAGAAGAGGCTAAACTTTTGGGCGCATATCTTTCTATTATATTTGTAATTTCAAAAATCTTCATATGTAACCCTCGTTTTAAAAAATGGAATCTATAAGTGACTTTGTCCTTTCGTTAAGGCCGTCGAAGTCCATAGCAGGTATATAAATTTTTTCCAACCGTGTATGCGCATTTTTTGCCTCGGCGAAGGCATCTATTGCTTGTTGCATCAGTATATTTGCATAACCGCGGCTTTCCTCTTGACTAGATGTCGAATAAATAAATGTATCCAAATCAATCGTTTCTGCCGAAGATGCATGCGTATAATAATCATATGTTGTAATTGAAATATTAATCTCCGGAATATATATATGTTCCATTTTTTCATCCAAACGCATTGGACAATAAAACAAAATAGGAGAAAAACCCTTCATCCCGGCAATTTCTGCAAATCGCCGCATAAACAGTGCAGTCCCATACCTTCCTTTTACTGCAATAGAATACGTGTTGGAGAACACTGTATCCGCATAATTTACAAACCCCTCCGGGGTTATAGCACTAATAAAAAGCTCTCTTTTTCCCCCTGCATCATGGAAAGCTACAGCTTCCAAAACACGATGTGCCAACTTTTCGGCTTGCAAATAAATTTCACGAATATCTGTTTTTTCTGTGTATTCACTATCTATATGTCGAAGCAGAGGTAGCGCTGCCGAAAGATAATAGTACCCTTTCGTAAACGAGCGTTTTTTCTGCAACGAGTAAAACATAACTTCATCAGGCTCAAACTTAAGCTTTTCTTTTTGTATAAATGGTGAAACATCAAAAAGTTCGCCGCCAATACAAGGGTATAAAGGATCCCCATTGTGCGGGGCTGTTGCATCTAATATTGCCGTTTTTAATGCAGGTATGTGCACACCGTCAATGGAAGAAGGGTCAGAAGAACAGTGAAAAACCTCGCAGTCCAACTCTTCCGCTGCAGCTTGTTTTATTACTTTTTTCATTAAAGAAGACTTACCGGTTCCGGGTCCTCCTTTAATGAAAATTTTTCTTCCATCAGGTAATTCAGGCATAATATGATCAAAACGCGAAAAAAAACCTTTTGGAGAATTCACACCGGCAAACATGTGTTTTTCTTTCATATGCATATCTCCTTTCAAATACTAAGATATAGGATTTATGCATAAATTGTGCTTGTCCGGAAAAATTATTCAGAAATCATCGCTTCCAGTTCTTCTTTTGTTACAACATATTTCTTATTACAAAAATGACAGGTTAGTTCAGCATGAATTTGCTTTTCAATAATATCTTTGATTTCCGTTTTTCCAAGGCTACGTACTGCTCTCTCTATTCTTTCTCTGGAGCAATCACACTGATACGCTGTTTCA
The DNA here is from genome assembly GCA_045648645.1 of Clostridia bacterium. Taxonomy (GTDB): domain Bacteria; phylum Bacillota; class Clostridia; order UMGS1883; family UMGS1540; genus SIG447. The sequence continues at coordinate 35,966 of JAZROH010000116.1, read as the reverse complement.
CTCGTTTCAAATGTGTACGATGAGAAATCCCGCAAAGCAAATGCTAAAATATCTTCAGGTGTTGCACCATCTTCCAGCATCGTGGTAATTGCCGGCATTTCCTTTACCATTGCTTCAAGCTGTGAAATTTGCTCATCCGTAGCTTCCGGCATAACTTGCAAAATCATCCCGCCTGCCGCTTTTACGGAATAATCTCTATCAACTAATACACCCAGTGCTACCACTGAGGGAATTTGTTCACTTCTTGCATAATATAATGCAATATCATCCCCTATTTCACCTGTACAGAGTTTAACATGCCCCATGTAGGGTTCTTTCAAACCATAGTCCCGAATGATGCCGAGTGTACCGTCTGCACCTACAGCCCCTCCAACATCAAGTTTTCCGTTTTTAAGCGGAAGGTCTACAGCGGGATTTGCAACATATCCTTTTACATTTGCTTGACTATCACCAACTGCAATAAGTTTTCCAATAGGTCCACCACCATCAATTTGTAAAGTGAGGCTATCTTTATCTCCCTTCATCATATCGCTCATGATTGCACACGCCGTTAATAATCTGCCGAGAGCCGCTGTTGCCGTAGGCGTTGTGCCATGAATTGTATGTGCTTCATTTACCATATTTGTTGTGATTGCAGCAGAAGCACGAACTGCACCATCGGCTGTAACTGCACGAATAATATAATCTTTCATTTGTACCTCCCTATAATGCGCGATGGCCTAAACCAATTGCCATTTCATTAAGATGTAATAAACCAATACCAAAAAACATGCACACACAAACATGTTCGCCGCTTCTTGCTATTCCAATTTTCCCACCAACATTTAACCCAATTGCCTTTGTAACAATTTGAGAAACAGCTTCCCGCGCAGCACCTGCTACGGCACCCTCATCACTATGACTTGTTGCAATAAGACCTTCTCTACGCGCTGCCACAACCGTTCTTTCAATCAACTTATTTACAGATGTTATAAATTCACCACCAAAATCAGCTGCTGCTACTGACACGCCCATTTTCTCGTATTGTGACTTCATTCTTTGTTCGCTTTCACGATCCGGTGTCATGGCCATTTGAATAGCACATGCCGCAACTTCCTTACTCCCGTTCATTCTTTATCTCCCTTTCCCCAATGGCTTTTCCGGCAGCGTAACCCGTAGAAAAAGCAATCTGAAGGTTAAATCCGCCTGTATATGCATCCACATCTATAATTTCCCCTGCAAAATATAGTCCATCCACAATTTTACTTTCCATTGTCTTGGGGTTGATTTCGTTCGTTTTAACTCCACCGGAGGTGACAATTGCCTCTGCTATTGGACGAAACCCTTCAATTGTAAGCGTAAAATTTTTCAGCGTTTCTAAAACAGTATATCGTTCTTCCTTTGTGAGCAGTCCAGTCTTTTTATGCGATGGTATCTTTGTTTTTTCTATTACCGTATTGATAAGTCTTTTAGGTAACAGGTCATCAAGTGCATTTAAAAAATCTTTTTTGGAATATTTCTCAAAATCCCGCACCAAACGCTTATCCAGCATGTCCGCGGATAATGCAGGTTTTAAATCAATAACCGCTTTATAATTGTCTTCACTTCGCATGTGCGCGCTTGCGCTAAGCACAATCGGTCCGGAAATTCCATCGTGTGTAAACATCATTTCCCCAAATTCCGTATACACACACTTTTCACCCAAAAGGACAGACAACTGAACATTTTTTAAACTTAACCCCGCAAGGTCATATTGCTCCTTGCAAATAAGTGGTACAAGAGATGGTCTGGGATTAACGATTGAATGTCCTACTTTTTTTGCGATGTAATATCCATCACCCGTAGAACCGGTTTGCGGATAGCTTGCACCACCTGTGGCTATTACAACACAATCTGCCGCAATCGCTTTATCTCCAAATCGCACACCGCGAATTTTGCCGTTTTGCACCAAAAGTCCGTCTGCCTTTTCCTGTACTACGTGCACTCCTTTTCGATGCATCCAATTGGCAAGAGCCGAAACTACATCTACTGCTTTGTCGCTTTGCGGAAATACGCGTCCCCCACGTTCGGTTTTTACCGGAACGCCAATATTCTCAATAAACGAAATCAAATCGTTATTCGAAAATCCGCGAAAAACACTATGCAAAAAGCGTCCGTTTACAACTGTGTTTGCAATCAAATCCTCATGCGTACAAATATTTGTCAGGTTACATCGCCCTTTACCTGTAATACGCAGTTTTCTTCCAAGCTGTTTATTTTTTTCTACAAGGCATACCTGTACGCCCGCTTCCGCTGCAACCCCGGCTGCCATCATCCCCGCCGGGCCACCGCCAATTACAATAACTTGCAACTTAGTTCTCCTTACTTAAAACAAAAAAGATTCGTTCGCTTTCCTTTTTCGGCGCATCGAAGGACAAATTGTCATATACACCTAAAACTTTAAGTCCTGCCGCTTTGGCAGCATTTTCAAGTACTTCCATTGTATAAACTCTCTGTGTTTGAAATTCATCGCATCTTCTGTACACCCCACTCGCATCACGAACGAAAAATGTGATATAAAAATGACACATATCTTCTTCGAGTTCATTTTCCCAAACGTAGAAAATATCTTCTTCGTCGCATACAATAGTTTCATTTCCTAAAATATTGCGAAGCTTGTACGCGCTGTTTATATCAAAAATAAAGAGCCCTCCGGGATTGAGATAGTTATATACAAGAGAAAATACATTCTCTATATCCTCCGTAATATAGTTTATACAATCAAGTGCACTTACAATGGCATCTACCGTACCATATAACTCAAAGTTCTGCATATCCATATTAAGATAAAGGATATCCTGATTCTTTTCTCTCGCTTTCGAAAGCATCTCGATGGAAGCGTCAAGTCCAATCATGTCATATCCCGCTTTCGCCATGCGACATGTAATGTTCCCCGTCCCACAGCCCATATCCAGAATCAATCTTGGTTGTTTATTAAATTTTTCAAACACAGACTGGTAATACGTTACCCATTCATCATAAGGTGTATCACGCATAACCAAATCATATATGTTGGCAAAATCGTTATACATGCTGTACCTGCCTAAAGTATTCATACATCATAATTGCGCCTGCCGCTGCTACATTTAATGATTCTGCTCCACCCGGCATGGGTATAAAAACGTGATTTTGGGATTGTTTAATAACAGAATCACTTGCACCATTGGCTTCGTTTCCTAAAATAAGCATAGTCGCCTTTGGAAAATCTGTATTAAATAAGGAAATCGTTTTTGATGATAGTGTGCCACAAAAAGAAGTATAGATATTGCTTTGCGGAAGACAATCCTCTGCTGCAATTGAGAGGGCAAAAACAGACCCCATAGACGCACGAACCGTTTTGGGCGCAAATGGATCCGTACAACCTTTTAGAAGGATAACCCCGTCAGCCCCTACTGCATGTGCAGTTCGAAATATAGTTCCCAAATTTCCGGGATCCTGCACTCTGTCGCATACTACAACAAGACCGCCTCGCATAACCTTGTCGGTATTTACAAAAGATGCAGACGCCGTGGCAAGAATGCCCTGTGGCGTTTTTGTTTCCGTAAGTGTGTCAAAAAGTTTTGCTGGTACTTTATAAATTTTTTGACAATCGGGTACTTTTCCGTTATAATCTTCACGCAAAAATACCGTGTGGATTTCTCCACCGTACTTAATGCAGTCATTTACAATTCGTTCACCTTCCAAAATCGTTTCTCCGCTTTTAACACGGTATACATGCGAATACAATTTTCGAATGTGTTTCAGCATTTGGTTATCTGTACTGTTTATTTCTATCATAACAAACGATATCCTTATGGTCAGTTTATATTCATATGAAAAAAGCCACCGTAAAGTCAGATAAATCATCACTTCACAGCAGCTTTGTTTTTTATAAGCTTGCTTTTGCCTTCTCTACCAGAGCCTTAAAAGCTTCTGCATCGTTGATTGCGATTTCGGAAAGCATTTTACGATTAATTTCAATGCCTGCCTTCTTCAGTCCGTTCATGAACTGGGAATAATTCATTCCGTTCATTTTTGTCGCCGCAGAAATACGAGTGATCCAAAGTCTTCTGAAATCACGTTTTTTCTGCTTTCTGCCTATGTAGGCATAAACCAGCGACTTCATTACAGCCTGATTTGCTACGCGAAAGTTCTTAGACTTATGTCCTCTGTAACCTTTCGCCAGCTTTAATATTTTCTTACGTCTTTTTCTTGTGCTTAAAGCGCCTTTTACGCGTGCCATTTCCTACTCCTCCTATTATTTATACGGTATCAGCTTCTTGATTGTTACGGCATTGGGAATTGATGCGTATGCCGTCTTGCGAAGTCTTCTCTTACGCTTTGTAGACTTCTTGTTCAAAATATGGCTTTTGTATGCCTTTCCTCTCTTTACCTTGCCGGATTTTGTAAGGCTAAAACGCTTCGCCGCACCTCTGTGCGTCTTTAACTTCGGCATGTTACTCTCTCCTTTTCTAAGTGATATATTCAAAGCCTGACGGCTTTCAATCAATTTTTGGGTAATATAAACATGGTCATGCTTCTGCCTTCCAGTTTCGGCAATTTATCCACCGAACCAACTTCGCTTACAGCTTCAGCAAAACGCTTCAAAATATCTTCTCCGAGAGAAGCATGATGTAATTCTCTTCCGCGGAAACGAACACTTACCTTAACTTTGTCACCGGAAGATAAAAACTTCGTGGCATTTCGTGCTTTCGTCTGGAAATCATGGTCATCAATCGACGGAGAAAGCCGTACTTCCTTTAAAGCAACAACCTTCTGATTTTTTCTGGCTTCTTTTTCCTTCTTCGCTGCCTCAAACTTATACTTACCATAGTCCATAATTTTGCAAACAGGCGGCTTTGCCTGAGGCGCGATTTTAACCAAGTCCATGTTCTTGCCGTATGCAATTTTCTGTGCCTCTTTGGCATTTACAATACCAAGCTGAGACCCGTCGCTGTCAATGAGCCGAACCTCCTTATCACGGATTTCCTCATTGATCATAACTTCCTTACTGATATACAGCACCTCCCAAAAAATATAAAAACGGCATTGCGCAAGCAATACCGCCTTTGTTAACCGGTGATAATTAACCGTATGCGTACTTTGAAACGATACGGTGAGGGCTATGCCCTGCTTGCTACGATATAAAGGATAGCATATTTTCTTTTATTTGTCAAGTGTTTTTTGGAATTTTTTTATTTTTTAATAATTCATTTCCTTTTTTAACCCCAGAATAAGGTAAGGGCACGCATTTCTTCATCTAATGTCAAAAGTGTAATTCGCCTTTGCTCTACAGAATCAGATAAATACTGATTATAATAGCCCATGGCCTGCGTAATGTTGCCACCTTTATAAAGTGTGTCTGCCATAATCAAAGCCGTTTCTCCGGCATACCGCAGATTTACCATCGCCCACCAAAGTTCTTGTGCCGTTTCCGAAAAACCATACGGCTCAATAAATGACTTATATGCATTAAAACTGTTCACCATGTCATTGTGAAACGTTTGGTAAGCCGCCACCTTTTGCCAGTCATATTCGCCGTTTTGTAACATAGCTATCAATGGTTGTAATGCAAAATCAGCTTCGGACATCAGGCGCAAGTTTCCATAAACCTTAGTTTTAATAAAGTCAATTTCATCCTCAAAGTATTCGGCTTCCATAGAGAACACATCGGCGCTTCGATACTTTTCATCGAACATTGCCTCACCAACCATGGCAAGATCACGAAGTCTTACCGCTGTGCGACCACCAATATTGTATGAAGGGATCTCTGTGCCCTTAAAAACGGTCCGAATATCAGTTTGGTACACATCAAACACCTTTGTTCCCACAGGTCTGTTTTCAAAAACAGGAACAAGAGGTGTCAAGGGTTTGACAAAATCCCTATAAAAAGAAACCGTTTTTGTCGTTTCGTCCCAGTTTACTGTATAGCCGAAATTTTCAAGATCCCGCACAACTACCGCTGTGTATCCATCAATATTATAGGAGGGTACCATTAAATAATCTATATAAGCACAAATATCAGTTGCATATGCCGCTCCAATAATTTGCGCATGTGTCTGCATAAAAATGCCGCATATACAAATTAGAAGGCAAACAAATCTTTTCACGACATTTTCCTCCTACACGTATTTGAATCAAAGACCATTCTCAGAAACAGCATTGCTTACCGTTTCAACAGGCGTTTCCTTTGGTGCTTCCGTTGCAGGTGCAAAAACAGTTGGCGTTGCAGGCGAAGGTTCGGGGGCAGCCGTGAGCTCTGGCGTATTTTGAGGCGTTGGATCTATACTTTCCATTGGTGACGGGGAAAGTTCAATTCCTTCTGTCGGCGACGGCGAAGGTACTGCCTCTCCTGTTCCCACACGTATTATACGCAAGTTTCCGCGGTAGTTGCTGCGACAAAGATACACTCTTTCCGCATCTTCACCGTCTTTTTGTATAATCTTATACGTATCAACGACAAATCCGGAGCTCCCCTCAGACTCCACTTTTTCCTCGCCAAGCGGAAGCGTGGGGTCATCCACCTTGCGCTCCGGAGGCGCTGTGTGCCCTATCGTTACGGTTTCAAAAGATATCTTTTCACTTTTATCTTCTTTGTATCCGTAAATTGCCATATACATTTTGCCGCCCTCAGCGCTGCAAACAATTTTCAAAGGATACCCTGTATTGTTTTTAAATCTAAAGTCAATATTGCCATAATCAACCGTGGCATCTCGACCAAGCGGCACATACGAAACGGTAAGCTGATGGTTAACACGTTCCACAATTTCAAGATTTGCAAATACAACAGCGTTAAAAAGAGTGGAAGAAACCTGACAAATACCGCCGCCAATACCATCAACTGTTTCTCCGTTTACATAAACCTTTGCATCTTGAAATCCTTCGCTGTAGCTTCTTTCACCAACAACATCATTATAAGAGAAAATCTCATCGGGAGCCAGAATAGTCCCGTTAATTTTATTGGTTGCCAGAGCAATATTTTTCGTTCGACTTACATCACTCGTTTTAAAAGTTGTAGTGTATTGACCAATAATAGAAGAAAATAATTTTGCCTCTATATCTTCTATCGTTACTTCCGGTTCTTCAATCTCTAACGGAATTTTAAATGTTACGCCAAATCCCTCATGTAAATCAATAATTTCCTGTGCCTTAGATTTATCAAAAGAAATTCCAAGTGTGTGCGGATGCATAACAACTTTTCCGTTTTCAATTGCATATGACGCATCTGATGCAACGGAACTGACGGCGCTATAGAGCGTTTCGGCAGAAAGTTGCGCCGGATTTCGGCTTTCTTTCTCGAAAACAATTTTTTCGTCATATTCCCCTTTTCGGATTGCCTGTAAAATCGCTTCGGCAACACTGGATTCATCAGGCAGAAGGCCGGGGTGTCCTGTGGTAACCAAAAGTACATCATCCTGAATTTCCCATGCATGTTCCTGCACTTTTTCTCCCACACCCGTCATAAGATTTTCCATAATGTCCGCAAAAGCAGCCTCATCGTAAGATATTTCCATCTCTATATTTTTCTTTATAAAGAATGCACGAAGCGTCTGCCCTATTCTTTGAAAAAATGAACCCTTATGACCGTATGAAATTGCTTTTTCTGCAGTCTTTTTATAGTCATATGCAGCTAGAAAATCAGACGGTTTTACACTCTTCTCCACATCGCCTAACACAAGATGTACCGGAGTATCAAACATCTCCTCGTGCAGATTTTCGCGAAGCTTCTCTTCCGCTTTAGTAACGGATAATTTTGAAATAGAAATGCCCCCTGCAGTAACCCCTCCGCATATTTTATCTATGCTGTACGCACGGGCTACGGATGCTCCCAGTATAATTGCCAAAAGCAAAGCTGCACATATTCCAATAATCACAGGCTTTTTATTAAGCGATTTCAAGTTGTATACCCCCATACATTTGTCAGTAGTATTATTTGTATATTACAAATTCGTATATATTATAACAGGAATTTTCCAGTTAGTAAATACGATTTATAAAAAAATATTTTTTTAATACTTTTTTAAATCTTAGGTAATTTTTTTGCATTAAATCAAAGTGCGTATTTTGATTTAAACTTTTCGTAATTTTCTCCATATGCAGGATCGTTCATTTTATATGCCCTAAGGGATGCATGCAAATTCATATTATTATGTGTCATGTCAATGACACAGCCTGCCATGTTAGAGCAATGATCAGAAATACGTTCCAAATTGGTAAGTAAGTCAGACCAGACAAAACCCGCTTCAATTGTGCAATTTCCTTGTTGCAGACGTAAAATATGACTTGTGCGCATGTGCTCCTTTAAATTGTCAATAATCTGTTCGAGCGGCTCAACTTTTTCCGCAGCTTGCAAATCATTATTTAAAAACGAAAGCATGGAAAGATCTAATATTTCATGAACAGCATCTATTAACACATTTAACTCTTTTTTTGCCGCAGGCGTAAAGCTAATTTCTTTCTCGCGTAATTCTTCCACAGACTCCAAAATATTCACACTATGGTCAGAAATACGCTCTATATCACTGATAAGCTTTAGAAGTTTTGCGGATTCTACACTATCTGCGCTGCTGATGCCTCGCCCACTAAGTTTAACAAGATAAGTGCCTAAAATGTCCTCATAATGGTCTGTTTGTTCCTCACTTGCACGAATCGACTCGGCAAGTTCCGGCGAATAAGACTCAAACGCGCGAAGCGTATCTCTAAGGGCATCCGCTGCCGATACTGCCATTTTTTCAGTTAAAACACGACAGCGCTCCAGCGCAATAGGTGGCGTGGCAAGAAGGCGTTCGTCAAGTTCGGTGTCAACCTCCAATGTTTTTGCATCCGGCACAAGCTTTAATACGATTTTTTCAAGTACACCGGATAAAGGAAACATTAGTAGCGTACATAAAATATTAAAGACAGAGTGTGCTACCGCAATGCCAAATCGAGTAGCTTCTTCTGTAAAAAGAATCGGCTGCAGAAATAACTTTGCAAGCCAAAAAACACTAAGCCAAAAAAGTGTTCCAAGGATATTAAAACAGAGGTGCACCATCGCCGCGCGTTTTGCATTCTTATTTGTTCCCACAGAGGAAAGCATTGCCGTAATACATGTGCCGATGTTCTGGCCCATTATAATCGGAATAGCAGCTCCGTAAGAAACCTGTCCCGTTACCGCAAGCGCCTGTAAGATACCGACCGATGCGGAACTGGATTGAATGATTGCTGTTAAAACTGCACCTGCCAAAACACCCAAAATAGGATTTGTAAACATCAAAAACAATTGACCAAACGCCGGTACATCCGCAAGACCTGCCACTGCATCCGACATAGTTTCCATACCGAACATAAGCGTTGCAAAGCCGAGAAAAATCATTCCAGTATCGTTTTTCTTTCCGCTTTTGCAAAACATATAAAAAATAATTCCAAAGAGTGCTAAAACAGGTGTAAATGACGTTGGCTTTAAAAGCTGTAAGAAAATATTACTGCTTTCAATACCACCGAGACTTAAAAGCCACGCCGTGACAGTCGTTCCAATATTAGCACCCATAATGACGCCAATGGACTGCTTAAGTGTAATAAGACCGGAGTTTGCAAAGCCGACAACCATAACCGTCGTAGCGGAAGAACTTTGTATTACAGCCGTAACACCAAGACCGGTAAGCAGTCCTGCAAGCTTATTTCCGGTAAGTTTGCCGATAAGTGTTTTCAATTTGTTTCCTGCACGACGTTCAAGTGCATCTCCCATGATGTTCATGCCGAACAAAAACAGGCATAAACCGCCAATTAAAGTCAATACATCAAAAACATTCATATGTACACTCCCTTTTGTTTGTTTGATTTTTATGTAATAGCCAATGGCTTAATTTTAACAGAATAAAGGAGAGGCAGGAAGCTGCCTCCCCGTATTCTTATTTGGATTCGAGGTATGCATTAATTTTTGCAATCAATTCATCTGCATCAACGCCGTGCACCATGCAAGCTGCTTCAACGCTTTCACCGCTTGCAGAGGGACATCCCAGACAATGCATACCGATTTCCAAGAAAAACGGTGCAGTTCCCGCATCCATGCGAAGTACATCTGCAATGATAGTGTCCTTTGTCACTTTTGCCATTTTACATCTTCCTTTCTTTGCCTTTCAGCAATACTTTTTGAATTTCTATATTGTCATTAAATAAAACAATATCTGCATCACGTCCCGCCTCAATAGCGCCAATATGGTCTGCGCCCGCTATTTTTGCAGGAATTTTTGTCATCATTTTAACAGCGTTTACAATATCAACGCCTGCTTCTTTATGCATCACACGAACAAGGCGGTCAGTAGTAGCAATACTACCGGCAAAATTGACTCTGTCCGGCATTTTTGCAACCCCATCTTCAATAATTGCGATGCGGTTATCTGCAATGGGACCTAATATCATTTCTCGAATACCATCAACGCCCGCACCGCGCATGGAATCTGTAACCATGCAAATATAGTCAGAGGTTTTTACTTTGTATATCAGGCGCAAAAGCGCAGGCGGTAAATGTTTACCGTCCGCAATGGTTTCTACATACATATCATCCAGAAGATATCCTGTTTCCACAGCCCCTAAAACGCGAAAACCTTCCTTTCTCGTAAGAAGGGACATACCGGAATAAAAATGCGTCATCAGCCGACAACCAGCATCATAAACAGGCATAATTTCTTCATATGTTGCATTCGTATGTGCAATCGAAGGAATAACGCCATTATCAAGAAGCGTTCTACAGAATTCTACAGAGCCTTTCAATTCGGGTGCAAAGCTCCACCTTGCAATGATTCCCTTGTATTTTTCGAGCAGCTCTTTATACTCATTCTCAATAGGCGACGTAATAAACTCGGGTGCCTGTGCACCGCTCTGCGCATGCGAAAAATAAGGACCTTCAAGATGTGCACCGAGGACTTCCGGTAAACTTGGATTTTTTTCACGCATGACCGCGCCAATATCCTCGATACTTTTTCGAAAAGATACGGGGTTTGCGGTTGTAGCCGTGGGCATAATCGCCGTGGTCCCATGTGCCGCATGCGCACAAAGAGCAATTCTTACATCTTCTTCTGTACCATCCATAAAATCTGTCCCGCCGGCACCATGGGTATGTAAATCTACAAAACCGGGACTTACATATGCTCCTTGGGCATCTAACACCACATCTGCTGCAATATCATCAGCAGTTACAGCAAGAATTTTATCATCTTGTATGTATACTGCCTTATCTTTTTCGATTATATTTGTAATAATACGCCCGTTTATAATCTTTGTTACCATTCTTTAAGCTCCCGCAATATCATATTTAGTTTTGCTATTTCCTCTTCTTGACGAACCGAAGCCACACAAAGCCCGGAAATCTTTTTTTGGAGTTTACCCTCTATTTCCTTTTTCCAAACCAAATAAAGCGGCTCTGATTTATTATTTCTTCCCAGAAGAAGTTCTACGTCACTATAAGGGGCATCTTCCCCGCTTTCAGCTTCTATAACAATATAAAGCTTATCTTCTTCCTGCACAATCTTCTCTCTTACTATACGAAACCCGTTTGTGCTAAGAAAAAAACGAAGCTCCGTTATCGCTGTCATAGGTTGTAAAATCAAATGTTTTCCCGAAAGTGACCCTGCACCGGAAAGAATATCCGCGATAAGCATCCCGCCCATTCCGGCAATTATCACTGTATTATAGATTTCAGTTCTAACACCAATTAGTCCATTCGCTTTTTGTACACAGATTTTATCCATAAGACCAAACTGTCGAATATTGGAAAGTGCACGCGCAAGAGGACCATCATGTACATCCGTAGCCAGTGCACAAACTGCCCTTTTCTCTTTCAGCAAAAATATCGGTATATATGCATGGTCGCTTCCTACATCAATTACAGACGCACCGGGCTGTACAAGGGAAGCAATTGCTGCCAGCCGGGGCGTAATAAACCTATTCAAGGAAATCCTTTAGCTTCTTACTGCGACTGGGATGACGCAGTTTACGTAGGGCTTTCGCTTCAATCTGGCGAATGCGTTCACGCGTTACATCAAAAACCTTGCCCACCTCTTCCAGTGTGCGCGGTCTTCCATCATCCAGACCAAAGCGTAAACGAAGCACCTTTTCTTCACGAGATGTCAGTGTATCCAATACATCCATAAGCTGCTCTTTCAAAAGGGTAAAAGATGCCATTTCACTGGGAGCCGGTGCATCATCATCCGGAATAAAGTCACCAAGATGACTATCCTCTTCTTCGCCGATAGGTGTTTCCAGCGATACGGGTTCCTGTGCAATTTTCATAATTTCACGCACTTTATCAATAGACATATTCATTTCCCGGGCAATTTCCTCCGGAAGCGGATCTCTTCCAAGGTCCTGCAACAGCTGACGTGATACACGAATGAGTTTATTGATGGTTTCTACCATGTGAACTGGTACACGAATCGTACGTGCCTGGTCAGCAATGGCACGGGTAATTGCCTGACGAATCCACCATGTGGCGTAGGTACTGAATTTAAAGCCTTTGGAATAATCAAATTTTTCAACAGCTTTAATAAGACCTAAATTTCCTTCCTGAATCAAATCCAAAAAGAGCATACCACGCCCCACATACCGTTTGGCGATGCTTACTACAAGACGAAGATTTGCCTCCGTAAGACGCATTTTAGCATCTTCATCCCCATCCACCATACGCTGGGCAAGTCCAATTTCCTCCTCGGGTGACAATAGCGGCACTTTACCAATTTCTTTCAGATACATGCGAACATGGTCATCTACATTAATGCCCTCAGGCAGACTTAAATCAATTTCTTCCTCGTTCGTGGCGATCTGTTTTAAATCCTCATCCATGTCCTCGATTACTTCGATTCCCATATGCTCGATGGACTCATAGATTTTCTCAATCTGTTCCGGATCGACTTCTAATTCTTCCAGGGATTCATTGATTTCTTTATAGGTGAGCATCCCCTTTTTTCTGCCTTTTTCGACCAGTTCTTTTATTATAGCCTTCTTACTTGCTGCATCCGACATATCTTAGTGCCCTCCTTCCTTGTTGACATTTTTTTTCATTAGCAAATCATTTAACATTGATAAATCACCAGATTCAATAGCTTCTTTCACTTTATTGTTATATTTTTCTTTTTTTAGTGACTCTAAAAGTTCTTGCAGTGCCGATTCATTATTTTCATAATTCACAGGCATACTGAGTGCCGCTGCCGCCTTTTGCATCTCTTCATCCTTAAAATGAGTGAGAATTTGCGCAGCATCCTCAGCTTTGGAAATATATTCGAGAATTCTAATATGAACAGGGTCGTCTATAACCTCCATAAGCAATTTCTGATGCTTCGAAAACAAAGAAATATCTTTTAGGCAAAGTGAGATAATTTTCTCAGCCGTATGACTTTTAATTATGCCTTGTGTTTTAATTTGCGGTCTCTTAACATTCCATTTTTCACGTTTCTCGGTTCTTAAACGTTTCTTTTCCACTTCATTTTCGATAGCAGACCCTCGAATGCCTGTTTCATTTGCAAGCCGCTCACGTAAAACCTCGCGTTCCACGCCGCTTTGAACACTGCTGATAACCTTTGTGCAAGCTTCCACATATTCAATTTTTTGTGTTTCGTCTGTAATATTATATTTTTTTCGAAGCTGTGCAATTTGAAAACCTGCGGGGGTGTCCGCTTTTTGAAGAAGTTCAAAAAATTTAGTCGCTCCGTTTGCTTTAATAAATTCATCCGGATCTTTTCCTTCAGGAAGAGAAAGAATGCGAAGTTTTATATCTATACCGCGAAAAACTTCAATTGCACGCATAGCTGCTTTAATTCCTGCGGCATCTGTATCATAGCAAACCGTCACTTTCTCCGCATATTTTGCAATAAGACGAGCCTGCTCACTTGTAAGCGCTGTCCCTAGCGATGCTACTGCATTTTGAACGCCATTTTGGAACAAAGAAATAACATCCATATATCCTTCTACCAAAATAAGTTCCTGACTTCGTTTTGCAATCTGCATTGAGAACAAATTTTGCCCTTTATTAAAAACCGGTGTTTCGGGAGAGTTAAGATATTTAACATTGCCATCCCCCAAAATTCTGCCGCCAAAGCCGATTACATTTCCTCGAACATCAATAATCGGAAACATAAGCCTGTCCCGAAAACGATCAATAACTTTCCCCGTTTTCGTAAACGCAGCAACACCCGCTTGCACAAGTTCATCCCGCGCATATCCACTTTGAAGAAGATGTTTAGTAAGTGCATCCCAATCATCCGGCGCATACCCGATTCCATATATTTTTACAGTTTCTAAGGTTAGTTTTCTCTTTTTTACATATTCCTGCGCCTTTTTTGCATCGGAGGTAAATAATTTATCACGAAAGAAGCGTGCTGCATCTTTATTGATTTGTAAATACTTTTGTTTTAATTCATATTGTTTTTTGTCTTCACTTGAAAACGATAAAGAATCGATGCGAATTCCGGCTCGTTCAGCCAGAAAGCGAATCGCTTCTACAAAATCAAGATGTTCTATATTTTTTACAAATTCAACAATATTTCCGCCCGTACCGCAACCAAAACAATAGTATAACTGCCTATCCGGCGTAACATGGAAAGAGGGGGTTTTTTCTTTATGAAAGGGACAGAGTCCAACATATGAGCTACCGCTACGACGAAGCTGAACATATTGACTTACCAGCGCAACAATGTCGTTAGCTGCAATAATATCCTGGATCAATTGTTCCGGTATTCGCTCTGCCATTTTGTTCCTCTCTTTCGCAGTATTTAAACAAAATTTTCTCATGTCTTATTTCGACATGCATTATATAATTCCTTCTTTTTTTCCAAACTTTTTTACTAATTTTCTGCAAAAGAAAACACCGTCGGGTTTAAAATCCATAATTTCCCGACAGTGTTTAAGTTTGACCAAAATTTACAATATTATACAAAAAACTTTTATCTATACCATCCCTTCGGGATGAAGTGCTTTTTATAGATATGTGTTGCGTAGGTATCTGTCATGCCTGCAATATAATCTATAATTTGTCGTTCTTTTTCTGCATCCGCCCCATCAGTACCACCGGGAAGCAGGTGGAAATTTTCCAAAAAGAAAAGGAACAAGCTTTCAATCATATCCCCTGCTTTTTTCTCCTCCGCTTTTGCCTCTGAACCAATATAAACTGCATCAAACATATACGTGCGAAGTCTAAGCATCGCTGCATGAACTTCCTCGCTCATGGATATATGCGGTTTATCCATGCTGTTTTCAATTATATCCCGTACCATTGTATCTATACGACGGCTGTGCGTTTCGCCCAAAACTTTGACACATTCGTGCGGAAGTGCGTCCGCACGAATAATGCCGCCTCGAATGGCATCATCAATATCATGGTTTATATAAGCAATTCGGTCTGCAAGACAAATTATTTCCCCTTCTAGGGTGAACGCTTTTCGGTCTCCTGTATGACACAGTATTCCATCGCGTACTTCTTCCGTCAAATTGAGTCCCACTCCATTTTCTAATACATCAACAACACGAAGACTTTGTTCATTATGCTTAAACCCAAGATGACTTACCCTATCAAGTGCACGTTCTCCTTCATGCCCAAAAGGAGTGTGCCCCAAATCATGTCCTAATGAAATTGCTTCTGTTAAATCTTCATTTAATCGAAGGGCACGTGCAATCGTTCTGGCAATTTGCGCGACTTCAAGAGTATGTGTAAGACGCGTTCGATAATGGTCGCCTTCAGGCGTTATAAAAACTTGCGTTTTATGCTTAAGCCTTCGAAACGCTTTTGAATGAATAATTTTATCTCTATCCCGTTGAAATTCAGTCCGGATATCGCACGGCGAAGATGAACGAAGTCTGCCTCTACTCTCAGCCGATAGTGTGGCAAACGGAGATAAAAATTTTCTTTCATTTTCTTCTTGCTGCAGGCGAATGTTCATATGTACAGCCCCCACTTTTATTTACACAGTTCCATAATCCGTGCCGCTAAGGACGTGCAACGAGATTTTGCAAAATCATCTTCATTCGCAGGTCTGGATGCACATACGCCTAAATGCCCCGCATCATACAAATGGGAGCCGGGCCCAATAATCGTCATCCCTTGCACAAGCATGGAATGATGCAGACTGCTTACCGTTGCTTCTTGTCCTCCATATTTGGATGCGCCACAAACAAGTGCCGCCCCATATTTACCAACAAAAGCCTTCTCCCCGCGATAGGAACGGCTTTTATCAAAAAAGGCTTTTATTTGCGCAGACGGTCCGCCAAAATAGACAGGACTTCCAAATAAAATCACATCGGCGCGCCTCATTTTTTCAAAAGCTTCTTCGACTTCGGTCCCTTTAAAGCAAGCTTTGGTGCAAGGTGTGGCACAAGAAGTACAAAACGCCTTGGGGAGGGCTTCCATTGCTTTAGCAATATGTATAATTTCAGTTTCTTCCCCCTCTAATTGCTCTAAAACACTTTTTAAAAGATAAACCGTATTCCCATCCGCATTCGGACTTCCATTAAGTGCACAAACATACATAATTACATCTCCCTTTCAATAAGACTGCCCGCAAGCGCTGAGAGTGCTTCGCCGTGCCCGCCAAGAAAATCCAAGGATTTCACAGCGGTTTCTGTGTATCTCCGCACCCAGCGTCTTGCCTCATCCAGGCCAATAATAGATACAATCGTATTTTTTTCATTCTTTATATCACTTTGAACCGGCTTTCCTAAAACTGACGCATCCCCGACAATATCTAATATATCATCTTGAATTTGAAAAGCCAACCCAAGATTTACCGCGTATATTTCTAATTCATCACCCTTGCCACCAGCAGCAATTGCGCCGAGGGATACTGCTGCACGAAGAAGAGCACCGGTTTTAAAGCGATACATGTTTAGAATTTCCGTTTCTTTCGGCGAAGATAGTGTCATGTCTAAAACCTGCCCCTGTACCATACCATATGCGCCTGCAGTTTCAGAAAGAACTTTTACGGCAGCTAAATTCTGTTTGGCAGTAAGGGGAGCATTTGCTGCGATATCAAACGCAAGTGTTAACAAGCCATCCCCTGCAAGAACTGCTGTTGCTTCGTCAAATTTTTTATGACACGTAAGGCGTCCACGACGGTAATCATCATCATCCATACAGGGAAGGTCGTCATGAATGAGCGAATATGTATGTATACATTCCAGTGCCGCTCCATAACAAAGTGCGTCCGTTTCTTTGCCGCCGAGTGCAGCGGCTGCCATCATAGCAAGCTGTGGACGCAGTCTTTTTCCTCCTGCACAAAGGCTATAACGCATCGCTTCATATAATTTTCCTTCTTCGGGAATAAGTTTATTTAAATAATCTTCAATCTGTTTCTTTCTCATTATTGATATCTCCGATTAAAGTAGTTACCTTTTTTTGTGCAAAATCCAAAAGCGTTCTGCAGTTTTGTATCAAACGAATGCCCTTTTCAAACGCCCCAATGGATTCTTCGATGGGGAGTGTTCCCTCTTCTAATTGTTTAACAATTTTTTCAAGTTCCAACATCGATTCTTCAAAATTCAATCACAATTCATTCCTTTCGATTGTTTCCACTTTGCATTGTGCACTACCATCCGCAAAAAGTACACTAAGCATATCTCCGTTTTCAATTTCTTCAACCGTGCGGACTGCCTCTCCACTTTTTAATGCAACCGTATATCCTCGCGTTAAGACTCTGAGCGGTGACAAAGCATCGAGTTTTGCTGCATTTTGTAAAACGTTTTGATTTTTCCCCTCTATATATAAAAATACAGCATTTACTGCACGTGTAGTAAGCCCATCGAGCGCATACTGTAAATCATCTGTTCTTCTTTTTAAAGCGGACATACGATTCGCAAGTAGTGTGAGCTGTTCACGGCTTCGACTCACAGATAAAGATAAAACAGAAGATAAACGTTTTTCAAATGCAGAAAGCTTCATTTGAACCTCTGTGACATCCGGAACAGCGAGTTCTGCGGCAGCTGACGGAGTTGGAGCACGAAGGTCCGAAACAAAGTCGCAAATTGTAAAGTCAGTTTCATGTCCCACTGCAGAAATTACAGGAATTTGAGATTCCGCAACCGCTCGTGCTACAATCTCTTCATTAAAAGCCCATAAATCTTCTTGTGAGCCGCCTCCACGCCCAACAATTAAAACATCTGCGGCTTTCTCAGCGTTAAGATGACGAATGGCTTTCGCAATTTCCTGTGCAGCGCCTTCGCCTTGCACCAAAACGGGATAAACTTGTATTTGGGCAAGAGGCCATCTACGCTGTAAAATATTCAAAATATCCTGCACTGCTGCACCCGTTGCACTTGTTACAACGCCAATGTTTTTGGGATAAACAGGAATAGGCTTCTTTCTTTCTTCACTAAAAAGGCCTTCGGCCGCAAGCTTCGCTTTCATTTGTTCAAAAGCAATATATAATGCACCAACGCCCTCCGGTTCCATTTCTTCAGCGTAAAGCTGATACACACCATCACGGGGAAAAACAGAAACCCTGCCACGTGCCAGTACCTGCATTCCGTTTTCCGGTCTAAACCGAAGCGCCATTCCAGCACTTTTAAACATAACTGCTTTAATTATCCCGCCATCATCTTTTAAGCTAAAGTACATATGCCCGGAGTAATGAAGCTTAAAGTTTGAAATTTCTCCTTTTACCCATACATTTTGCAACAGGAAATCACTATCTAAACTATTTTTTATATAAGCATTTAGCTGGCTTACAGCCACGATTCTACGTTCCATTATTTCGATTTAATTATATTTCCCAAAACTCCGTTTACAAAAGCGCCGGCACTAGGGCTATCATATTTTTTAGCAATAGTAACAGCTTCACTCGCAGAAACCTCCGCCGGAATATCTTCCATATGTAAAATTTCGAATATGGAAAGGCGTAAAACTGCTATGCTAATTTTAGAAACACGATCCATTTCCCAATCTTTAAGATTCGTTTCAATCAGGGCGTCTATTTCCTGAAGGTTTTCTTGAACTCCCTCGACAATCTTCTCCGTATATGCAATATCAGCTGCAGACGGACGATTTACATAAAAGGGTTCCTCTGCTTTTTGTTCTTCCTTTGCCGTTTCAAAGTATCTTTTTAATTTTTCAGCTGCATTCTCAGGATTTACATGCTGTTCAAACAGTAGCCGAAAAGCATCTTCTCTTGCATTCTTTCTCATGATAATTCCTCTCTAAGCAAATAATTTTTTAATATCCGAAAACGTAATTAACAGCATCAACAAAATGAGTAGTGCAAAACCAATGAAATGGATTATGCCTTCATGTTCGGGCTTTATGGGTTTTCTTCTTAAAAGTTCAACCAATACAAAGAAAATGCGTCCACCATCCAGTGCGGGAATGGGCAAAAGATTCATAACACCCAGATTTACCGCAATAAGCCCCATGAAATTTAGCATATTCAAAAGCGGCATCTCCGATTTTGCAACCGCATTCATTTCGCTAACAATACCGACAGGGCCCGCCATATCTGCAAGTTTTACATTTCCTGAAATCATTTCTCCAAGCGAAAAATAGACAAGCTTTACAACAAAAAAAGTATTATAAAACGCCGTTTTGATTGAAAGGGCAGGCGTTATGGTTTTAATTTGCGGATAAAAACCAAGAATAAAGCTACCGGTTCCGGCATCATACTGTGGTGTTAAAATCATTGAAACCTTGTCAGCCCCCCGCCGTATCGCCACATCAATGGGACCAGACCCATTTTTCATAAGCGCGAGGGATACATCATTTTGAATATGAATAGATTGTCCATTAATTTTAATTATTTCATCGCCGGGTAAAATACCGGCTGTTTCAGCCGGTGAACCGGAAAGCACAGAATCTACAATCGGGACACTTACTTGTCTTACACCGGAAAATACAAGAACGAAAATAAGAAAGCCAATTAATACATTCATGAATCCACCGGCAAAAAGAACAAGAATACGAGCAAGTGGCGTCTTATTCCCAAATGCTGCAGGATCATCGGATTTTTCATCTTCCCCTTCAAGCTTTACATATCCGCCAATTGGTAATGCTCTGACAGAATATTCTATTCCTTTATGTTCTTTTTTAAAAACAGCCGGTCCCATCCCTATTGAAAACGCATGTACTTTAATCCCAAAAAATCGAGCTGTAAGAAAATGCCCCAATTCATGCACAAAAATCAATACGCCAAACAAAAGAATCCCAAACAGAATCGTCATCTTATATTTCCTTCCCAAAGCGTCTTTACCTGCGTACGCGCCCATTTATCTGTATCTATTATACACGAAATTGAAGGATTTATGACCTTGTTATGTGCCTGCATGGTTTTTTCAACCAGTGTCTCAATTTCAAGAAATGTGCATTTTTCAGAGAGAAACAGTTCAACTGCCGCTTCTCCGGCACTACTGAATACTGTTGGCATCGTTCCCCCTTCAATTGCAGCAGCATATCCAAGGCGAAGACATCCAAACGTATCTGTATCCGGTTTTTCAAAGGTAAGTGTCATTAAAGAGGAGAAATCAAGCGGCTTTGTTGGCGTTGGAACACAGTTCGGATAAGAAAGTGCGTAACCGATTGGAAGCCGCATATCCGGCCAGCCAAGTTGTGCAATTACAGAATTATCGTGAAACTCCACCATAGAATGCACTATGCTTTGTCTATGCACAACTACTTCAATGTTTTCCGGGCGAACACCAAATAACTGTACAGCTTCAATTACTTCAAGCCCTTTATTCATCATGGTTGCACTATCAATTGTAATTTTCGCCCCCATACTCCAATTGGGATGACAGAGTGCTTCTTTAACAGAAATATTTGTAAGCTCATTTCTTGTTTTTCCGGCAAAAGGACCACCGGACGCCGTAAGAAAAATGCGTTTTACCGCTTCTTTCTTTTCACCAATACATTGAAAAATTGCACTATGCTCGCTATCTACGGGAACAATTCGGATGTTTTTCCTTTTCGCGGCAGCGCGAACAAGATCACCTGCACAAACCATGGTTTCTTTGTTTGCAAGTGCAATATCACTTCCCGCTTCTATAGCATCTAGTGTAGGCAGAATTCCAATACTTCCTACCATCGCAGTTACCGTTATATCGGCGCCACTATTTGATGCAGCCTCTCTTACACCATCCAAGCCTGCTAGAATATTTGTTTTTGTGTCCTTTACATTTTCTCGAAGAACTTTTGCAAGTTCTTCATCATATACCGCTGCACATTTAGGACGAAATTGACGAATCTGTTTTTCTAAGAGGGTAATATTCCGTGCTGCCACAAGTGCAGTTACTTCATATTGTCCTGTATACTCTACAATATCAAGCGTTTGTGTGCCTATCGAGCCCGTTGACCCTAAAATACAAACTTTTTTCAAGTGGTTTATCCTTTCTCCTGTTATAAAACAAATTGCATATACAAAAATAACAAAGGTGCTACAAAAAGAACGCTGTCAAATCGGTCCATAGCGCCGCCATGACCGGGCATAATTTTACCATAATCCTTCATGCCATACTGTCTTTTTATGACTGATGCGACCAGGTCACCAAGTTGTCCAAAAACAGCAATAACCAATCCGGCTACAAATAGACTTGCAAGATGAATTTCCCCCATCTTATCTGCGGCAAAAAAACCGAAAATCAAAAATCCAAGCGCGGCACCAGCTGCGCCACCTATAGCACCCGCCACGGTCTTTTTGGGACTAACCGAAGGCATCAGTTTCCTCTTACCAAAAAATTTTCCGCTAAAATAAGCAAAAACATCGCTGCCCCAAGCACCAATAAAAATCAACCAAATCCAATAGGCGCCGGCAGATGTCATTCTGATTTTAGTAATACATCCCATAAAACTGCCTATATATATCGTCATCAAAAAAGCAAGAGATGCGTCGCTTATATGTAAACTTTTATGCTTTATCAATAAAATCAAAAACAGAATAAGCAAATAAATATAAATTGCTGTTTCGCGTACTGTTGAAGACAGTATATCTGCACTAAGAAATACCACTAAAAGTAACGAAGGAAAAATCAATATAGTTCGTAAATTTACGGCTCGGAAAACTTCGGCGAGCATAAGCATGGAAATTAGTGCTACACCGATTCGAAGCGGCAATACACCACTAAGCACTACGATGAACAAAATAATTGCGCCAATAAATCCCGATAAAACTCTTGATTTTAGCACAGGAAACACTCCTTTAATTGCGCTTAATACTTAAGAAATCAAACACCGCCAAAGCGTCTGTTTCTACCCTGAAATTCAGATATGGCATCCATCAAATGTGCAGGTTTAAAGGACGGCCAAAGCACATTGGAATACCAAAACTCAGCATATGCCGATTGCCACAGAAGAAAATTACTAATACGCTTTTCTCCACTCGGACGAATTATCAAATCCGGATCGGGTTGATCGCCTGTATATAAAGCTTCTCCAAGAGTTTCAAGCGTTACATCATCCGCTTTCATTTCTCCACTCTCAACTTTTTTAGCGCATACGCGAGCGGCATGAAGTATCTCCTGTCGGCCTCCATAACTAAGCGCTATATTCAAAACCATTCCTGTACGATCTTCCGTATACGCTTCCAAAGCTTCTACTTTTTCAAGAAGCTCGGGAGAAAGCATTTCTCGCTCGCCTATAATGCGAACACGCACTCTTTCATCCAGTTCTTTATATGCTCTTTCAAGATATTCAGCCAAAAGACGCATAAGCGCGTCAACCTCTTCTTTTGGACGCGTCCAATTCTCAGTTGAAAACGCATATACGGTAAGATAGGAAATTCCTATCTCACCGCAAAAACGTACAATTCTTCTAAAATTATCAGCGCCCTTGACATGACCGGCACTTCGTGGGAGTCCTCTTTTTTTTGCCCAGCGACCATTTCCATCCATAATAATGGCAATATGCCGAGGCAAACTTGTCATGTCAACTTTTTTCTTACGTAAATACATCATATTGCTAAAATTTCTTTTTCTTTTGCTTTCGCTTCATCCTCAACGCGTTTAATGTACTGGTCTGTAAGCTTCTGCACATCCTTCTCGATACCCTTCATATCATCTTCTGTGATTTCACCCTTTTTCTCCTGCTTTTTAAAGGCATCCATGGCATCACGGCGCACATTCCGAATGCCAACCTTTGCATCCTCTGCCTTTTTCGAAACAGATTTCACAAGTTCTTTTCGGCGTTCTTCAGTAAGTGCCGGGAAGGAAAGACGAACAGATTTACCGTCGTTTGTAGGTGTAATACCAAGTTCGCTCTTTAAAATAGCTTTTTCAATTTCTTTTACCAAGCTTGCATCCCAAGGCTGTATTACAAGCATATGGGGGTCGGGTGATGTAATGGATGCAACCTGATTAATTGGAGATTCTGAACCATAATATTCTACAGATATTCTATCCAAAACCGCAGCGCTTGCACGTCCCGCGCGAATGCTGCCCAGTTCCTCTTTAAAGAATGTCATAACCTTTTCCATTTTGTCTTCATAAACTTTATACATATCGATTCCTCCTTAATTATTCAACAATAGTTCCTATGTCCTCTCCGCGCATAGCACGAAGAATATTTTCCGGATCCTCTAAACCAAAAACTCGAATTGGAATTTTGTTATCCATACAAAGCGATGTGGCTGTAGAATCCATAACACCAAGCCCGCGGTTTAAAACGTCAATATAAGTAAGTTTATCAAATTTAACAGCATCATCGTAGATGTGCGGATCTTTATCGTATACACCATCTACTTTCTTTGCAAGCAAAATAATTTCAGCTCCAATTTCCGCCGCACGAAGCGCAGCAGCTGTATCTGTTGAAAAATACGGGTTTCCTGTGCCGCAACCGAAAATCACAACACGCCCTTTTTCAAGATGTCTATCTGCACGGCCACGGATATAAGGCTCAGCAATTTGACGCATTTCAATACCTGTCTGCACGCGTGTATCAACACCAACTGCGCCCAGAGAATCCTGCAGTGCAAGCGCATTGATAACCGTTGCAAGCATTCCCATGTGATCGGCACGTGTCCGATCCATCTTCTTTCCGCTTCTGCCACGCCAGAAATTGCCGCCGCCTACAACAAGCGCTATTTCAAAACCTTCTTTTACGCATTTAGAAATTGTTTCTGCAATTGCCTGAATGGTGTCAAAATCCAAACCAAAACCATTCTCGCCTGCCAGCGCCTCGCCGCTGATTTTCAGCATCACTCTTTTGTACTGTTTTTCCATATTGTCTCCAATCTGCCGCATGGGCGATAAATTTATATTCAATACTTTTAACACTTTGTATTATAGACCTGTATCAGAAACCTTATCGGGATCTACATAAACAGTCGGCTGTGGCGTTTTAGTCGGTGCAGAAGTCTGCGGTGCCTCAGTGGGTTTAGGTGTAGAAGGTGCTTCAGTAGGCGCTATCGTTCTGGTGGGTGTTGAAGTCGGGTGAGTCGTTTCCGTAGGTCTGCTGGTTTGTGTGGGGCGAGATGTCGAAGACGGACGTTCTGTCGAAGTCGGCCGACGTGTTTCCTCCGGTCGCTCTGTGGGACGAGAAGTTTGCGTGGGTCTTTCCTCTTCTTCCTCATCCTCTTCCGGTTCTTCCGTATCCACAGGTGTGGGAGAAGGAGAACCATCAACCGGCGTTGGTGTGGGCGAAGCATCCGAAATCGAGGGCGGCGGTGTCATGCTTTCCTCAGGCGTATCGCCGGAACTATTAAACAAATTAAGTGAAATTAAAAAGGCAATGAAAAATATTAAAATCAAACCAACAATTGTGCCCATAACCGCTAAAATCTTATTCCCGTTTGCCTGTTCTTTTTTAGCGCTATAGGTGCGTCTTTTTTTCTCCATATGTAAAAATACCTTCCCTTCAATTATTTTAATTTACTACTATTATACCATTATTTGCAAATAAGTAAATAACTTTTTGCGAAATTTCTGAAAAATATTTTTGACCGAGTGCCATAGCATAGCAATCAAGCTGTGTTTTATAGCGTTTTATCATTACATTTTCGGGGCACAGCGCATCCGTTTTATAGTCCAAAAGAACAATGCCATTTTTTTCAAAGAAGAAACAGTCAATTATTCCCTGAATAACAATTTTTTGGTCTTTATGCGCACTATCTCCGGTAAGGAGTGATGCGGGCACGGTTTGTGTAAAGGGTGTTTCTCGGTATACTTTCTCTGCCCCTCGAATTCGATGCCCCATTTCTCCGTCCCAAAACATAAAAAGTTTTTCTATGTCAACAGCTGCCGCCTGTTCCTCCGATATAATTTGCTTATTTGCAAGGCTCTCCACAAAGGCTTTGATTTCATCACGCGTCCTGACCGTTTGGTATGGAAGCTTTTGCATAATAAAATGCATGAGAGTTCCAAGACTTGCACCATGAATGTTTCCTTCCAAAGAACGGAAACGCGGTTTTTTCAGTTCCGTTTTTTTATAAAGCGGAAGGGATATTTCATCGCCTTCTTCTTTCAGTCTTTTATATTCCGTCACTGAGATTTTAGACGGAATTTTTTGTAAATCCGGAAAGGGATATCGATACTCTAAAATCCCTCGTATCTCATCACTTGGTTCTATAGGTTTTGGTAATTTGTTAAAACTTTTAACCGAATCTGCTTTTTCAAATTGATTATAAATTATTACCGGAATGTTACCATCCCTTTGTGTTGTTCCGATTAAAAGGGCTAAAAAATTTTCTGCATGAAGTACATCTGCTGCCGAAAGTGACGATGTATTATTTTTTTCTAAGGTTTTAGCATCTAATGCCGCTGCAATAATCAATCGTTCTTTAGCACGCGTCAACGCCACATATAAAACGCGAAGTTCCTCTCCCATCTCTTCCCTATGCTTTTGCAAAGCAATTGCGGCGCGGGCAGGTGTTTCATATCGTATTCTTCTTTTGGGTTCAATATGGGATATGCCTATACCCAAATCTTTATGGAAAAGAAATGGCCCTTGTACTGATTTTCGATTGAATCTACGTTCAGTTCCAGCTAAAATGACAATCGGGAACTGCAAGCCTTTGCTTTTATGTATGCTCATAAGGCGAACAACATTTTCACCTTCGCTGATAAGTTTAGCCTCCCCAAAATCCTCTCCACGAGTGGAAATTCTTTCAATGTACTGCAAAAAATGAAACAAGCCGCGAAAGGATGTTTTTTCAAATTGATGCGCTTTCTCAAATAAAAGTTCGAGATTTGCCCGTTTCACTTCACCGCCTTCTGTTCCGCTTACAAAAAGCAGATAGCCTGTTTCTTCAAAAAGGCGTAAAATCAAAGTGTCTGTCGGTAAAAATGCAGCTTGTCTTCTCCATTTTTTTATCTTTTTCAGAAACGCTGCGCACTTCTTACCAAGTGCTGTTTTTTCCTCTGCAGTTTTTACTACAGCAAAGTAAAATAAACTCTTTCTGTCGCAAAGCCGTATTTGTGCAAGCTCCTCTTCGGTAAAGGCAAAAAACGGCGCACGCATAGAAGCCAAGAGCGGGATATCATCCTGCGGATTATCAAGTGTTCGTAAAAGAGATAAAAAAACAGAAATCTCTATTGTGTCAAAATAACCGCCGCCCATGTCACAGTAAAGTGGAATATTCAGTGCGGCACATGCTTCCTGAAGCGGCAATGCCATATCTCGCGCAGAACGCATAATAACTGCAATATCACCAAATCGCGCCTTGCGATAGGCTTTGCTTCTCATATCATAAACATCCGTAGATAGTGCTTTTTTTATTTCATTCGCGATTACAAACGCCTCTGCTTCCAGACGCTTCGCCGCGTTTCCATCTGTATCCGCAATTGCAAACGAAATAAGGTTTTCATCTGTTTTAGGATATTCTGCACCGGGATAAAGCATTTCATTTTCTGTATAAGAAATTCCACCGATTTCACGCGACATTATTTTTTTGAAAATTGTATTAACAAAAGAAAGTATTTCCGGTCGGCTTCTAAAATTCTGCGAAAGCGTAACACGACGGTTAGGACCTGTATCCTTATATGTTTCGCTTTTACGAATAAAGAGTTCAGGGCTCGTCTTTCGAAAACCGTATATGCTTTGTTTCATGTCCCCAACCATAAACATATTCGGTTCCCCAATACTTTCTCCGGATATAAGCATGAAAAGTTTTTCCTGTACATCGTTGCTGTCTTGATATTCATCAATATAAATTTCATCAAATTTTTCTCGAAGAGAACATGCAATTTCTGATGGTTTATCCCCGTCTGCTGTTTCTACAGATAAAAGTCGAATTGCAAAATGCTCAAGGTCGCTATAATCCAGGATATTTTTATCTCGTTTCTTCTCTCTGTATATATCCGCAAACAATTCGGTAAATGCACAAAGTGCGCGAACATGCGACGCGGCATTTCGCATTATTTTCGCAGAGTCTTCGGCTGTTAAAGCAATGCGCAAAAAAGCATCCTCGACCTGTTTTTTAATGTCTTTTCGAACTGAC
The DNA here is from genome assembly GCA_045648645.1 of Clostridia bacterium. Taxonomy (GTDB): domain Bacteria; phylum Bacillota; class Clostridia; order UMGS1883; family UMGS1540; genus SIG447. The sequence continues at coordinate 8,598 of JAZROH010000116.1, read as the reverse complement.
TCTGCTTCCTGCGCTAAATCTAAGTTTGTTTCTTTTTGCCTTCTTGCCCATGAAAACATATCAATCGCATCTAAAAGCCCGTCCCAAGTCGCGGAATGGTCGCAGAGGGATAAAAGGGCAATCCTATCTTTTTCAAATACTTCAACATAGCTGGATGCTTCCGAAAAATTGATAGCTGCCTCTTCACAGCGTTTTGCCGCACTTTGGATTTCTTGCAATACACCCTCTTGTATTGCCAGCGCAAAGGGACTGTTTTCAAAAGCAGTACCGTCTGGCAAATCATACATTACTGCTTTCTCTGAAAGCCATGCCGAAGGGTCAGGCATACTCTCTGCAAAACTATATAACGAAATGACGGTATCACATAAAACACTATCATCGCGCATACTGCTGTAGCAAGATGCAAATTCCAAAAATTCCGCATCTTCTCTGCGATACATTTCCTCCAGCGCCAGTTGTGCCGCTTCGGTGCGCAATAAATTTGCTTCTGTTGCATCTGCAACACGAAAGCCTGCATCCACACCGGCTTCAACAAAATACGTGCGGAGAAGCTGCAAACAAAACGCATCCATCGTTGTAATGGAAGCTGAGCCCAAAAGGGAAATTTGCCGTTGTAAATGTTCATCCTTCGGAGATTCTGCAAGCGCATCCGCAAGACTTTTCGCAATACGCTCGCGCATTTCTGAAGCCGCAGCATTCGTAAAGGTCACTACTAATATACGATGAATATCAATTTTATCATGCATGATTCGGTGCAAAATTCTTCCGGTTAGTACTTGTGTTTTGCCACTTCCAGCAGCTGCGGAAACAAGACAGTTTGCCTTTTCCCCATACACTGCTTTTTCTTGCTCTTTGGTCCATTGTACATTCATGCTTCCGCCTCCATTTCGTTCCATATTTCTTGGGCGGCCTGTTTTTCAAAGTTTCGATAACCGCTACCGTCATGTGCACAAAAGGCAGATAATTTGCAGAAATCACATGCAGAACTTGTGGTTTTTCGATACGGTGCAATATCTATATTTCCGTCCGCCAAAGAGGATAGTAGCTTTTGTACTGTTTTTTTCACAAATGCAGATAAAGTTTCAAATTGTTTCGCATCTGCCACACTTCCACTTATACCGGTTGATGTAATACGAGCCGGAAGGATATTGGAGCTTTTTCCAATTTCACTATCCATTTCCTTTAATACCGTTTCATCGCTAAGTACAAGCCCTTGTAATTTAAATTTTTTCGTGCGCAAATTCTCAATAACTGCATTGTTTTCCAAAGGTGATGCTTCGACCACAGGGTCAACTAAGCGAAAATAGAGCATCCCCGCGGGTTTAGCGTTCTTCCCCACCACAAATGCATTTTCGGGTGTACAAAGTGCCGAAATATACACTGCAAGTTGCAGGTTTAATCCCCTGTATATATCATCGAGTTCAAATGTTTTTGCACCGGATTTATAATCAATAATTCGCACAAGCGTCCCTTGTTTTTCAGGAAGCGAAAGGGCTTCTGCGCGGTCAATTCTTCCGGACAAGGTAACCTTGCCGCCACCCGGCAAAGTAAAGGTAAGCGGTTTTAAATCTCCACCTTCTCCAAAAGAGAGTTCATATCCAAGCGGTTCAAAAGCACATTTTTTCATGTGTTTGACGAGCATCTGTATCCCTAGGCGAACTGCACTCCTAAGACGCACAAAGAGATGTGCATATCGAGAAGAGTTTTCTAGCATATACGTATTCAAGCGCCTGTCAAGAAGCGGAACAATTTCAGAAAATTCTTGTTCTATATATGCGTCATCCACATCTTGCCAAGCCATTCCGTTTTCGCGAAGCCGCCTTGAAAATACATCTAAGAAATCATGCAGAAACCGACCGGAATCGGCCGCTGCAGGCTTCATAATTTTCCGTTCCTTTGCACCCAATATATAGGTGCCAAAATAGGCAAAAGGACATGCCGCAAGCTTTTCCAGCCGGGATACACTGCTGGTTAGTGCTTTACCCAGATACGCGTGCATCGTTTCTTTCGAAAGACGCATCGTTTGATTGGTATAGTGAAGTGATTGTAAAGCAGCTTGAAGCTTTTCAGGATACTTTTCAGAAAACCACCCGTATGCTGACAGCATTGCATTATCTGCACGCTCGTTTTTAAGGTCATGCAAAAGATGCCTTAGTGTTATATCGGGAACGGAAATTTTTTCAACCGATGAAAGACCAAGAAGAAGATTTTTTTCACATAGCTTTGGAAAAAGCTGCAATACTCTTTGATAAATGCGTGATGGTCTTTGCGTATTCCCCTCCATACTTGCCGCAGGATAACTAAACTCTAAAAAAGCAGAAGGAATTGAAAGGCATTTATAAATTAAATGCTCTTCTTCAAAAAGTGATTGATGTTCGCTGCTTGCCAGTTCCATACCGAAATCAGAAAGCGCGCTACGCTCCATATCGGTTAAAATCCCGCTTTTTTCAGGTGGTGCGGGGAAAACGCCATCCTGCGTACCAATAACAAATAAAGCTTTTACAGCATAACCTTTTATTCTGTTTATACTACCGACAGAAACACCGTCCTGTGCTGCAGGTATAACACCTGTTTCAACTTCTCCAAGTGCCGTACGAAGTACGTTTAGGAGCCTAGATATGCTAATATTCTCTTCTCCAAACGCATCGCACACGCCATCCAGAGCATCAATCAAATCATTATATACACCGCGATACTCTGCGGCTGTAACAAAATCTCCGTTTTTTTCAAACAAGCGGGCTAAAGCCGAAATGCGGCGCGAAGCCTTCATTTCCTCCAAAAAAGAATACAAAGCTTCGCATTTATCTGCCGCTGTCTTTCCTGCTTTCAATCTATCTTCGAGACGTAATAGCGGTGCAACAATCTGTCTTCTGGTTTTATCAGCAAGATGCAAAAACGCAGTTTCTTCTGTTTCCTGTGTGGCATACATGGATGCACGAACGTTCCACTTCTCCTCGTTTTTCCAAATTTCGCCACGAATTCCGGTAGCAAGAACATAATTTTCTAAAGCATCAACAGCCTCATCCTGTATGCGAAGAAAACCGGATTTTATATACCGAAACATTGTTTCATACGTAAATCCTTTTGTAAGTATCTCTAATGCCGAAAGAACAAATACAGTGAAAGGATGCTCTAAAATATTAATAGTTCGATCCATGAAGAAAGGGATTCCGTATGAGGGCAATACCGCTTCAATATATCTTGCATACAGGTCGGTATTTCTGGCTGTTATTGCAATATCTCGATAAAGATAGCCTTTTTCCCGACAAAGATAAAGAATTTTTCGAGCCACATTATGAATCTCTCCAAGAGGATTTTCTGCACATACGAGAGAAAGACATTCGGGTTTATCCCCATAGACAGAAGAAGGATATTTAAAATAAGCATCTTCTAAAAACAGAAGTTCCTGGCTTGCAGGACGTACGCGTTCCAATATAACAGGCGTTTCCACATTGGCGCCACTTGCACTTGCAATTGCCAGAAGCCGTTTTTTCATTTGTGAATGGAGGGCAAAAGCCGAAAGCGTTTCATCTTCGGGATGAAAACACATCGTTACAGTAATGCGTATACCTTTTTTCAAAAGTGCTTCTATAACTGCATATTCTGAAGCATCAAAACCGTCAAACTTGTCTAGATATATTTCAGAATCACAAAACATATCACCGTCTTGCAAAAGATGAGCAAAACGAAAAAGGTCGTCATCTCGATCCATAAACTTTTGCTTGACAGTCTTTTCATACGCCTCAAAAAGCAGCGCAATATCAAAAAGTTTCTTTTCAATATGTACAAGCTTTGTTGCCGCTTCCCGAAGTGCTTCTGCCGTTATATTATATCGTTTCATTTCGCTGAAAAGCTTACCGAGCGTTGAAGCTACACCCTGTTCTTTAGAAAGACCTTTTAGAACTGTCAATTTTGAAGCATTATCTACTATTATTTTATGTAATAAAATTGTTTTTGTTCGGCTATCCAGACGTGGTAAAGCTGCCCCTTCCACTTCCGACAAAAAACGAGATGCAAGTCTTTTAAGGCTTAATACTTCCACGCCGCCAAGACCGTGCACATTCACAAGTTCGCAAATGCGCTTTTCAGCCGTAAAAGTGAATTGTTCCGGAGTTATAAAATAAATATGTTTCCCGCTTTCCAGCGCTTCTTTTATACAAAAGCTCGTTTTTCCGCTACCGATTTTTCCGTATATAAGCCTTAGCGACATATCGCTTCTCCTTGCAAATTCCAGGTTTTTGTTTCTGTAATTTTCACATCAACAAACTGTCCGTATTGAAACGGTTCGCCCTTAAAGTTTACAATTTTTCCGCCCTCCGTGCGACCTGTCATCATTTTTTCGTCCGTCTTGCTTACCCCTTCACACAAAACGCGCATCTCTTTTCCCAATAACAGCTCGTTTTTCTCAGCGGAAATAAGATTTTGCACTTCTAAAAGACGCTCGAAATTCATTTTCTTTTCTTCTTCGCTTATTACTTCTTCCATTTTTTCAGCTGGCGTTCCTTTTCTGGGTGAAAAAATGAAAGAAAAAATAGCATCATAACGAACTTCTTTAAGCAAAGAAATTGTATCCTCAAATTCAGTCGTCGTTTCACCCGGAAAACCAACAATAATATCCGTTGTAATAGCTATATCAGGCATATATTCTCGCGCAAGATTTACAATTGAAAGATATTTTTCTCTTGTGTATCTGCGATTCATGCTTGCAAGCACCCTGTTATTTCCGGATTGCACAGGCAAATGCAAACATTTGCATATATTCTCTCTCTCCGCCATAACCTTAAGTACTGCGGGATTTAAATCTTTTGGATGCGATGTCATAAATCGAATACGTTCTATGCCTGTATCACTGACCTTTTCCAAAAGACGGGCAAACTCTTCTCCGCCGCCGCGATATGAATTCACATTCTGCCCCAGTAGCATCACTTCTTTACAGCCATTCTCGCGAAGTACGGTAACCTCTTTTATTATATCTGCAACTTCACGACTCCGTTCTCTGCCTCGCACATACGGAACAATACAATATGTACAAAAATTATTGCACCCGTACATAACAGGCACACCTGCTTTGAAAGAAAATTTTCGCATGGTCGGCAGATTCTCGGGTAGTATATTTGCATCATATTCTGTATCAAAAACACGCCTGTTTTCCGTCAAATGCTGAAATAACAGGCGTGGCAGAGCCTGAATATTGTTGGCTCCAAAAACAATATCTACATGTTTATATGTTTTAGCAAGACTTTCAATTACGTGTGCTTCTCCGGTCATGCAGCCGCTCATTGCAACAACAAGTCCTGGATTTTTTTCTTTATAATGCTTAAAAACACCAAGTGCGCCAAAGGTTTTCTTTTCCGCATTTTCTCGAATGGCGCATGTATTTAAAAGGGCAAAATCCGCTTCTTCCGGGCATTCCGTTATGCTGTATCCCATCTCCGATAGCATCCCTAAAAGTTTTTCACTATCGTTTTCATTTAATTGACAGCCAAAAGTACGGACATACGCTTTTTTATTTTGTACAAGACGTTTAACTTCTGTAATATAGTTCATAACGTGATTTCTCTCCTGCCATCCATAGCACGCGCCAATGTAATTTCGTCTGTATACTCTAAATCTCCGCCAACCGGTATACCGTGCGCAATACGAGTAATTTTCACCCCAAAAGGTTTAAGAAGCTTTGCAATATACAAAGCAGTTGCCTCTCCTTCCACACTGGGGTTGGTTGCCATGATAACCTCTTGAGCCTCTCCCTCTGCAATACGCGAAAGCAATTCTTTAATTTTGATATCATCCGGTCCAATACCATCAATCGGGGAGATTGCTCCATGCAAAACATGATAAACGCCGAAAAATTCATGCGTTTTTTCCATTGCTTCCACATCTTTCGGACTTTCTACAACACAAATAACATTTTTATCACGTTTGACCTCGCTGCAGATGCGACAAGGTTGTTCATCCGTATAACATTGGCAAATACTACAAAGTTTAATATTTTCTTTCACATCACAAATTGCAGAAACCATCGCTTCTAATTCTTTATCGGAAAGCGACATCACATGAAAAGCAAGCCGGGCAGCAGATTTTCTACCAATCCCCGGCATTTTTGCAAACATTTCAATTAGATTTGCAATTGGAGGCGCATACATATAGTGATTCCTCTTTTCTTAGAAAAGTCCCGGAATATTCATTCCACCGGCAATTTTATTCATTTCAGAAGTTGCCATTTCTTCCGCTTTTCGCATTCCCTCATTTACGGCTGCCAAAATTAAATCTTCAAGCATTTCTACATCATCCGGGTCAACTGCTTCCGGTTGAATCGAAATTTTTTGCAGTTCTTTTTTACCATTTACTATAACCGTAACACTGCCGCCACCTACTGTAGCCTCAACTGTTTTTTGTTCTAATTCTTCCTGCATACGTAACATATCCTGCTGCATTTTCTGTGCCTGTTTAATCATATTGCCCATGTTGCCGCCCTGCATTCTCGGAAATCCACCTTTAGCCATTTTAAAAAACCTCCTTAAAAATCTTCCAGCGAAAGAAGCGGATCACTTTCGCGCTTTAATTCGCCTGTTTTAATATCTAATTCAACCTCTGCCGAAATACCGGCTTTTTCAGACAACGCCGTTTTAAAAGCTGAAAGGCTTTCTCCCAGTAGCATTCCACGCGCTGCCGCAAGTTCATCTTTATCATCAAATAAAAGACAAAGTCTTCCGTTTCGGTCCGTAACACCTGTCACGCTTTCCAGTGCCATTATAACCTGTAAATGGTTGTTTTTCATACAAAAAGCTACAATTGCTTCTTTATTTTTCTCAAAAGCCGCTGCGAGTCCATCTTCGCTATTCTTCTGATGTAATTGTTCTTTTGGTTTTACCACTTTACTTTCCGGCACTTTTCTTACAGATTGTTCTTTATTCTCCGCAACCTGCACAACATTAATGCCGTTTTTAAGCATTTGTTCTACTTGCGCAAGTCTTGCCGCAAGTGCTTCTGTTCCCGCAGCGTAAACGGGATTTATCATTTTAACAACTGCAATTTCAAAAGCCACGCGTGGGTCAGAAAGGTGCCGCATTTTTGCTGTCATCTCAACGGCTTCCTCTAAACAAAAAACGAGATGCTCTCCTGAAATTTTTTGCGAAAGTCCTTCCAATTCCTCCGCCGCTTCTTCTGTTATATCCAGCGTTTGCGCAGGATTTGGAACATATCGGCACATCATAAGGCTTCGTAAATATTTTGTAAAATCCTCAGCCAGCCGCAAAAAGGATTTCCCCTCTTCTGCATATGTCGAAAGCGTAGAAATTGCTTTTCCAATGTTATTTTCTGCGATAGAGGACGTAAGTCTATATAACACTTCCGAATCCGTAGCCCCAATAAAATCCGCTATATCTTCATAACGTAACGTTTTCCCGCCAATTGCCATGCACTGATCTAAAATACTAAGTGCATCACGCATGGAGCCGTCCGCTTTTTCTGCCATAAGGCGAATGCCGCGTTCTTCTGCCAAAAAACCGTCTGCCATCAAAATCTTATGCATTTGCGCTTCAATGTCCGGCGTACGAATACGTTTAAAATCAAAACGCTGGCAGCGTGATAAAATGGTTTCCGGTACTTTATGTGCCTCAGTGGTCGCTAGAATAAAATGCACATGGCGCGGCGGCTCTTCCAAGATTTTCAAAAGTGCATTAAAAGCACTCGTCGACAGCATATGCACTTCATCAATAATGTAAATTCTATTTTTAAGTCTTGTGCCTTCAAAACGGGCTTCCTCGCGCAAATCACGAATACTGTCAACCCCGTTATTGCTCGCTGCATCAATTTCCGTTATGTCTAAAATTTTGCCATCTAAAATTCCACGGCAATTTTCACAAGCATTACATGGATTCCCATTATCGGGTGCAAGACAGTTCATGGCACGACTTAAAATACGCGCCGTTGAAGTTTTCCCTGTTCCGCGCGTTCCGCAAAACAGATAAGCATGTCCGACGCGACCCGTCATTATTTCATTTTTAAGCGTGTTTGTTATATGCGACTGCCCGACTACGTCATCAAACGTAAGTGGACGCCATGTTCTGTAAAGCGCAGTATATGCCATGCTTTATTCCCTCTTGTACAATATCTTCATAAAAAAATCGTACGCCCTTTTTTCGTAGTTGATTTTATATGCGGTATTTTTGCAGCCAGCTGGTGCCAGGCGACCTCACGGCACACACAAATGACCGCTTATCGCTGCTTGGTTCCCCACCTGACGAGGTTCACGGGTTTATGTCGCGTAAGACCTGACCGTTATCACCGCTTACAAAAGCCAACCATACAAAAACAGTCCTCCAAAAGGGCATCATCCCCGCTATAGCGGATTGCGGGTACAGGGCACCGCTAACTCCCCGACTTGTACGACTATATTATTATACACGATTTCAGATAATAATTCAATAGTAATTTTAAAAAAATATATTATGCCCCTGTAGGTTTACAATAGATGTGTTACACTACACGCAATTTTGTTACGAGCAAAGCTCATAACAGAAATTGCATGTTCAAAAAAAATATACGGAAACTCTTAATTTTGTGTTATAGTTAAGTCACCACAACAAAAATACACAC